>NZ_DATBTY010000073.1:0-278342 GCF_036516575.1 Cerasibacillus sp.
TAAACAGATATGTTAAGTTAATAAGGACAATTTTGAAAAAGGTTATTAAAAAACATGTTAAGCTTTGATGTTTGAGAATATCCATCCATATGTCCCTAATGATTTCATTTGGGATGCTGGTGGCGTATATGATGTCTAATCATAACAATAAAAAATAATCCCTCATGTGCTTATAGCGAGGCTCTGAGGGATTATTTCTCTTAGCGCCACCCCTCTTGATGGGGTTCGGTCTATTGGGGACCGTTCCATGTTCCAGCATGGATCAATCTTTTATTATATTATGATTTTCTATATATAGTATACCTTAATATTATCATAAAATAAACATAAATGTTAGGTTAATAAGGACTATTTTGAAAAAAGGTTACCCCAAAAAAACATGTGGCGCCTTGATGTTTGAGAATGCACGGCCATGTGTTACAGATAATTTGATTTGGGATGCTGGTGGCGTATATGACATCCAATCATCACAATAAAAAATAACCCGTCATGTGCTTTTAGTTGGGCCTGTGGGATTATTTTCTCTTAGCGCCACCCCTCTTGATGAGGTTCGGTCTTTTATCATTTTCTAAATATTATATACCTTAGTTTTATTGAAAAATAAATACTGCTTGGTTCAGACTGCATTTCCTTTATAAAAGTCAATTATTAACTGCCCTTTAGCAACTAATGTAAACTTTGGTTGGTCGTACAGATGAATCGGCGTATAATAGAAAATAGGTTAATTCTAGATAGAACGAAAATCATTGGAGGGAGTATAGATGAGTGAACAATATATTTTAGCGTTGGATCAAGGGACGACGAGTTCGCGAGCGATTTTATTTGATCATCAGGGTGCTATCAAAGCGGTAGCTCAACAAGAATTCGAGCAAATTTTTCCACATCCTGGTTGGGTTGAACACGATGCGAATGAGATTTGGACATCGGTGTTAGCTTGTATGGCTGAGGCTTTACGGATAGCAGATATTGAAGCGAAACAAGTAGCAGCAATTGGTATTACGAATCAACGAGAGACAACAGTTGTCTGGGATAGACATACAGGAAAACCGATTTATCATGCGATTGTTTGGCAGTCAAGACAAACAGAACAAATTTGTCAGCAATTACGTGAAGAAGGCTATGAAGAAACGTTCCGCCAAAAGACGGGATTATTATTGGATCCGTATTTTTCCGGTACGAAAGCGAAGTGGATATTAGACCATGTTGATGGGGCTAGGGAAAAGGCTGAAAACGGTGACTTAATGTTTGGTACGATTGATACGTGGCTAGTTTACAAATTATCTGGTGGAAAAGCACATGTGACCGACTATTCGAATGCCTCTAGAACATTAATGTTTAATATTCATGATTTAACATGGGATGATGAACTACTTGAGATTTTGCAAGTACCTCAATCAATGCTTCCAGAAGTTCAAGCGTCTTCCGAAATATATGCAGAGACAATCGATTATCATTTCTTTGGTGAGAAAGTTCCGATTGCAGGGATTGCAGGTGATCAGCAAGCTGCTTTATTCGGGCAAGCTTGTTTTGAAAGTGGAATGGCGAAAAATACGTATGGAACTGGTTGTTTTATGCTTTTAAATACAGGTGAAAAAGCTGTCGCCTCAAAAAGTGGACTTTTAACAACGATCGCTTGGGGATTGGATGGAAAAGTCGAATACGCTTTAGAAGGTAGTATTTTCGTTGCTGGTTCAGCTGTACAATGGCTTAGAGATGGGATGCGCATGTTTAGAGAAGCGTCAGAAAGTGAAACATATGCGACACGTGTCGACTCGACTCAAGGCGTCTATGTTGTCCCAGCTTTTGTTGGGTTAGGAACACCATATTGGGACAGTGAAGCAAGAGGCGCTATGTTCGGATTAACACGAGGAACAACGAAGGAGCATGTTATTCGTGCGACATTAGAAGCAATCGCTTATCAGACGAAAGATGTTCTTGATGCGATGAAAGCTGATTCGGATATTGATTTAAAAGCGTTACGTGTTGATGGCGGTATGGTCCAAAATGATTTCTTGATGCAATTTCAAAGCGATATGCTCGGTGTCCGAGTAGACCGCCCCGTTGTTCAAGAGACGACTGCTCTTGGTGCTGCTTATTTAGCGGGACTTGCTGTTGGTTATTGGAAAGATAAAGCTGAAATTGGTGAGCAGTGGAAAGTCAATCATACCTTTGTTCCGAAAATGAGTGAAGATGAACGGGAACATTTATATAACGGTTGGGTTGAAGCAGTCAATGCGACTCGTAAATTTAAATATAAATAACATTTTTTAATTTGGTCGTGTTGGAATTTTCAATGCGACTTTTTTAACTCGAAATAACGTCTTGGGTATTCTGGGATATGACATTTGTCATATTAACTTCTGACATTTATGACTTATTTCATTCTGTTTTATTCCCTATACTAGGAGTAGAATCCGTTTAGGAGGAAGTCATAAGATGAAACATAAACAAAAACAAGCACAATTGAGAAAAAGTGTGCAACCTTTTACCAATGCAAATATGAAATCGAGTATTTTTCAATTGTTAAACACCGTTGTTCCGTTTTTTTTGCTTTGGTATTTAGCATATGAAAGTTTGGCGATTTCCTATTGGCTCACACTGCCGATATTAATTATTGCAGCTGGATTTTTGATCCGTACCTTTATTATTTTTCATGATTGTACCCATGGCTCGTTTTTCAATAGTAGTAAATGGAATCGAATCGTTGGGACGTTTACAGGAGTAATGACGCTTTTTGCTTTTGAAAAATGGAAGCGAAACCACGCGATCCACCATGCGACAAGTGGTAACCTGGATAAAATTGGAACTGGTGATGTCTGGATTATGACGGTCGATGAATATCTATCTGCATCACCATGGAAACGGATGGCATATCGTTTATATCGCAACCCGATTATTATGTTTGGGTTTGGCCCATTATATTTATATTTCATCTCAAACCGTTTTAATCGTAAAGGTGCGAATCGTCGTGAACGCCTCAATACGTATTTAATCAATGTATTAGTTGTGTTATTATATGCGACACTCATCTGGTTAATCGGTTGGCAAGCATTTTTAATGATTCAATTACCAATTATGTTTATTGCTGGAACATTAGGTATTTGGTTGTTTTATGTGCAACATCAATTTGAAGATTCTTATTTTGAAAATGAAGAAGAATGGGATTTTGTTAAGGCAGCTGTTGATGGAAGTTCATACTATAAACTTCCAAAAATTTTACAGTGGTTAACTGGAAATATTGGTTTTCACCATGTTCACCATCTTAGCCCTAGAGTGCCGAACTATCATTTAGAGAAGGCTCATGAAACGATTCCACCATTGCAAAAGGCAACAACAATTACGCTAAAGTCGAGCTTACAGGCGATTCGCTTTCGATTATACGATGAGAAAAACCGTTCATTTATCACATTTAAAGAACTGAAAGCGATGCAAAAAGGTATAGCGTTAAAATCAAGCTTGCAAGAAAAATAAACCTTCCTAATCGGGAGGTTTTTTCATTCGGTATGATATGTGCGTGATATACTGATACTATGATAATGTTCGTTAAAATAGGAGAAAGGGGAGAACCATATGGAAAATAAAAGGCAAAATTGGTATCATATCATCCCGAAAAACACGGGGTTAAGTGCTTATGTATGGGTTATTTTCTGTATCCTCCCGTTATATTTTGTTTTTAAAACAGCTTCAACAGCTGGGATTATTTTTGGAATAATGATGGTCGTTTTGTTTTTTACTGCTTATCGACTGTCATTTTTATCGAGTGGATGGACCGTACATGTTGCTCTAAGTGTGGAAATGGCAATAAGTATCATTATGACCATTTTACTAGGTTATGTTTACTTCTCTTTGTTTCTTGCGTTTTATATCGGAAACATTCAAGAAAAACGTCGCTTTATCACTTTTTATACTACCCATCTTGTCACGACCGTCATAGCCGTAGGGATTGGCTTTTTTATTCAAAGAGACATTCTCCTTTCACAATGGCCATTTATTATCTTCAGTATATTAGGTGTGATTCTTTTACCATTAAATATGTATAGCAGGAATAAACGTGAACGACTGGAAGAAGAACTAAAAGCAGCGCGTGAAAAGATTTCCCAACTGATGGTATTAGAAGAAAGACAGCGTATTGCAAGGGATTTACATGATACATTAGGACAAAAGCTTTCATTGATTGGTTTAAAAAGTGATTTGGCGAAACGTTTAATTACGAAAAAACCTGAGCAAGCGATAGAAGAAATAGCAGATGTCCAACAAACCGCACGCATTGCCTTAAAAGAAGTCCGTGAAATGGTATACAATATGAAGGGAGAAAAGCTTCAAGAAGAGCTCATTCGCGTAAAACAATTATTGAAAGCGGCACAAATTTCATGTGAAATTGAAGGGGATGTCACATTAACAAATACGCCATTACTTGTGGAAAACACGTTAGTAATGTGTTTAAAGGAAGCTATTACAAATGTCGTGAAACATAGTCAGGCGACGTCTTGTAAAATAAGGATTAACCATTCTCCGGAACAATGGTTGATGCGAGTTGAAGATGATGGTGTAGGTATTACGAAGAAAAATATATCGCTTAGAAATAATGGTATCCAAGGAATGCGCGAACGTTTAGAATTTGTTAACGGTAGTTTAAAAATTGCTTCAATACACGGAACCCAGTTAACGATTCAAATACCAAATGTTATTAAACAATCTGATTAATTACAGAGGGGGTCGTCATGTGATTCGTATTGTGATTGCTGAGGATCAAACGATGTTACTTGGTGCTCTAGCTGCATTACTGAATTTAGAAGAGGATATGGAAGTTGTCGGTCAGGCGAAAAATGGGGAAGAAGCACTTCGTTTAGTTAGACAATCTAAGCCGGATATTTGTATTATGGATATAGAAATGCCAGTCATGAGCGGGCTTGATGCCGCAGAACATTTGAAGGACGATTCTTGTAAAGTCATTATTTTGACGACATTTGCGCGTAGTGGATATTTTGAGCGTGCTAGAGATGCTGGAGTGAGTGGCTATTTACTAAAAGATAGTCCAAGTGAGGAGCTGGCTAATTCTATTCGAATTATTATGGATGGCAGAAAAATTTACGCCCCAGAGTTAATCGATTTAGCGTTTGATACAGGTAATCCGCTTACAGAACGAGAACAACAAGTGATTTATTTAATAGCTGAAGGGAAAAGTACGAAAGACATCGCAAATGAACTCCATTTAACCTATGGTACAGTAAGAAACTATGTATCTGTCATTTTGGATAAACTTGAAGTAAGTAATCGAATTGAAGCTGTCTCACATTATAAAGAAAAGGGCTGGTTTAAACAGTTGAAATGAAGAAAAGGGGGATTTTCAACGATGCTGACATTAGAACAAATTCAAGCAGCACGTGAGATGATTAAAGGAGACATACATCGAACACCGGTTATGACATCGGCGAAATTATCTGAAGCTTGTGGTAATCATGTGTTTTTAAAAGCGGAACATTTACAGAAAACCGGATCTTTTAAAATTCGCGGTGCAACAAATAAGGTAAAACATGCTGTAAAAGATGGGGCAACATGGGTAACAGCGGCATCTTCTGGTAATCACGGACAAGCCGTTGCCTACATTGCTCATCAGCTAGGCATTCCAGCAACGATTGTTGTACCAAAGGATGCTAATCGCAGTAAAGTAGCAGCGATTGAAGCTTATGGTGGCCGCGTTGAAAAATGTGGGTATACGTCAGGGGAGCGTATTCCTCGTGCCAAAGCTTTAGCGGAAGAAAAAGCGGGGGTATTTATTCCGCCGTATGATGATCCATTAATCATGGCTGGCCAAGGTACAATCGGTTTAGAGATTTTAGAACAGGTCGAAAACGTAGACCTTGTCGTTGTGCCTATTGGTGGTGGCGGTTTAATTTCTGGTATTTTAACAGCAATCAAAGAAACGAAGCCAAGCGTTAAAGTTATTGGTGTAGAGCCAGAGCTAGCTAAAGATACATATCTGTCATTAAAAAATGGCGAAATCACATCGATTGGTCAAACGTCAACAATTGCTGACGGTTTAAGAACGAGTCAACCAGGCGAATTAACTTTTCCGATTGTCCAAAAATATATTGATGACCTTGTACTCGTTAGCGAAGAAGAAATTCGTCAAGCGATGTTATTCGTCATGGAACGTATGAAACAAATAATTGAGCCATCAAGCGCTGTGACACTAGCAGCCGCAATGTTTGGGCATATTCAAGCGACAGACCAAAACATTGTGACCGTTATTTCTGGTGGTAATGTCGATGTAAGTCAATTACATGATATGATGTTTTGATTAGGGTAGTGGGTGACCATAAGTCTATTTTAGGGCTAGAGGGCGCCCTTTTTTATTATTATATATTGTATATAATTACCAACCAATATTTTATATTTGAAATATTCAACGATATCAACTAAAATAGTTGTAAGCGGATACAAGGGATAGGGCAGCGTTCTTTGGACATGTCCGTAAAGAGAATCATAAATCACAAAGGGGGGGAACATGGTGTACACATTTTTACTTGGAATCGTCTTACTTATCGTCGGTTATTTTACGTATGGTAAATTTGTGGAGAAAACATTTGGGGTCAATCAGTCTCGTAAAACACCCGCATACACAAGTCGAGATGATGTCGATTATTTACCGATGGGTTCTGGGAGAAACTCACTCATTCAGTTGTTAAATATTGCAGGTGTCGGACCTATTTTTGGACCGATTATGGGGGCACTGTATGGGCCAGTTGCGTTTTTATGGATCGTGTTTGGAGCTATTTTTGCCGGAGCGGTTCATGACTATTTAACAGGGATGATTTCTATTCGAAATCGCGGTGCTCATTTACCAGAGTTAGCAGGTAAATTTCTTGGTAAATTTATGAAGCATGTCGTCAATGCCTTTGCTATTTTACTTTTAGTCCTTGTTGCCACCGTTTTTGTTACAGCGCCAGCAGAACTATTGCATAATTTAATGAATGGCTGGGGTTCACTTGGTTTGATTATTGCAGCAATCTTTATTTATTATTTCCTAGCGACATTATTGCCGATTGATAAGATTATCGGACGGTTTTATCCTATTTTTGGTGCATTACTTATTATTAGTGCGCTAGGAGTTGGGATTGGATTGATTGTTACGAAAGCACCGATTCCAGAATTGACGTTAGCCAATTTGCACCCTGAGAAAGTACCTATTTTTCCGTTACTATTTTTAACGATTTCTTGTGGGGCATTGTCAGGATTTCACGCGACACAAACACCAATTATATCGAGAACAACACAGCACGAATCGCAAGGTCGAAGGATTTTTTACGGGATGATGATTGCAGAAGGTATTATTGCAATGATTTGGGCAGCTGCAGGGATGAGCATGTTTAACGGTTCGAGCGGGTTAAATGAATTATTAGCGGCTGGCGGACCAGCTGCGGTTGTCAGTGAAGCATCAACCTTAATGCTAGGAGCAGTCGGTGGTACACTAGCTATCTTAGGTGTCATTATTTTACCAGTCACATCTGGTGACACGGCATTCAGAAGTGCACGCATGATTATCGCTGATTATCTGAATATTTCACAGGAAAAAATTAAAAATCGTATTTGGATTGCTTTACCATTATTTGCGATTTCAATCGCTTTAACGCAAATTGATTTTACCCTTTTATGGCGTTATTTCTCATGGGCAAATCAATCAACAGCGGTCATCGCCCTTTTTGTCGGAGCTATGTATCTATATTTGGCCCGAAAAAATTACTGGATTTCATTAATTCCGGGTGTATTCATGCTGATGGCGACAACGACTTATATTTTAAATGCGCCAATTGGATTCAGTATGCCACTCGATGTATCCTATTTATTAGCGACGATTATTTCAATTGTTCTTGTGGCACTATTTTTCTATTATGCCCGAAGGAAACGCGGTGAAAATATTCCACTAGAAGAGCAAGTTGCTAGTTGGCAAGATGCAGTTTAAACGATGCTGAATTATTAAAATATGATGGAAGCGGAAAAGTCGTAAATGACTTTTCCGCTTGTTTACTTTTGTACGCATTTATATAGCTGTTACTGGTGTTGGACCATGTTTGCCACTCCAATGTTACACAAGACCGTGTTCCTAGAGCGCATATTATTCCTTTTATTTCCCCAATGCCCTGTAAGTCTTCGCTCACATTTCACATTGGGGACTTCAATGCTCTCCAAGTCCTTTCTCTCTTCTCGAGTTATATCACATTAGGATTTCAACTATTCTATACATCTTCACTACTATCCCAATTTATATCACATCGACTGCTACAGTTGGCCAGCTCCCTAATAAAAAATAGCACAAACTGTGTTATCAGTTTGTGCTATTTCTATTACATTTTTTCATCAATTACAGTTTATCATCTTCAACACGATCTAACCAAGCTTCAATCGATTGAACAACAGATTCAACTGTTCCTTCTTCAAATGGGGAGTCAAGACCTGCTGCTTCGACGAGACCAAGAAACGGTTTAGATCCGCCTAGTTGACATAGGTTAAGATAATTTTTCCACGCTTCTTCATGGTTTTCACGTGATTTCTTCCAAAATTGGAATGCGCAGATTTGTGCTAATGTATAATCGATATAATAGAATGGTATTTGGTAAATATGGGCTTGACGTTGCCATAAGCCACCCGCTTCAAGATAAGGTTGACCATCATAGTCACGGTGTGGGAAGTATTTCTCTTCTAATCTCTTCCAAGCAGCTTTTCTTTCCACAGGTGTCCAATCCGGATTTTCATAGACAAGATGCTGGAATTCATCGACAGCAACACCATAAGGGAGGAAAATTAAGCCACCCGCTAGATGCGAGAATTGATACTTTTCGGTATCCTCTTTGAAAAACAGTTCCATCCATGGCCATGTGAAAAATTCCATACTCATGGAATGAATTTCAGCCGATTCACTTGTTGGCATTAAGTATTCTGGAACACCTAAGTCGCGACTAGAATAAAACTGGAAGGCGTGCCCAGCTTCATGTGTTAATACATCAATATCATCTGATGTTCCATTAAAGTTTGAGAAAATAAATGGTGCGTTATGATCAGCGATAAACGTACAATATCCGCCTGCTTCTTTCCCTTTTTTAGCGACTAAATCCATCAATTCACGTTCAAGCATAAAATTAAAGAATTCTGCTGTTTCAGGAGAAAGTTCTTCATACATTTTCTTTCCGTTGTCAATAATCCATTCAGGCGATCCTTTTGGTGTTGCATTACCCGTTTTGAAATGATAACTTTCATCATAAAATTTAAAATCGGATACACCAATTCGTTTCGCTTGTCGTTCATATAACTTTGTAACAAGTGGCACGACGACTTCTTCAACTTGCTTACGAAAACGGGCGACCATTTCTTGATTATAATCAATTCGTGACATACGAACATAACCAAGTTCAACGAAATTTTTGTAGCCAAGCTTCTTAGCGATTTTATGACGTAATTTAACGAGCTTGTCATAGATTGAATCGAATTCATCACTATGCTTTTCAAAAAAACTCGTTCTAGCATCGAGTGCTTTTTTACGAACTGTACGGTCTTCATGTTGTAAAAATGGTCCAAGTTGAGCTAATGTATAAATTTCTCCTTGGAATTCGATTTGGGCAGAAGCGACTAGCTTAGAATACTCGGATACTAATTTATTTTCTTCTTGCAATAATGGAATAATTTCCGGTGAAAAAGATTTCAATTCATATTCTGCTAGCTTAAATAATTGTGTGCCCCACTTTTCTTCTAATTGTTCCCGGTAAGGTGATTCTAATAATTCTTTATAGAATAACGTATCCCATTCTTGGATTTCTGGCGAAAAAGTATCCCAAAAATCACGTTCTTCCTTATAAAATTCATCATTTGTATCAATTGATGCTCTGACAAATGCGAGATTACTTAGTGTAGATAGTCGATTGCGGTATTTATTAATCGCTTCAACTGCCTTCATTTGTTCCTCAACCGAGGTTGCCTCTTTAAACGCTTGAATTAATTGTAATGCTTGTTCCTTTTCGGCTTTAACATCTGGACGTTCATAAGCATAATCTGAAAACTTTAACATAAAATTCCCCCTTATGTATTATTTTTATTCGCTATTAATTTGTAAAATCCTGCAAAAAAAAGATATAGGAAGGATAGAACTACTTCTTCCTATATCTATATTATACCGAAAACTAAGTGAATCGACTATATTTTAAATTGTCGGACGAGATCATTCAATTGTTCAGCGAGTTTTGCAAGCTGAGAAGCACTACCAGCGACTTCTTCCATTGAACTGGCAACTTCCTCGGATGATGCAGATGTTTGTTCAACTCCAGCTGCGGACTGTTCAGAGATGGATGCCACTTCCTCAATTGATGTGTTCATCTCTTGAGTTCGTGATGCAAAGTTTGCTAATGTGTCTGAAATGATTTCAATGTTATCAGCGACATCTGTAATGGCATCATTGATTTGCTCAAACATCTGATGCGTATGTTGAATTTGTTTCGTCCCGTTTTCGACTTCTTTATAACTATCCTCTAGTGATTTCGTTACATTTTCTGACTCGATTTGGATATTGGAAGCAATCCCTGTAATATTAGAAATCGAATTTGCTACACCTTCAGCTAATTTTCGTACTTCGTCAGCTACAACAGCAAAACCTTTGCCATGTTCACCAGCACGTGCTGCTTCAATAGCAGCATTTAACGCAAGTAAATTCGTTTGTTCTGCAATGTCTTGTGTTACTGCGACAAGTTCTGTGATAGCTTTCGTCTGTGAATCAAGCCCTCTCATACGTTTTACGGCATCTTGAACGATTTGATCAATTTTTTGCATTTGGTCTGAAGAACCTTGCATTAATTCCGCACCCTCGTTTGTTAACTTTAGAACATGTGAACTTGCTGCCTTTATATCCGTACCTGTTTCATTCGCTGCTTTAGCTTGATCTGAAAACGTCTGCGTAAATGATGAAACATGGCTTGCGTGATTCGCTTGTTGTTCAACACCAGAAGCGAGTTCCTGCATTGTTGAGGAAATTTGTTCAGTCCCCACTTTAACTTCATCTGCTGCTTGCATTAATTCTTCACTTTGGGCACTCACTGTCTCAGAAACTTGATTCACTTCCTGCATCAGATTACGTAATTGACTATTCATGACATTTGTTGTTTCTGTTAGTTGCCCTGTTTCATCACGTGTTGTGATCGCTAAATCATTTTCTGTTAAATCACCATCTGCAATTAGTTTTAAGCGTTCCATAACCTTTTGAACAGGGTTTGCAATAAGCCTAGAAACATATGATGCGATTAAAAATCCAACAATAAGCGTGACGATAAACGTGATGGTCATATAAATAAAGGAATTCTGTCCTTGTTTCATATTAGCTTGTCCATCAGTAATGATATTTTCATTTGATGTTTTAGAAAAGCTTTCTAAATGCTCCATGATATCACGAGCGAGTTCTGTTGGTTCTCCCGCTAAAAAATCGACGGCTTCATCTTTTTTTCCTTCATCATGTAGAAGAAATGCTTGGTTCGCATGATCAAGCCACTGTTTTTCCAATTGAAATAACTCTTCTAAGTCCTGATTCGAAAACTCAGCACGTAATTTTTGTTCAATTTCCATTACTTCTTGTGTGTAGTCATTAAAAAGCGTTCGATATGATTCATCACCATACAGTAAAAAACCTCTTAAAAATCCAAGACGCTGAGCGACATTATAAGACATGTCATGACTTGCGATGAGGGATGGAAGATGTCTGTCTACCATATCCTCTGTTTCTTTGTTCATCTTGTTAATAGTTGTTAAATTAATGATTCCAAGAATAACGATTAATACGAGAATAATTGAAAAAGCTAATAAAATTTTAGAACGTATTTTTTTGAAATTAAATAATCCCTTCATTAGTTGCCACCTCGTTCTATATATTCCAAAAGAAGTTGACTCATTGAAACTGAATGTTTTTTTAAGATAAAACTCCTTTTAGTGAGAAAAGGATAAAATAACTACTGTATGTTATATCGGTACTAACAAAGTGGAACTAAAGGCCTATTTTAACGAGAATGTATCTATTTTGTGAACGGAGAGAAATTTAACACTACACGTGGAGCCGCACGTGTATACTATTGGAGCATCAATTGTGATACTAAAGCTCAGCCCTTTGTGCGAGACATTTATATGATTAAAACACTCACAACATTTAACGGAAAAAACAAGTGGAGAAATAGTCGCCTACTTCTCCACTTGCTTCATTTTTAAAGCCATTTACACGTTCCAATTTAATCATAATTTACGGTATTATGATGTAGTTGATTCAGCCCATTTTCTTTCTGATTCTTCTATAACGACACTTGCCGAAGCATCACCAACAATATTAATCATTGTACGAATCATATCTAGAATCCGATCAATTCCAGCAATTAATGCAATCCCTTCTAATGGCAAATTGACAGCAGCAAGAACCATTGTTAGCATAATCATACCTGCACCTGGAACGCCCGCTGTACCAATTGAAGCAAGTGTGGCGATAAGAGCGACAGTTAATAATTGAGTGAGGGTAAGTTCTGTATTAAAGTATTGAGCAATGAACATGACAGCGACACCTTGATAAATGGCTGTTCCATCCATGTTAATTGTGGCACCGAGTGGGAGAATAAAACTGCATGTTTCTTTGGATACACCAAGATTTTCTTCGGTATTCTTCATTGTGACAGGAAGTGTTCCAGAGCTACTGCATGTACTAAATGCGACTGAAGCGGCCGGAAAAATACCTTTAAAGAAATGAAGTGGACTCATTTTTCCGAGCGATTTGACGGCAATAGCGTAAATAATAAAGATATGAATAAGACTGGCGATTAACATCGCAGCAATTAATTTAATGAGAGGTAATAAAACGGATAATCCATAAGTTCCAACAACAGGTGCAAGTAACCCGAATACACCAAAGGGAACAAGAGTCATCACAATGCCTGTGATCCGATACATAATTTCGGCAAAGCCATCAAAAAAGTTTTGAACAGGTGCAGCTTTTTCACCGATTAAGGCAATCCCTATTCCAATAAAAATCGCAAAGAAGATAATTTGTAAGATGTCTCCATTAGCGAGTGATTCAAGTGGGTTTGTTGGAATGATGTTTAAGATTGTTTGTAGAATCCCATCGGTTTCAGCTGCTTCAACATTCGTATCAGGAGATTTAATATCTGTACCACTTCCAGGTGAAAAGATGATGCCAGAAAGAATACCAATCGATATCGCGATAAAACTGGTAATTAAATAATAGGAAATCGTTTTTCCACCCAAACGACCCAACTTTTTTAAGTCATTCGTACTGGACATTCCGACGATGATAGTCGTTAAAATAAGTGGGACAATTATAAACTTAATGAGTCTTAAAAAGAGATCCCCAAGCGGTTCGACATAGGCAGCCTTTTCTCTGAATAGAAGCCCGACGATAAGTGCCAAAATAAAGGCGCCAATAATTTGCCAAATAAAACTTTTTTTCATGAAAAATCCTCCTTTCAAAATAATGTTGCTTATATTTTTTTCTTCTTCTCAGTGTCCAGCTCCCCCTTTCGTTTCTCAATATCTATTAAAAGATGCTTGGTTTAAATGTATTCATTAAAAAATGAAATCATTCCAGGTTAACCTAAAAAGCACCTTTCCACTATGTAAATAGTGTTTTGATTGACTTTTATTGATGGAAAGGCTAAAATAATGTAATTGAGAAGGTCTATTACATATGATTATATGAGGTGATTTGATGGTACAATCAGTGCTATTAATTGGTGCTGTCATGACTATAGTCTTGGTCTTACTTGGAGTCGGCCTATTAAAAGCGTCATCACGTGCTAAATACCTTCCATATTATCCAGGAATGGTTATTTTCGCGTCTGGTGTCATTTTAGCAACGATCCCAACGATTGTAGGAAAAGTGACAATTTTAGGAGCAGGCCTTGGTGGCTGGGGCATTGCATTTATGTTCTCTTCATCAATTGGCTTTATTCTAACATCTATTATTGATGCTTATAAAAGTGCAGAAGCAGCAGCATAATGAACGAAAAAAGAGCGATTTAACGCTCTTTTTTATTTTTGGTAAAAATCATGTCAATTAACTGAACAGTAATCATTTTTACAAAAATATGGTAAGCTAAATAATATGTAGAGAAAAAATTTGGGAGCTGTCATCATGGATGTGTTTTTTAGTGCTGTTTTGCCGACGACAATCGTGTTTTTAATTGGCTATGTATTACAACGGATCCGATTTTTAGATGTCAAATCGATATCGACAATGGCGATATACATCTTTCTCCCAGCCCTTGTTTTTAAAAATTTGTACGAATCGACATTTGATCAGCAATTTATGACTTTATTTCTGTTTGCTCTTTTTTTATTAATCGTTTTAATTACTTTAAACAAAATTCTCGCTACATTATTCGGCTGGTCAAAAGCGACAGAGAGTGCTTCGATGTTAGCATCTGTCTTCATGAATGCTGGAAATTATGGTGCACCGATTATTTATTTTGGCCTCGGGGAAGAAGCTTTCCCTTATGCGATCTTTTTTATGGTTGTTCAATCTCTATTAATGAATTCATTCGGTGTCTATTATGCATCACGGGGGAAACGTTCGATTGGACAAGCTGTATTAACGATTTTTAAAATGCCAGCAACTTATGCAGCGATTTTTGCATTTTTATTTCAAAAAGGCCAAATTGAGCTTTCTGATACGACATACTCAATGATTAGCCTTTTAGCTGACGGTTCGATACCAGTGATGATGGTTGTTCTAGGCATGCAATTGGCATCCATTAAAGGACTAGAGATGAACTGGCAAGTCGTGTCCACATCCGTTTTGCTTAAGATGATTGTTTCTCCGACTTTAGCTTTCTTATTTGTACATATTTTTTCAGTAGAGCCTCTACTTGGATCTGTGATGATTATTATCTCAGCCATGCCGACAGCGGTAACAACGACACTGTTTGCTGTGGAGTTTGATGCGGAACCGAATCTTGTTTCAACGATTACACTCATAACAACGATCATGAGTGTTGTGACGCTAACTGTTTTATTAAACCTATTATAGAGTGGAGGGTGTTTTAATGGATTTAAAATTAAAAGGGAAATCAGTCATTGTAACAGCTGCAAGTAAAGGATTGGGAAAAGCAGTGGCGATGGAATTTGCCAAGAATGGGGCAAATGTGTTAATCAGTAGCCGTGATGAAGAAGCATTAAAAAAGACGAAAGCAGAGATAATCCAGAATAGTGGTCAAAAATCGGTGGATTATATCGTCTGTGATATGAAGAATCCAGAACAAATTAAACAGATGGTACAACAAGCTGTCACATTATATGGAACGGTTGATGTGTTAATTAATAATGCAGGTGGTCCACCAGCAGGATTGTTTGAAGAGATGACAGATGACGATTGGTACCACGCGTTTGAGCTGAATTTATTAAGCTTTGTACGGACGATTCGTGAAGTGCTACCATTTATGAAAAAACAACAGAGTGGGCGAATTGTTAACTTAAGTTCTTCATCGATAAAAGAAAGCATTGACCAGTTACTTTTATCGAATACAATGCGACCGGGTGTCTTAGGGTTAACGAAGAGTCTTTCACAGGAATTTGGTCCTCATCAAATTCTCATTAATACTGTTGGTCCGGGAACAATTATGACAGATCGCATTATAGAGTTGAATGAAATGAATGCTGAAAGTCGTGGGGTTCCAGTTGAGCAAGTTATTAAAGAAAAAGAATCGGCCATTCCTTTTCAACGATTTGGTAAGCCAGAGGAATTTGCGAAGGCCGTTGTTTTTCTAGCCTCTGGTGCTAACACATATATTACCGGTCAATCATTAATTGTCGATGGTGGTATGGTTAAAGGGTTATAAGGTTTTTTATCACAAATATGTCATGAATAACCGGAAATACTAACCCGTACTTGCTCGAGAACAGTTTCAAGCTACATTCTCGTCTTGTAAGTTGGATAAATCGGTGGCACTTTCCCCTTAACTATGGTACAAATAGTAAGGAAAGACAACGATAGAAGCTCTTGAGGAAGGGGATTATATGAAGCGGGTATTTGCTTTATGTAGTATTTTTTTCATTATTTTTCTAACAGCTTGTACTGGGACAGATCCAGATGAGGCACTCGTTGAATTAGAAGTTGAGCGTATCAAGCAAACGAGTTTAGCACCTTATTTAGGTACGATTAGTTTTGATATGAAAGATACGCGACGTGAAGGGGATTATTACTATTTGAATTATACGATTATGGCTAATGCTAAAGATGAATTCGCTGAGTTAAGTCTTGGAGAAATTAATGATTTGATGAAAACATCATTAAATGAAATGGGTTATGAATCATTTGATTGCGGGGCCAAACGAGCTAAATGTACAATTTATAATATTGTCGTAAATGTTGGGGGAAATAAATACGATATTGGGCAGTTCGATAAAACAGTAAAAATGAACGGTAATCCGTATGAAGAAGAAATAGCGGATGATAAATGAAAAAAGAGTGGCGATGTAGTGCAACATGCCACTCTTTTCTTATAATAAAATATTTGTTAACCCAATTGTAATTAAAAGAATAGCTGGTAAAAAAGATAGCTGTTGGAAATATTGTTTTTTTATGAGTATATACCCCATATAAATTCCGAATATGAGAAAGAGTCCACTCATCATTGCAATTAAGCATGCTGTTATCAGAGGCGGGTAATTTAACATAGCTGCACCGATTCCTGCACCAAAGGCATCCATTGCTAAAGCAAAGCCAAGTAATAGAGCTTCTCCAGATGATATATTGCCAGATTGGTCGAGGTCGGCTCTTTCTGGTGTAGTTAGCACCGTTTTAACATCGTGGAGCGTCCCTTTTGCTGCTGTTGACGAAGTTTTAAGTTGTTGTTCTTTTTTTGAACGGAGGATTTGGAATAGAGAAAAAAGTCCTAACCCGATTAAAATACTTCCTCCTAGCATCTCCGTATGTTGAGTCGTTATGATTCGGTTCAAGAAGTCACCAATCATCATTGCGACGAATACGGTTACTCCAGAGCAACACATAATAATAAATATAGCTATTAATGGTACTTTTGTTTGGCGCATGCCATACGTCATGCCGACTCCAAATCCATCGATACTTACTGCGATGATTAAGAACAAAAAACCCATAATATATAGCATATAACCAATCCTTTTATTTCAAATTTACAGTCACACCATATTTGAAACATACGCTGTGTCATGATTAAGCTAATCGTAGGTTATAACTAGTAACATACGCTAGAAATTATATGGTGTGACAGTTTTCAGGAAATAAATTTGAGTTTGGGCTGGAATTTGCTGTCACGAAGGAGTTTGATCGATATACCTATAGTGTATGGTGGAATGTCATACTGGGTATGGGCAAGATGGAAAAATTGTGGGGACAAGTTTTTTGATTGTGCTTCAATGTTAAGTAAGTCTGTTATCGGGGGTGAAGTTACTTCGGATTGAGCGCATCAATGCTAGGTAAGTCTGTTATCTCGGTTGAAGTTACTTCGCATTGAGCACTTCAATGTTAAGTAAGTCTGCCATCGTGGTTGAAGTTACTTCGCATTGAGCACTTCAATGTTAAGTAAGTCTGTCATCTCGGTTGAAGTTACTTCGGATTGAGCGCATCAATGTTAAGTAAGTCTGTTATCGTGGTTGAAGTTACTTCGGATTAAGCACTTCAATTTTAAGTAAGTCAGCCATCGTGGTTGAAGTTACTTCGCAGAAAAAAAGACGTCTGGAACACGACATGGTGTTTGACGCCTAAAATTTATCTAATAGTTTGATTGTGAGTATCACAGTATTCTTAACTTATCCTGTTGATTAACAAATTCATAATGCGTATAACGCCCTTTGTAGATTTGTTTTAAATGATTCGAAAGAACCTGTCTAATCGTGAACTTAGAAAGATCTAATTCACACCAATCAAAGATAATACTTGTTGTAATTTTTTTATTGGGAAATAAGAGCTTGAACTCGCATGTACTTCTTAAAATCGCGCTTTGAATATTTTCGATATGACCGCAATTTTCACATTTAACATGTTGTTTGTTATAGCGAATTAAAAAAGTGTAACACTTCGGACAAGTCATACCTTTTCTTAATTGATGATAGTCATATTCAGGAAAGTTTTCATACGAAGAATCTTTGATATTCGAAGCAACCAAATCTCTAGCTATGTCAGTATGGTATTTATGGGGATTTGCAGGTGTATTATTTAAATTCTTAATGAAACGTTTTAATTGATTTGGAAGTATGATAGGGAGTTTAAGTGGAAGCTGATATAAAGTAAATTCCTGATTGATAAAAACGAGATATGGTCTTACTTGGAGATTGTATCCTAGTTTTTGTAATAACTGGCGTAATAAATAATTGCTTTTCTTTAATTGTAATAATGGGTTACTAATCTCTTTTCTTGTTCCTGCTATATACCAGTCCCCATTTTCAATATAAAATTCACCATCATAATTTTTTACTTCAAATTGGAAAATGGTCTTATTGCGGACGAGGACATTATCAATTTGAAAAACAGAATTGTTAATCTCAAGAAGTAAATCGCTGAGGATAATCCCTGAAGAAGATAAATGTTTTTTTAGTAGAGTGTAAAATTGCTTTTCACCATTGTAACCTTTCATAAGATTGTTATAGGTTTGTTTTTCTTTGTAAGAAAATTTTTTGCGTGGAGATAGTAATTGGAGAATTTGGAGTTCCTTTGGCTTAATAGGCTTTCGATGCTCATGAAACACTGTATCAACCCTCTCTTGAATTTTTAATAGACTTTATTACATAAATACTATGACATATCTTAGTGCAAATCAAGTTATTTTAGGTGAATAAGTTAAAGATGATAATTTATGTAAAATTCTGCAATGATGATAATCTAAATGTAGTTTTTTGAAAGGTTGTAGGAAGTAATCTAATAGAAACAATGAACATGCTTATGAATTTTTATCGTAATTGGTTTTCCAATGATTTACAAGTCCTCAATCGAGACAAGAGTAAGCTCGTATTAAGTGCATCAATATTAAGTAAGTCCGTTGTCGTGGGTGAAGTTGCCTCGGATTGAGCACTTCAATGATAAGTCCATCCCAAAGATCGGAGTTATCCACACTAGGCGCTTCCACTAATAACTTATAGAATCGATTATCATCCTTCATTTATGATAAACTAAGGAGAGCAACTTAAAGAGAGGATTTTTTTATGAGTAAAACAGTTGTGTTGGCGGAGAAGCCATCAGTCGGACGAGATATTGCCCGTGTCCTTAAGTGCCATAAGAAAGGAAATGGCTTTTTCGAAGGGAAAAAGTATATTGTTACATGGGCATTAGGGCACCTCGTTACACTGGCCCAGCCTGAAGTTTATGATAAAAAGTATAAAACATGGAAGTTAGAAGAGCTTCCGATGCTTCCTGATAAAATGAAATTAATTGTCATTCGACAAACAGGAAAACAATTCAATACGGTGAAGACGCAGCTTAATCGTAAAGATGTCAATGAGATTGTCATTGCCACAGACGCAGGGCGGGAAGGTGAACTCGTGGCTCGCTGGATTATTGAAAAAGCGCGCGTCCAAAAACCTATCAAAAGATTGTGGATCTCATCGGTTACTGATAAGGCGATTCGCGATGGATTCAACAACTTAAAACCAGGAAAAAAGTATGAAGATTTATTTGCATCAGCTGTGGCACGTTCTGAAGCGGATTGGTATGTTGGTTTAAACGCGACAAGAGCATTAACAACAAAATTCAATGCCCAGCTATCGAGTGGTCGAGTACAGACGCCGACTTTGGCGATGGTGGCGATGCGCGAGGAAACAATTCGCTCATTCAAGCCGCAAATATTTTATGAAATTAAGGCTGAAACAGGGCGTACAGTGACATGGACATGGCAAAATAAACAAAAGCAAACGCGAATTTTTTCAAAAGAAAAAGCAGAAAGCACCGTCCAAAAGTTAAAGAACAAGCCATTAATCGTTACGGATGTAAATAAAAAACACCGAAAAAAATATGCACCTCAATTATATGATTTAACCGAATTACAACGTGATGCGAACCGGATTTTTAATTTTTCAGGGAAAGAAACATTGTCCATTATGCAGCGCTTATATGAACGGCATAAAGTGCTCACATATCCACGAACCGATTCACGTTATCTATCAACAGATATTGTTCCGACATTAAATGAAAGACTAGATGCCTGTGGGATTGATCAATATGCATCAACAGCTAGTCGATTAAAAAGAAAAAAATGGACATTACCGAAATCAGTTGTTGATAATACGAAAGTAACTGACCATCACGCGATTATTCCAACAGAAGAGCCGGTGATTTTAGAGGACTTAGATGCGAAAGAACGTAAAATTTATGACCTCGTTATTAAACGTTTCTTAGCTGTCTTGTCCGAACCATATGAATATGAACAATTAACGCTAACAGGACAAATTGATGGTGAAATCTTTATTGCGCGAGGGAATTTTGTTAAAAAACATGGATGGAAGTCATTATATGATCGTTCGTATGATGAAGATGCTGAAGAAGAAAAGCCGATTCCAATGATGAAAAAAGGTGACCGTGTTGAGCATATGACCATTCGGATGGATAAAGGAGAAACGAAGCCACCAGAGCGCTTTACAGAAGGAACTTTACTGAAAGCAATGGAAAATCCGGCGCGTTTTATGGATGAAGAGGACAAGCATCTCGCAAAAACATTACACGAAACAGGTGGTCTTGGAACAGTTGCGACAAGAGCGGATATCATCGATAAATTGTTCAACAGTGCGTTAATGGAAATGCGTGGAAAATATATACATTTAACATCAAAAGGAAAGCAACTTCTTGAGCTTGTTCCAGAAGATTTACGTTCACCAGCATTGACCGCTGAATGGGAAAAGAAATTAAATCAAATTGCTAAAGGAATACTACCTAAACAGGCGTTTATTTCAGAAATTAAATCATATACGAAAGAGATTGTCCATGAAATTAAAACGAGCGATGCGACATTTAAGCACGATAATATTACTGGTACTCAGTGCCCAGACTGTGGAAAGCTCATGTTAGAAATAAAAAACAAACACGGTCGGATGCTCGTCTGTCAGGACCGTTCATGTGGCCAGCGAAAAAATATCGCGAAAACGACGAATGCGCGTTGTCCAAATTGCCACAAACGAATGGAACTACGTGGTGAAGGTGAAGGGCAAACTTTTTATTGCCGTTGTGGCCATCGTGAAAAGCTTTCAACTTTTAATAAACGGCGTCAACATGCGAAAAAACATCATGTCTCCCGTAAAGAAGTCAATCGCTATTTAAAGAAACAGGATGAAGGATTTAAAAATAATCCATTTGCTGAGGCATTAGCGAAATTAAAAAAGAATGACTAAAACCGACATTATATTACAATAGCCGTTGCAAGCTAATTGCTTGCAGCGGCTATGTCGTGTATCATTATAAAGTGTAGGAACAAACTTCGAAATTAGGGAGGTATAATATAGATGGCTTTTGTTATTTTAGATCCGTGTCGAAATGAAAAAGCTGCAGAATGTGTTAGTGTCTGCCCAGTAGATTGTATTGAGGAAGGACCTGATCAATTTTACATAGATCCTGACGTATGTATTGACTGTGGTGCATGTTTAGCTGTATGTCCAGTTGATGCTATCGTTGAAGAATATGATCTCACACCCGAACAAGAAGTTTATCTTGAGAAGGCAGAGGAATTCTTCGCAAATAGGTAGACAGCTCTCATATATAATCGAACAGCAAGAGCATTCAAAAAACCGCTAACCAAATGGGCTAGCGGTTTTATTTATATGTACGGGCTGACTTAATGTTCTTCTTCAACTTTTTCGGCTAATTTAGCAGCAATCCAACGTTTAGCTGTTGATTCTTCCACTTCATAAACTTTTCCAGAACGAAGTAACTGTCCTCGATATGCCGTTTGAACATTCATCTTAACCTTTACCATAAAAAATCGCCCCTTTGAAACAAATCTCACTTTTATTATAACAGGTTATGACATGTTTTTTAATTCGTGAGGACTAAATGAAACAAATTTGTTAAGTAGTTGATATGAAAGAGAAACAAAACTTCCAATCCTTCAACTTATTTTCAAATGTATGCCATTTTTTTGATTTAATTGTAAAATGGAATAAGAGCATGGAAAAATGAGGTGTTATTCATGTCTTTCGAAAATATTACAGATGTGCCTGGTATTAAAGTAGGACATATGGAAAATACGAAGGCAATGACGGGTTGTTCAGTTGTAGTGGTTGAGAAAGGTGCTGTTTGTGGTGTGGATGTACGCGGTTCTGCACCAGGGACACGTGAAACCGATTTATTGGACCCAATTAATTTAGTGGACAAGGTTCATGCAATCACCTTATCTGGCGGAAGTGCATTTGGTTTAGAAGCAGCAGATGGGGTCATGCAATATCTAGAGGAGCAGGGGATAGGCTTTGATGTCGGTGTTGCGAAAGTCCCGATAGTACCAGGTGCTGTCCTGTTTGACTTGGCAGTAGGTGATGCTGAGATTCGCCCCGATAAAGCGATGGGGTATCAAGCTGCTAAACAAGCAAGAAAGGGCTCTTTTCCATTTGGTAATGTCGGTGCTGGATGTGGTGCGACCGTCGGAAAGTTACGTGGCATGGAGCATTGTATGAAAGGCGGATTAGGCAGTGCATCAATCCATCTTAATAACGGGATTGTTGTTGGGGCCATCGTTGCCGTGAATGCAGTCGGTGATATTCGTGACCCAAAAACCGGAACAATTTTAGCAGGGCCAATTGACCCTGAGACAAAAGAAATCATGGATAGTATTGAATTTATGCAATCAAATCCGAATACGTTTGCAAAGGCTGGGGCCAATACGACAATTGGTGTCGTAGCCGCTAATGTTACTTTAACAAAAGCTGAAGCGAAAAAAATCGCCCAAATGACTCACAATGCTTTCGCTAGAACAATTTACCCAGCTCATACGATGTTTGACGGTGACACGATTTTCGCGCTTGGTACAGGTAATCAAACCGCTTCGGTCGATTTAATTGGTAGTATGGCTGTTAAAGTGATGGAAGAGGCGGTTGTTCGCGCAATTACTTCAGCTGAGGAAGCAGCTGGGATTCAGGCGTATAAGAGTTTTAGGTAATTAATCTAAATGATTGGTACGCAAGGAAAAAAGACTAAGTAACTTCGTCTGCTATTTACCCAATGCGAACTCGGTGAAAAATTGAAAAACGCAGCGAGTGGGGGAGTTCTACTCAATGTAAACTCGGTGAAAAATTGAAAACCACAACGAGTGGAGTGTTCCATCTGATAAAAATGTGAAGAGTAGAATAAGTAATATACAATCCCAACGCGATTTTTATCTAAGAACTCACCCAGGCATTTTTATAAGATATTAACTCCCATTTTTTCGGCATGAGTTTACCAAACAGTAAGAAATTGACTAAAGGGAAAAGATTAGTTCTTTTCCCAGTCTGTCATCTGTGGGAGAAATCATTCAAGATAAGTAATTAAATAAAAAACACAATCAACTGCGAAGCGACAGCGACAAAAATAAGCGCAAATGGGTAAGCAGCTGCATAGGCAATCGCGGGATCTTCCGAGTCAATTAGTTGATTGAGTGCACCAAGTGCAGGCGTGCTTGTCATACCGCCGCTTAGAGCCCCTAATGAGTGGACGACACTTAATTTAAAGACCTTTTTACTGATGAGGTAGCCTAGAACAATTGGAATGATGGTAATAAGTGTTCCTGCAAAAACGAGCTTTAGTCCTTCTGTTTGAATCACATCAATCAATCCTTGACCCGCCGTCGTTCCGGCTCCAGCTAAAAAGAGGACAAGCCCTAATTCTTGAATGACCTGATTTGCTGGTCCATAATAACGCACATGAATGGGGCCTAAGCGCCCAAAATGTCCGATGATTAAGGCGACAAATAACGGTCCGCCAGCAACACCTAATGTAATTGTCCCAAAGCCTGGTAATTTAATAGGTATCGTGCCAACTAATATACCGATGAGTAAAATTGTACTAATTGAAAAGATATGGACGTTTGTAACGGTTAGTTTTTTCTTTGAAAAGAGCTTTTCAATTTCTTTCAAGCGATCTTCTGTACTGACAACAGTAAGAACGTCACCGCGAATAAGGGGCATATTGGGATTTTGTCTAATCTCAATTCCATTACGAACAATTCGTGTGACAGTTGCTCCATATGCTTGACGAAGGTTAAGTTCTTTTAAACTTTTCCCAACCATCTCATCGGCCTCAACGGTTATTTTTCGTAGTTTAATGTTGTCTGGGTTTTCTAAATCAAGGTCAATTTTTTCTCCAACTTCACGACTAAAGCTATTTAGATTAGGTTGAACACCAACAGCGACTAGTTTATCCCCGAGTAAAATAACGCTATCACTTAGAGCAATCATTGTTTGGCCGTTACGGATAATTCGGCTAATAACAATTGATTTTTTACTAAAAGCCAACTCGTGTAACGTTTTTTTATGGAATTGTGGATTAGTGACGACGACTTTAATCATTTCCGGTGATTGATCTGTTTTAATCGGGTCTTTCGCTGCTTTTAAATCTTTTTTCAAATCTATTCTAGTTATACGTGGTAAAAGCTGAACAAATAATACGACAGCTAATACACCAAAAGGATAGGCGATCCCATATCCAACCGATGCGAGCGGATCACCCGTCGCTTGAAGTGCCGCTGCAAGCCCAGGTGTACTTGTTAATGCACCAGTCATTAATCCGACACTCAAAGCAGGTGAGATATGAAATGCTTTTGCTACAATAACCGTCGTAACAACTGAAATGGTTACAATGAGCAAGGAAATGATTCCAAAAATCATCCCTTTTGAACGCATCATCCGGAAAAAACTAGGTCCGGCTTGAAGGCCAATGGCGACAATGAACAAACTGAGTCCAAGGTTTTGGATAATCGGCGAAACCTCATAGCCAAAATGCCCGAACACCATAGCAACAAGTAATACACCTGCTGCTCCTAAACTGAGTCCTTTTATTTTTATTTGTCCAAGCCAAGAGCCAAGAAATAAAATGACAAAAACTAAAATAAGTGGTTCATTCAATAGTTCAATAATCTGTTTCATCTGTTACTCCTTAGGCTAAATATTGTTTGTCCTATCTATTAGTGTACAAAATAAAGCTATGATTTTCGACTAATGACTGAATAAAGGACTTATTTTAATAGCGCGCTTGGTTAAAAAAATTAAGCGCTGCCGCCCAGAAATCGAGCACCGTCACCGCAAAATCGAGCACTGCCGCCCAGAAATCGAGCGCTGCGACCGCAAAATCGAGCGCTGCCGCCCAGAAATCGAGCGCTGCGACCGCAAAATCGAGCACCACCATCACAGAATCGAGCGCCAACACCGCAAAATCGAGCGCCATCTTAACCCCGCAATAAATCATCATAAAAGCCTTGCAATCCATCATTGGGACTTTGCAAGGCTTTCTGAACTGTATTTATTATTTTTGTTTCATCATATCAAAAATTTGCGCGACGTCTTTATCGCCACGGCCAGATAAGTTAACTAGAATACAATCGTCTTTGTCCAATTTCTTTGCTAGTTTTATTGCATGAGCTACTGCATGGGAACTTTCAAGGGCTGGTATAATGCCCTCTGTTTTAGACAATGTGTGAAAAGCATTCAATGCTTCTTCGCTTGTGATTGTTACATATTCAGCGCGTCCAGTTGTTTTTAAATAACTATGTTCTGGACCGATTCCAGGGTAATCAAGCCCCGCAGCAATGGAGTGAGTCGGGCTTGGCTCACCGTTTTCATCTAGTAATGTTAAACTTTTAAAACCGTGTAAAACAGCTGTTTTTCCTTTTGTTAATGATGCGGCCTCTGCTGGCTCGGCACCGATTAGGCGAACATCTTTTTCATCTATAAAATGTGCAAAAGCTCCGATCGCATTACTACCACCACCTGTACAGGCAACAACAGCTGTCGGCAATTTACCTTCCTTTTTCAAAATTTGCCGTTTAGCTTCGTCACTAATAACAGCTTGAAAATGCTTAACAATCGTCGGATATGGATGTGGTCCAACAGCAGACCCTAATAAATAAAATGTGTCTTTATAGTTTTGCACCAAATCTTCGAGCGCAACATCGACAGCATCTTTTAAACGGCCTTCACCTTTGTCAACGGCAACGACTTCTGCACCGAGTAATTCCATTCGAAAGACGTTCAACGCTTGGCGTTTAGCATCAACTTTTCCCATATACACGGTACAAGGTAAATTGAACATTGCCGCTGCTGTCGCTGTTGCAACACCGTGTTGTCCTGCTCCTGTTTCGGCAATAATTCGCTTTGCTCCCATACGTTTCGCTAATAATATTTGGCCAATCGCATTATTAATTTTATGAGCGCCAGTATGATTTAAATCTTCGCGTTTTAAGTAAATTTTGGCGCCACCAATTTTTCGGGTTAGATTTTTAGCAAATGTCAGTGGGTTTTCGCGTCCAACATATTCCGTTAAATAGTATTGGAACTCTGCCTGAAAGTCAGCATCATCTTTATACAACTCAAATGCTTCTTCAAGCTGTGCCATGACTTTTTGCAAATCTTCTGGTATGAAACTCCCGCCAAACTCACCAAAAAAACCTTTCTCAGCTACTTGCTCTTTTACTCTCATCTCTACTCATCTCTCCTCTATTCATTTGTTAAAAGTAGAATGGAACCTACTTTTATTTAGTACATACTACGAAAACTTTCAACATCTGTCAAACGATTGACTGTAATGATCATTGAATCGGGAATTTAATTGTTAGTGATCTGTCATTTGTCAATCGCCAGTTCGAAAAGAAAGATGTTATACTAAGTGATACAACAGTCTTTCTGTTGGAATGATAAATAGACTCAAGAATTTCAATTCCAAAAAGGAGCGAACCACAATGAAAAACATGATTAAAAAAGGTTTAACATTAGGGTTGGGACTTGCAATAACAACGAAAGAACAAGCTGAAAAAATTGTTAATGAACTCGTTGAAAAAGGGGAATTGACAAAGCAAGAGTCAAAAGAATTTGTCGATGAATTAGTTGTAAAAGGTGAAGAAGCGAAAAAAGATTTAGATGAACGCATTGATCAAAAAGTAAAACAGTTATTAGATGAACTCAACTTAGCTACGAAAGAAGAAGTCGACGCACTAAAACAACGCGTTGAACAATTAGAAGAAGCACGAGAAAAGACTGAATCCAAATAATTTTTAGCTAAAAACATACTGTCATAGATGGGCGCTCATTCGTTATGCTGATGAGGCCAGGTACAAATATAGGGAGGGATTGTTATTTTTCAAAAACGTATTAGACATATCCAACGATATCGCGATATTGTCAAAGCTTTTTCACGAAATGGCTTTGGGTATATCGCTGATGAATTAGGGCTTTATGATTTAGTTTCCCTCCCGAAACGTATGTTTACAAAAGAACCACCCGAACGAGAACGGAAAACGACTGGGGAACGTATCCGCTTATTTTTAGAAGAACTAGGCCCAACATTTGTTAAGTTAGGTCAATTTGCAAGTACGCGCTCTGATATTTTACCGGATTCAATCATAAGCGAATTAAAAAAATTACAAGACAATGTCGCCCCATTTCCATACAATGATGTACAAGAAATAATAGAAAATGAATTAGGTGTTACATTAGATACGCATTTTAAATTTTTCCACGAAACACCGATAGCTGCAGCATCAATCGGACAAGTACACGAAGCGATTCTTCGTTCAGGTGAACGCGTCGCTGTAAAAATTCAGCGACCAAGCATTCAATCAACCATTAAAACAGACTTAGAAATCCTCCAAGATTTAGCGGTTTTAGCAGAAATGCGCTTAGAAATCGCTGCTCGTTATCGAGTAAAAGAGATTATTAAAGAATTTTCCAAGTCACTTATGAAGGAATTAGATTATAAACAAGAAGGTCGGAATGCTGAGCGAATTAAGAAGGCGTTTCAAGATAACTCAAATATTCATGTTCCTTCCATCTATTGGGAATATACAACGGATAAAGTTTTGACGATGGAATATGTAGAAGGCATCAAATTGGATGATGTCCAAGCACTGCGTGAAAATGGGATTGATTGTAAGGTAATTGCTGAGCGATTTGTTCAAGCGATGTTCCAGCAGATTTTCAAGGAAGGATTTTTCCACGGTGATCCACACCCTGGTAATATTCGAGCATTACCCGGAGAAAAGCTTATTTTTATGGACTTTGGCATGGTTGGTCATTTAACACCAGAGCTGAAAGAGCATTTAGCCTCATTTGTCATTGCCTTGATGCGACAACAGACTGACGATATTATTAAAGCTATTTCCGAAATGGGGATGGTACCTGAGAATGTCGATATGCGTGAACTACATACCGACATGGAACATCTCAGAGTAAAATATTACGATGTTCCATTAAGTGAAGTTCACTTAGGTGAAGCGATTCAAGACCTATTCTCAGTATCCTATGAACATCATATTTATATACCGAGCGAGTTGACTTTGTTAGGGAAAACAATGCTAACAACCGAAGGAATCGTGGAGAAATTACATCCCGAATTAAGCATCGTGAAGATGGCGGAACCATTTGGCCGTGAATTATTAAAAGAAAAATATCATCCCAAAAAAATAGCGAGCGATATGTACCAAAGTTTTGTCGAGTATAAAGAGCTGATTTCTGACCTACCTTTTTCAATCAAACAATTAAAATCTATTATTAAAAAAGGGAAAATTCGCATGGAAATCACATCTCCAGAACTGGAACGCTCATTAAAAAAACTAGACCGTATTAGTAACCGATTGTCATTCAGTATTGTGTTACTTGCTTTTAGTATTTTTATGGCCGGTCTCATTATCGGTTCAGCCTTGGTTCGCCAATCAACACTCCTCTGGGACATTCCAGTCATTGAAATAGGTTTTGTCGTGGCAACCGTTATGTTTTTATGGATCTTATATGCCATTTTAAAATCTGGGCGTTTTTAGTGACATGCCCAGATTTTTTATGTGAGTATGGGGTTATATAGAGTAGAATCGCTCAATTCCAGTGTGAAATCGCGCAATCCCATGTGAAATTTACTCAATCCCAAGGCTAAAATCGCGCCATCCTCGAACACAAAAAGTATGATTGAGAAAATTCCAGACTTAGAGTTTAAATCAAATCAAATTTTAGTCATACTCGGCAAGATAATAACTATATTTGATAAGAGAAAAGAAACTAAAAATATTGCTCCAGACATCGGGATAATAATAGGGCTATTAATGGTTTTAATCATAGAGTTTATTAAATAATTAAAATTATATTATGAGGTTTTATTACACTAACTGGTGCTTTAACAGTGGACTGTCAATAGACGGTCCTTTTTCATTTGTATTGGCATGTCATTCTAATTAAAATGTTTGAAATGAGGCGGTTTATTTATTATATTAACAACCGTCTGGATCTCCTATTCATAACACAAACAATACATTGTCTCCATTCCAATAAAAAGGTATGCGAACTTCCTTCTTATCATATATATCAGAAAGAAGCTCACTAAAGGAGGAGACCTTTTTGGAAAAATCGCTAGTTGAACAGTCTTTAGATGAGATTTTGTTTTGGTCACGGATTATGAAGGAACATGCGTTTTTTCTCAGTTTAGGATTTACGTTTGAACAGCAACGTTTAATTGAAGAAGCTCAATATTTCATTCATCTGTTTGAAACAATCGAGGAGAGAGCACGGCGTTTTCCAAGCGATGCTGAGTTTAATCAGATTTATCGTTTTAATTCGGAGGTATATCAAGCAGCTGTAGCTGTATGGCATTATAAACGCAAAGTACTTGGACTCATATTACGCTGTGAGATCCTAACGAATAATTATCCTTTGCTCGTTGATCATATTAGTCGTGAAGCGGCTTATTTTGCTAATCGGTTAAAAGAATTAAATGAAGGGAAATTGCCTAATCAACGTGATTCCATTATTGACGAAAATGTGTTCTTTCTTAGAATTATGGCTGATCATGCTAAATTTATCGGTCATCTTTTAGATCCATCTGAACGCCAATTAGTAGAACAAGCAAGGGAGTTCGGCCATGATTTTGATCAACTCGTGTTCCAAGCAATTGATCTCGATTCAATGCGTCCACAATCCGAAACAGACCCACTGCTAAGCCAGTTTTTAGACGAAAATCGTGTATCTGTTCGGTCATTAAGAGATTTTAAAAAGACGGCCCGTGAATTGATTGAAGCCTGTCGAATCAAAAGTAATATTCATCCATTATTAGCTGATCACACGTTTAGAGAAGCTGAACGATTTTTAGAGATTATTGATCTATTTGAACAAACCTTACAGGGTGAACAGAGAGAAGAAGAGAATAATTTCGAGATAGAGTAATGATTTTTCAATCCTAACTTAATCCCCCGAAATAAGTGAAAACAGCTTGTTTTTAAAAGTAAAATAATAGAAATATTTCCTAATAGGCTAGAAATCTGTTACAATATGTAACATCTTATAAAATTTTGTCTGAAAATTGTCGGATAATTGGGGTTATTACTTTAGGGGGATTATATGTTAAGGGTTTTGAAAATCGCTAGTGCATTTATTGGCATCATTGTCGGGGCAGGATTTGCATCAGGACAAGAGATATTACAATACTTCACGAGTTTTGGCTATATGGGGACAGCTGCGGCAATTGTTGCAACCGCTTTCTTTGCTTATTTAGGGATGACTTTGACGAAACTAGGTAGTCGTACACAGACAACATCACATAAAGAAGTTATTTACTGGATAAGTGGTCGCTATATTGGCATCATTGTGGATTACGTCATTATTTTCACGTTATTTAGTGTTGGTGTTGTCATGATTGCTGGGGCGGGATCAATTTTACATCAGCAATTCGGCTTATCACCATTTGTTGGAAGTTTGATTTTGACGATTCTTATTATCTTAACAGTCATGTTAAACGTCCAACGCGTCATTGCTGTTATAGGAAGTATCACGCCATTCCTCATTGTGGCGATCATTATCATAAGTGTGTACAGCTTGTTAACAATGGATTCATCTTTTGCTCAGTTAAATCCAATTGCAAAAGAAGTAGACACGACATTACCAAACTGGTTTATTTCAGCCGTGAATTATGTATCGTTTAATATTGCGGTCGGTGCTGCGATGTCGCTCGTTATGGGTGGAGCAGAAAAGAATGAGCGGGTCGCTTCAATTGGTGGATTTCTTGGCGGTTTAGGTTTAGGTATTCTCATTTTACTCAGTCATTTAGCGATTTTTTCAAAAGTTGATACTGTCGCGGCGTTTGACATGCCGATGCTAAAAATCATTGATGATATTTCACCGGGCTTAGCAGTATTTATGTCATTCGTCTTATTCGGAATGATCTTTAATACAGGTGTGAGTATGTTTTATGCGTTTACCGCTCGGTTTGTAGAAATGCGCACTAAAACAGCGAACATCTTCATTGTTATTGTTGCTACGATTGGATTTATCGCAAGCTTTGTCGGATTTACTGATTTAGTTGCATTTTTCTACCCATTAATTGGTTATCTCGGCTTATTCTTGGTCGGGGCATTGATTTATGCACCGTTTAAGATGGCAAAACATAAAAAGAATAGTTAATAACTATAAAACTCTTATGCAATGTGCGTGGGAGTTTTTCTATGTAGGATATAAATATCTTTGATTAAATCTATTTACTTCGCGTTATTTTAGTCAAAGCCAGTATTCCTAATCCAACTGCTATTATATTGAAGAGGGCTTGGTGCTTAGATGCCTTAACGAACATGCTGGTAGACCGCTTCCAACCTATATTCGCTCCTCTTTCATGCATACCGTAAGCAGCACGATATAAATTACTTTCTTCTCGGGGTTTGGATGGTCTATTAGGGTCATATTGAGTTGGCGGTATAATATATTCCATTAGTTTATCTGTCAAGCGCGGAAAGATTGCACTAATAAATTGGATAAGTTTTGCTTGTGAGCCGACATACATATCTCTCTTTGGATGTTCTGCGGCATACAGGATTGCTTCAGCTACAGCTTCAGGTGGATAAAGCATTCCTATATGGACCGGTTGCTTGTTTAAATAGCTTGTCGCATGTTCAGTGTAAGGCGTATCGATTCTGCCAGGATGGATGAGTGTCACTGAAACAGGTAAATTTTCTTTTGCTAACTCCATTCTTAAACTTTCCGTCCATCCATGTACTGCAAATTTGGAAGGAGCATACGTCGATTGAATAAGGGTCCCCCGATCCCCAAATAAACTTCCAACATTAATAAGTGCACCCGGAATTCCTCTTTCTGTATAATGTTTCACCGCTTCCTTTGAGCCGTATACAACTCCCCAATAATTCGTATCAAACATCCGTTTCATATCCTCATTACTCACATCCATTGCATAACCAAAGATGGTTACCCCTGCATTATTCACCCATGTATCAAAACGTCCAAATTCTCTTATTGCAGTCTTCGCAATGATTTTAACATCTTCCTCTACTCCAACGTCTGCTTTTACATAGATGGCAGAATGGCCCTTTTGTCGTAATTCATTAACGAGTTCTTTTAGTGCTTCTTCATTTCTTGCGGCTACAACCACTTTTGCACCCATCTCAGCAGCCATTCTTGCAGTTACAAGACCAACTCCACTTGATGCTCCTGTAATGACAATGACCTGATTACTTAATTTCTTTAAATATATATTCTTTGTTCCGTTCAATATCTGCCAGATGCCTTTTTCCCGACTGCCTATTTCTCGTTCCATGAAATAACCTCCTTGAATAACTAATATAAATAAAGAATTTAGCGGTTTTTTATTTATCATTAGTATTTACCCAATCAGGAAAGAAATGTATTGCCGTGATACATTCGAACTGTTTGTACTGTATTTTAGTTAAGCCAACTATAAAATAATCTCCTAATGAAAAGAAAACCGTGCTGGCATCAAGTCATAAGTTTTTTCATTAGCTGTGAATGAGAAATGGATAAATAGGATAAAATTCCTGTTTATTTTAAAAATATCATAGTTCTATTTTATCAAATTAGCAAAATTACGATAACTGCGACAAGATTCGACAAACTTCGCGATTCTTCTCTGGTAATCTATGACCTAAATCAAGTAGAAGGCACTGCATAGAACGAAGAATATTCAGATGCAATAGCCTCAACCAAAAAAATCTTAGAGGTGAGATGATGGGGAAGAAATTAAAGCGACACGTTAGTGTTGTGACAAAGTTTGTCGTTGTTTTGATGCTGTTATCAACTTTACTACCGTTGCAAATTTTCGCCCAAAAAACAGGGCACAATGAAGAAAATAATGCTAGTGAAAAAGTTGATGCAAAACTGCTAGATGCTTTTAAAGAGGAAGAGCATGTCAGATATTTAATTATATTAGAAGAACAAGTAGACACGAACCAAGTTGCACAACAAGCAAGCATACAAGCTAAAAAGAATGGTCTGTCAAGCCAAAATACGAAAAAGCAATTACAAAGAGCAGTTGTATCGTCTTTACAAAATAAGGCGGAGACGACACAAAAAAATCTACTTTCATATTTAAAAACGAGTGAGCAGGAGATAAAAACATTTAAACCGTTTTTTATCGTTAATAGTATCGCAGTAACGGGTACTAAGCAATCTGTTGAAGACATTGCACGTTTGCCTGAAGTGAAGTCTATCTTATTAGATGAAATGAAACAGTTACCTATCACTGATTCTAAGTCTCTATCATCTGAAGAAATAGAATGGAATATTGAACAAATCGGTGTACCTGAACTTTGGGTAGAAGGCATTACAGGTGAAGGTGTTGTTATAGCAAATATCGACAGTGGTGTAGAAGGAAATCATCCTGCGTTGAAGCGTCAATATCGGGGATACAATCCAGAAGACCCTGAAAATCCATCACATGAATTTAATTGGCATGATGCGGTCTTTGATCGTAAGAGCCCAATGGATTCTGATGGACATGGAACACATACAATGGGGACGATGGTCGGACAAGAAGAAAATGGTGAAAATAAAGTCGGTATTGCTCCAGGGGCAAAGTGGATTGCCACAAGGGCATTTTTTGATAATGAAGGCTACGACTCTTATATATTAGAAGCGGCAGAATGGGTGCTAGCACCAACAGATGAAAATGGTGTCCCACATCCAGAAAAAGCTCCAGATGTTGTCAACAATTCTTGGGGCGGAAATCCGATTCATAATGATTGGTTTTTACCGATGGTTGAAGCGTGGCGATCAGCAGGGATCATTCCAGTTTTTTCAGTGGGGAATGCTGGATTTTTTCTAAAACCTGATCCGGGTTCTGCCTCGGCTCCAGGAAATTATAAAGAAGTTATTGCTGTAGGAGCGACTGATTCAGATGGGAACTTAGCAGACTTTTCACTCCGAGGACCATCCGAAAATGGTGATATTAAACCAGACCTCGTTGCACCAGGTGTAAGTGTACGTTCATCTGTTCCAGGTGCTTCTTGGAATGACTTCTCATATCGTTCTTTTAACGGGACATCGATGGCAGCACCACATGTTGCTGGAACGATATTATTGATGAAGCAATTAGATACGTCACTTACATTTGAGGAAGTAGATGATATTTTAAAAGTAACCGCACAAAAGAAAACAGACAATGCTTATCCAGATTATCCAAATAACGGATACGGATATGGATTCTTGCAAGCAAATGAAGCGGTTCGAGCTGTTCAGCAAGGTATCGGGACAATCAAAGGACAAGTAGTTGCTGCAGGAAAAGACGAGGAAAAACCAATCTATGAACATCTTGCTCGAAAAGCAGTTTTTAAAGGTAGAGATGAACTGTTTCAGATACGAGCACAAGATGATGTAAGTGTGAATACGGTAAATTTACATGTTTCAATAAATGGTGAAACAAAAGTGTATAAAGGAAAGCAAATATTAGGTAATCATTTAGATGGCATATATGAATCGGTTATTCCAGCAGATCATTTAACAGCTGAGTCATTTGAGTATTGGTGGGAGATTGACGATTTTTCCGGTAAGAAAACGAAAACAGATGTATATCAAGTCCAAATAAAAGAAGGGGTTAAACGAGGATACTTTGAAGACTTTGAAGGATATCCTGATGGCTGGTATTCATTTGGTATCAACAACTCATGGGAATGGGGAAAGCCAACATACGGTCCCAAACAGGCAGCTTCTGGGGAAAACGTCATGGGTACACATTTACGGGGACAATATGAGCGAAATTCAGATATGACATTAGTCATGCCACCGATTTTAGTCGAAGAACATACGATGCTCCGTTTTAAAACATGGTATAAATTAAGTTTATTTGGTCAAGACACAGGAACGGTCTTTATTTCAACAGATGGAGAAGCCTGGGAACCATTATATCAAGTGAGGCAAGAAAATACGCGTTGGCATGAAGTTGGTCTAGATTTATCAGACTATGCGAATGAAAAAGTATATATTGCCTTTAATTTGAAAACATCTGATAGTCAAAATGATGGATGGTATATTGATGATGTTGAAGTCGTTAACAGTCAATCAAAAGCAAATGTATCTAAACAGCAAATTTTTGATAAAGATGTCACGTTGAAAATACCAGCAAAAGCGGAAGAGGTACTCCAAGCAAGCGTCGATTTCAATCCAGTAGATAATGCAGACATGATACCAATGGAAGCGATAATTAATATAGAAGAAACCGGCTGGCAAACAAAAACAAATCCGAAGAACGGGCGTTTTTCCATTCACCATCCACCAGGTAAGTATACATTAAAAGTTAAAGCGTATGGTTATGAACCATTTACACAACAGGTGACATTAGACGAAAACGGCATAGTTAGCCCAACAATCAGTTTAACGGCTTTACCAACACAAACGATATCCGGTGAGATAAAAAGTACAACAGGTGAACCGATTGAAGGAGCTCGTATCATGTTATTAGAGGATAAGGAGCAGAAACATGCGCAGTCTGAAGATGATGGCATATACGAACTAGATGCCTACGAAGGAACGTATACGTTAAAAGTATATGCACCTGGTTTTGTCGGCACCTCCCAAGCCATAACAGTCGAACGTGGTCAAAATTTAATGATCGATTTAGAACTTGAACCTTTCCGTTCGACGGAACAAACAGAGATCAAGTATGATAATGGAAGATATAGTAAAAATTATGCGTTCGGTAAAAAAGGCAATGGTTTTGCTGTAAAGATGTCATTAGATGATGGTAAGGAACGTGCTTTATTAACAGGTGCGAAGTTACAGTTTTGGGCTAGCCATATCCCAGTTCCAGGTAGCGATGATATAGAAATTGCCATTTATGATGCGACAGGTAAAGACGGTTCACCTGGAAATAAATTAGCAGGTCCAATTAAAGCAAAAGCTAAAAGAGATTTAAACGAGTGGACAGAAGTTGATTTGTCACATTTAGGTATAATTGTTGAAGGTGATTTCTATATTGTTTATTTACAAGCAGATGATTATCCTTATATTCCTGGATTTGTTTCAGATGGAGATGCTCGCCAAAATGCGGGAAGAAGTTGGGACTATATAGCGGGTTATTGGTTTAAAGCTGATGAAAGTGCCGGAAACTATATGATTCGAGCACTCGTTGACTACGGTGCATCATCAGAAGTAGTCGAACCAGTCATTACATCACCAGAATCTGGATTGATAACGAATGAAAAAATGATAACCGTGAGAGGTACAGCAGAATCAGGTTCAATGATTCAGCTCATGCATAATGAGTTAGAGATAGCTGTAGAAGAAGTCGGCCCAAATGGAGAATTTGCTATTCCTGTTGAATTAGCCGAAGGGAATAATGAGCTTCAAGCCATTTCGCTCATCGATGGGAAGCAGATAGCCGAATCTGAAATCGTTACCGTTACATTAGATACTAATAAGCCAGTTGTTACAATTATTAGCCCGCAAGACGGCGAAACGATTGGTGAAAAAACAGTAACAGTGAAAGGACATGCCAAAGATCAACACCTAGACCGTGTGACAATTAATGGGCAAGAAACAATGGTTGATGAACAAGGCTATTTTACACAGGATATTGAATTCGAGTTCGGTGAACAACAAATCGAAGTGATTGCTTTTGATAAGGCAAGCAATGAAACGAAGAAACAGATAACAGTTTATATTGAAGAAGACCAAGAAGAGGCTTTCGTAATCGAAAATATCATGCCGAAAGAAGATGTATATTTAGATACTGGTAAAAGTGTCAAGATATCATTTGATAGTGAACCAGGATTAAGAGCGTCATTTGTTATTTATCTTAATGAAGGACCTGTTGAAGTACCGATGATGGAGATGAAAAGCGGGAACTATGTTGGCTTCTGGACAGCTAGGAAAAATTCTTATACAGAAGGTGCTATTATCGAAGTTCGGGCAAAGAATCGAGCGAATGATAAAGTACGGAAACAGGCAGATGGGAAATTGTTTATTAATGTAGAAAATTAAGCTTAGAAGGGGTGTGTTGAGTAAAACGCATCCCTTTTATACTTAAAATCAGGCAAAATGACAACCCCAATGGTTGAACCACCCTAACATTCATCCATGGTATAATAAATGATTAGGAACAAAAACTAAGTGCATCACGTATTCGTTAAGAGTATAAATGAAAAAACAAGGTGATCCAATGAAAAATAATAATGGCGAAGTTAATATAGGATGGCATTTCGATAATAGTTATACGCAATTACCAGGGGCACTTTTCACTAAACAACATCCAGTTCCAGTACGTTTACCAAAATTAATTGTTTTTAATGATTCTTTAGCAAAATCGTTAGGATTAAATGTCAAGGCTTTAAAAAGTGATGTTGGTGTATCAGTCCTTGCAGGTAATAGAATTCCAGAAGGCACATCACCTTTAGCCCAAGCATATGCAGGACATCAATTCGGTCATTTTACAATGTTAGGAGATGGTCGAGCGATTCTAATTGGTGAGCACATCACTCCTTTAGGTGAGCGGTTTGATATACAACTAAAAGGTTCAGGGAGAACCCCGTATTCACGTGGTGGTGATGGTCGGGCAACGCTTGGACCGATGTTAAGGGAATACATCATTAGTGAGGCAATGCATGGGTTAGGCGTTCCAACGACTAGAAGTTTAGCGGTCGTGACAACAGGTGAAAGCGTGATAAGGGAAACAGAATTATCCGGGGCGATTTTAACTCGTTTGGCATCCAGTCATTTACGCGTCGGGACGTTTGAATATGTTGCTGCTTGGAGGCCAGTCGATGAATTGAAGGAATTGGCTCATTATACGATTAAGCGTCATTTTCCATATGTCGAAGAAAGTGAGAACAAATATGTTACTCTCCTTGAAGAAGTGATTAAGCGTCAAGCGGAACTGATTGCGAAATGGCAACTCGTCGGATTTATTCATGGTGTCATGAATACGGATAATATGACATTGAGCGGTGAAACGATTGACTATGGTCCGTGTGCTTTTATGGATCAATATAATCCAGCGACCGTGTTTAGTTCGATTGACATAGAAGCTCGTTATGCTTACCGTAATCAGCCAGGTATTGGTGAGTGGAATTTGGCGAGATTTGCCGAAACATTGCTACCTCTCTTAGATGACGATGAGAAAAAAGCAATTAACTTAGCGCAACAATCGCTGCGTAAATTTGAAAAATTGTATGTCACTTTTTGGCTTAATGGAATGAGAAAAAAATTAGGCTTATTCAACGAAGAAAAAGAAGATGAGATTCTTATAAAGGACCTTCTTCACTTAATGGAACAATATAAGGAAGACTATACGAATACGTTTAGATATTTAACATTTGACCGTCTAGATGAGACAGATTTATCTATTAGCGAGGAATTTATAAAGTGGTACAAGCGCTGGCAAGCACGACTAGAGAGACAGCCGAATACGAAAGCTCATTCCAAACAGCTCATGATAGAACATAATCCTGCGGTCATTCCACGTAACCATCGAGTCGAAGAAGCAATTGAAGCTGCGGTGGAAAGAGCAGATTACAGTGACATGGAGCGTTTGTTAGACATTCTATCAAAACCTTATGCACATACAGAAGAACAAGAGCCATATACTGAACTTCCACCACCATCCAATTTTCCATATCAGACATTTTGTGGCACTTAAGCTTCAGGCGTAAAACAGACCGAGGTTCACTGTTTTTGAATGATACTCATTTATCAACGCTAGATTAAAGCAATTTTTTTTAGATATGTTTGCAATTAATAATAGATTTCTACATATATAAAAGGTGGGATACAATGGATATTGCTGTTTTATCTACTGTCATGAAACAAGCACAGGTCAAACAACAAGCGAGTCTATCTGTGATGAAATCAGCTTTGTCAACTGAAGAAACAAATGCAGCAGGACTATTAAAAATGATGCAAGATTCAACTCAACAACAAGTGGCACATCCCTTTTTAGGAAAGCAAATGGATGTCAAAGCTTAAGGAATGTTTAGACAAAAATTTGTTACTACTTGTTTGATATACTTGGTATTCAAATAAATAGACAATTGTGGGAGGTTATGATGATTAATAAAATCGCTACTGATATTGTTAAACGTCATATTAATCGTTGGGATCCGTTCGATTTATTATATCTTGGTGCACCAGATGATGAGTATGAAACCGAGGTAGAAATGATTGTGAAAGAGCTTTCGAAAATCCAAAATGAAAATGATTTAGCTGAAGTCATTCAAGATACCTTTAATAAAATGTTTGGAACAGAACAATTTACAAATGAAACATGTCAACCAATTGCATTATTAATTTGGCAAGAAATTCTAAAGGCGAAAAAATAATATCATTAGACTGAATAAAACCAAGAGGATTGAAAACATCCTCTTGGTTTTTGATTTCTATTTAGTCGTGTAATTTTCAACAGCCTCAACTAACTCTTCAACAGACGAATAAATCCCACCATCTGTCTGTTTAATTAAGCCAACAACAAATAAATTGCGATACATAAATTGATTCTCTGTTCCGTCGTTAATTAACGCTTGGATTTTTTTATCGTTATGACGTCCTTGCTGGCGGACATCTGTATATAAGGCGAAAATTGGCCTGTTTAACATATAAAAGGCACCAATCTCAGCTGCTACACCACTATCAATCTCAACACCATCAATGACAGCTATGAGAAAATCACTCTCCTTCAGCTTATCCATATCCGCTTTTGCTATCGTGACTGAATCGGCATAGCTATTTTTATCATTGATAGCGGCATTTTCTTGTGGTACATATAAATTGATATCCGGGACTGCGTTTCTAACCTTTTCAGCTAGTAATTCATTTAGTAGTCGATCACCTGCGCTAAATAATCCATTTGCTAAATATGCTTTCATTGTGTACACCTCATAAGTTGTTATTTGATATGAATCTATTAATACTTTAGCATAATTCGATATTATTTAAGTATCTTTAGGTTCAATAATAAAAGAAAGATTTATTTCAGACGCTTATTCCAATAACCCTTCTTTCACCAAATAGTCTTTAGCTACTTCTGCCGGGATTTTACCTTCGACATTCACTTGATAGTTCATTTCGCGCATTTCATCATCGGTTATTTTTCCAGCGAGTTTATTAAGCGATGTTTCAATTTCTGGATACTTCTCGACTGTCTCTTTTCTTAATAATGGTGCCCCTTGATAAGGTGGGAAGAGTTCCTTATCATCTTCCAACACAGTCAGTTCGTATTCCCTTAGTTCACTATCTGTGGAGTAAGCATCAATTAATTGAATATCGCCTGATTCAATGGCGCTATATCTTAGCTTCGGTTCCATCGTAACGAGATTATCAAAATGAATGTCGTACAGTTTTTGAATCCCGCGATAACCATCTTCACGGTCAGAGAATTCTAATGTGAAGCCAACTTTTATCGACCCTTCAGCCTTTATTAAATCAGATATTGTTTTTAAATCATTTGTTTCAGCAAAGTCAGTTGGTACAGCTAAAGCATATGTGTTATTAAACTGCATCGGTTCTAAAAGAGTCATATTAAATGTATCCGCTAGGCCGTCTTTAGCTTGTTGATAAACTTCCTCGCGATCTGTACTATTCGCGGTTTCTTTTAAAAACTCGGCAATTGCTGTTCCGGTAAATTCTGGGTAAATATCAATGCTTCCTGATTTCAATGCATCGAAGACGAAAGAGGTTTTTCCTAATCCGGGCTTTAATTGCACCGTTAAATCTGTATCGTTTTCGAGAAGTAGCTTGTACATATTAATGAGTATTTCTGGTTCGGACCCGAGTTTACCAGCGATGACGATTTCGTTATCTTGACTGTTCAAAACAAATGGTGTGATGAGAAAGAAAAAGGCAATCACGGCAATTGCCCCTAGAGTAATAAATGACTTCTTATATGACATATGTTCAAATCGTTTTAATAGAAAATCGAAAAGAAGTGCTAATAAAGCAGCAGGGATTGCACCTAATACAATGAGTGCTGTGTTATTACGATCAATCCCTAATAAGATAATATCACCTAATCCACCGGCACCAATAAGTGCTGCTAATGTTGCAGTACCGACAATTAATACCATCGCTGTGCGAATGCCAGCCATAATAACAGGTAAAGCTAACGGAAGTTCAACTTTTATAAGCCGTTTTCCTTGATTCATACCCATTGCGCGCGCAGCTTCAATTAGAGAATCATCCACCTCGTTTATCCCAGTATATGTATTTCTAAGAATAGGTAATAAGGCATAAGCGACTAAGGCAATAATAGCGGGAACTTTACCAATTCCAAATAACGGGATTAAGAGCCCGAGAAGTGCTAGAGATGGTATGGTCTGTAAAACAGCAGTTACTCCAATAATCGATTCGGCAATTTTCGGTTTCTTTGTTAAATAGATCCCCAATGGAATGGCAATCAAAACAGCAAAGAAAAGCGAGATAAATGAAATCTGGACATGTTCTAACAGTGCTTGTATCAGCTGGTCTTGACGGTCTTTAAATATATTTATAAATTCATTCATTTATGTTGCCTCCATTCCGGAGTTGTTTTGCAAGATGGCCGATTATGGCTTGTCTATTAATCATGCCATGTGGTTCACCATTTTTTTCAATAATAATTTGTTCGCTTGTTTTCAGTTGTTCTAAAATCTCTTCTAATGTTGCAGTATCGTTGTTGATTATCGGGCTCGACGGTTTGATTAAATTTGTCTCATATTGTATCGGTTGAATGAGGTCAACGAGTTGAATGTTGCTGTTAAATATGGTCGCTTGATCTCCTACAAAATTTTTAACAAATTGATTTGCCGGTTTATTTATCAGTTCTTCGGGTGTTCCGACTTGAACGACTTCGCCATCCTTCATCAGACAAATGCGATCCGCTAATTTCAGCGCTTCTTGCATATCATGTGTGACAAATACGGTCGTTTTCTGAATACTTTTTTGGATTTGTTTAATATCTTCTTGGAGTTTCTCACGTGTAATCGGGTCCAATGCACTAAATGGCTCATCCATTAGAACGATATCCGGATTCGCAGCTAAAGCCCTAATGACACCAATTCTTTGTTGTTGACCACCTGATAGTTCAGCAGGTTTACGATGTAAATAGTCTTCTGGATTTAATCCGACCATTTTTAAAAGCTCTTCGACTCTTTGCTTTATTTTTTTGTGGGGCCATTTTTTCAGTTCGGGGACGATAGCAATATTTTCTTCAATCGTCATATGGGGAAATAAAGCAATCTGTTGTAATACATAACCAATTTGCCAACGCAATTCATGGATGTCATAGTCGTTAATATTTTTCTGATTTATATAGACTGAACCGTCTGTTAACGGAATCAATCGATTAATCATTTTTAGTACAGTCGTTTTACCACTCCCACTAGGTCCAATAATAACGAAAAACTCGCCTTTTTGAATGTCCAAATTAATTGAACGAACAGCGGTTGTACCATCGGGATATGTTTTTGAAACATGTTCAAATGTAATCATGGATTCTTACGCTCCTATATTTTTAATTGGGATTTTTTCATGACGGAGATGCTTTAGTTAATGGTAGACATAGATTGTAACATGTAGCAAGTGAAAAGGTTTCAATCGCCTAAATAATTTATCGCTTTCCGTTGTATTAATATACAAATATATGTATAATAATAGCTATATACTAGAATGCTAGGAGAGAAGATCATGAAGAAAAAAGTAATCATTATCGGTGCAGCAGGTAGAGATTTTCATAATTTTAATACGTATTATCGTGATCAAAAAGAATATGAGGTTGTGGCGTTTACAGCGTCTCAAATTCCTGATATAGATGACAGGAAGTATCCGAGTGAATTAGCAGGGGAATTGTACCCTGAAGGAATTCCAATTTATCCACAAGATCAATTACCTACATTAATTAAAGAGTTTGTAGTTGATGAATGTGTGTTTGCCTATAGTGATGTTCATTATGAAGAAGTGATGGCCGTCAGTGCGATTGTCAATGCGGCAGGTGCAGATTTTAAGTTACTTGGGCCGAAAAGCACGATGATAAAAAGTAAGAAGCCAGTCATAGCAGTTTGTGCGGTTAGAACTGGGACTGGCAAAAGCCAAACATCACGTAAAATTATTGAGACATTGTTAGAGAAAGGATTAAAAGTCGTTGCCGTTCGTCACCCAATGCCATACGGTGATTTAGTTGCGCAGCGTGTACAACGTTTTGCAACGGTTGATGATTTGAAGAAGCATGAATGTACGATTGAGGAAATGGAAGAATATGAACCACATGTTGCCCGTGGTAATATTGTCTATGCCGGAGTTGATTATGCTTCTATTTTAGAAGCAGCAGAAAATGACCCCGATGGTTGTGATGTGATTCTGTGGGATGGTGGAAATAATGACTTTTCTTTCTATGAACCTGATTTAGCCATTACCGTTTTAGACCCACATCGTCCAGGGCATGAATTAACATATTATCCAGGGGAAGTGAGTTTGCGGACAGCAGATGTGGCGATTATTAATAAAGTAGATAGTGCTGATGAAGAATCGATTGAAATTGTCGAAAATAATATTAAACGAGCGAATCCACATAGCAAGATTATTAAAGCTGAATCAAAAATTACGGTAGATCATCCTGGATTGATTAAGGACAAACGGGTATTAGTTGTCGAAGATGGACCAACATTAACACATGGTGAAATGACGATTGGGGCAGGGACTGTTGCTGCTGAGCGTCTAGGTGTTCAAGAATTTGTCGATCCGCGTCCATATTCAGTTGGTACATTGACTGACACATTTGAAAAATATGCACATCTCGGAAATGTCCTTCCAGCCATGGGGTATGGTAAACAACAATTAGAAGACTTAGAGCAAACGATTAATCAAACAGACTGTGATGCGGTGATTATTGGAACACCAATTGACTTATCGAGAGTAATCAACATCAATAAACCGTACACACGCGTCCACTATGATTTAGAGGAAATTGGAAGTCCTGATTTAAAAGAAGTTTTGGATGATTTTATTGTAAAACACGATTTGAAAAAATAAATAGAAGTTTAGAAAACTTTTTTGATAGAAAGATGGAGGATTGTCTCCATCTTTTTTTATGAACGTTTATTAGTCTTTTACTTTAATGCATTGTTCGAACCTCTATATAATTAGAAACAATACTCGTAATAAGGTGTTTTATTACCATTAAATAGTACCTATTTCCTATTTATATAGTTGTTATTTTTTCCGATAACAATAGGTGAAATACTTTTTTTGTTAAATGATAGAAAGGATAGGATGAATATAGCTAACTTTTTGGCGGATATATAGGTATAAAGACCTAGTAAAAAATTTAAAGGAGGATTTATATGGATAAGGCTTCGGTTATAGGTATCATTTTGGGAATAATTGCTATCGGCTTAGGTATGGTTTTAAAAGGGGTTGGCATTGTTGCTTTGTTAAATCCAGCAGCTATCTTAATTATCTTGCTAGGTACTGTTGCTACAGTATTAATTTCGTTTCCGATGAGAACAATAAAAAAAATACCTCATTTATTTAAAGTCATATTTAAAGAAGAAACTAGTATTGATATGAATAGACTTATTGAAATGTTTTCAGAAATGGCTGACCAAACACGTAAGGAAGGACTGTTATCACTTGAAAAAGAAATTGCAAAACATGACGATCCTTTTTTAAAGTCTGGACTACAATTAATGCTTGATGGACAATCACCTGAATTTATCCGAGATGTCATGCTTGAAAAGATAAGTGCTATGGAAAAACGTCATCGAGAAGGAGCGGCTGTTTTTTCGCAAGCGGGTACATATGCTCCGACTCTAGGTGTATTAGGAGCTGTAGTAGGTCTTATTGCTGCTTTGAAAAATATGGAGGATATGGTGGTTTTAGGAGAAGCTATTTCTGCGGCTTTTGTAGCGACACTATTAGGGATTTTCACAGGCTATGTGTTATGGCATCCGTTTGCAAATAAGTTGAAAGAAAAAACAGAAAGGGAAGTTCAAATTAAGGAAATAATGGTGGAAGGTATCTTGTCTATCACAAATGGCAACTCATCACGTGTTGTTAGAGAAAAATTAAGTACTTATTTATCAGAGGACGAAATGATAGATAATAGGGAGGCTTTCAATGAAACGGAAAAACAAGAACCAGGATTATCAAGCTGATCAGTCTTGGCTCTTACCGTATGCAGACTTATTAACGTTACTTCTAGCACTATTCATTGTATTATTTGCAATGAGTGAAATTGATGCCAAAAAGTACGAGGAATTAGCACAAGTATTTAAAAGTGAGTTTTCTAATGGTAGAGGACCATTGAATGAAACGATTAGTACTACGGTGAATGAACCGGAGAATCAAGAAAAAGAAACTCCAGATGAGGAAAATCAAGATAGTAAGGAAGAAAATGATCAAACTGAAAATCGGAGTAGTATAGAACTTCAACAATTAAAGGACATGCAACAGAATATTAATCGATATATTCATAAAAATGATTTAGAAGAATCAATTGACACGATACTAACAAATGAGGGGTTAATGATTACTATTTTAACGGATGTTACATTTGCTACTGGAAGTGCAGAGGTCAATACAAAAGGTGTCAAAATTGCGAAAGAAATATCGACATTTTTTGAAATTGATCCCCCTCATCAGATAGTTGTCAGTGGTCATGCAGACGACAGACCAATCTCTAATGAAGAGTTCGATTCAAATTGGGAATTAAGTGTTATCCGTGCTGTTAATTTTATGAAAATTATTTTACAAAATGATAAACTCAATCCAATATTTTTCAGTTCCAAGGGATATGGAGATAACCATCCGATTGTACCAAACATATCAGATAAGAATAGGGCTAAAAACAGAAGAGTAGAAGTTCTTATTTTGCCAAACTATAAAATAGATACAGAAAAGGGATGAAGGTTATCGTTTACTTACCAATAATAATGGTTTCCCTAACATCTCCTTTTTTAATGATTATGTTTTGATTAGGAGTGGGTCCATCTGGAGTAGAGGGCCCACTTCTTTTTATTAATCTTTTGATGCAGCAGTAAATCCTCTAATCACATGTACATGGCCATCATTTTCAGTTGTGCGAATCTCGACATAATGGGTGTGGTAACCATTTGGCAATGGAATTGGTGGGCTTGTATAAGCTTCGTATGAGTGAATATGCTTATCATCAAATGTCGTGTGTCCACTTATTTTGTGGACGTGTCCTTGTGGTGTGTGGATCGGTTTACCTGTGACACCTGGATGTAAATGGGTGTGCCCATCTTCACATGTTGTTGCTCCATAATGTGCATGGGTATGCCCGTCTTTTTTAGAACCTCCATACTTTTCATTACTCATTGATTGTGGCATTTGCACACCGCTATAAGATGTATTTCCATATGCATGCATAGAAGGATATGCACCGTATGGATTTGATTTTTGATTCTGATACATGAAAATCCCTCCACATAATATTTAACATAAGTAGTTTATGCGTCATAGGCCCAAAATGGTACGACATCATCCCACTCTTTTATTTGCTAAGCCTTTAGACTTATTCAAAATACTTCTCTGGCTCATTACGAACTGTGAAAGAAAAAGCTATGATTTAAATGAATTCACGATATGAATCGCCGCAGAAAACTGAATAGTAAAAAAGGAGAATGATTGTGAGGCTATTAAGGTTTATTGTTCAAAGAAAAATATTAGTCGGATTGATGTTTGTATTGGTTGTCGCTTTCGGGAGTTATTCTATTTGGAAGTTAGATAAGGCGCTACTCCCAGAAGTCGGGTTAGATGGAGCATATATTGAAATCATGGCTGGAGATATGCCAGCTATAGAAGTCGAACGTGAAATTACAACACCATTAGAACAAAAACTTCAAGCCATAGATGGCGTTGAGAATATATACTCAACGACGAATATTGGTCAAAGTTCGATACAAGTCATGTTTGAGAGACATCGTGGAAATGAATTAGCTAAAGATGTCGAAACGATTGTACAGGTAACAAAAGCTGAAGTATCAACGATAGAACATGTGGAAGTAGGTCAATTCGGTACAAATCAAGATTATGAATTTTTTATGGACTTGTCCGGTGGCGATATGGCGGAGATGACGACATTTGCGAAAGAAGTGCTTGAGCCTCGTTTAGAAGCTTTGCCAGAAGTTAGGGATGTTTTCCTAGGTGGCCTGTTAGAACATGAAGTCATGATTAAATTTAATCAGAAGCAATTAGAAGAAAATGGCCTCGATGTAACACAGGTTATTCATCTCTTGGATCATGCCCATTCGGAAGCGACGTTAGGTGATTTAACGAAGGAAGTCGGTTCACCATCTGTCCGTTGGGATACGTCATTAGATAGTGTAGATGGTATAAAGAAGACGCGCATACCGACGCAGACAGGATTTATTAATCTAACAGATATTGCGACTGTTTCGTTACAGGAAAAAGAAAACGCGTCATTTGTTTGGAAAAATGGAACGAAAGATTTTGTCTTTGCTCAGGTTGGGCGTGCGAATGATGTGACACAAATTGAGATGGCTGAAGCGGTTAGAGCAGAAATTGATAACCTACGTAAAGAAAACCTGATTAATGGTTTTGAATTAAATGAAATCGTAGCTCAGGCTGATTATGTTCAAGAATCGCTTGATGGAGTAACAAGTAACATTCTTGTCGGAGGATTAATTGCGATTGTCGTTCTCCTTCTCTTTTTACGAAATATCCGTGCCACCTTTATTATCGGATTATCGATTCCGACATCTGTGTTACTCACATTCACTACGATGTGGATGATGGGTTATAGTTTAAATATCCTGACGATGATTGGACTTGGCCTTGGAATCGGGATGATGGTTGATTCATCGATTGTCATATTAGAAGCCATTTATAAAAGGCGTGAACAAGGCGTAACGGGGATAAAAGCTGTGCTAGAAGGAACGAAGGAGGTCGCTTCAGCCGTTATTGCCTCAATGTTAACGACAATTGTTGTCTTTTTACCAATTGGGTTAATCGGTGGTGATGGCGGGAAATTTGTTATGATGTTATCCGTGGTCGTTGCGGTTACGCTTATTAGTTCGGTCATAGTCGCCTTTACATTGATTCCTAGTTTAGCAGATAAATTACTGACATTACGGCAAACGAAGAATCCAAAGAGATCTGGTCCTATTCTTAAAGCATATGAACGAATGGTATCATGGGTCATAAAAAAGAAACGTCATAGTTTAGTTGTTATTGCCCTAATGGTTATCATGTTTGTTGGATCACTATTCCTTATTCCAAAAGTTCCGATGACCATTATGCCGGATATGTTAAATCGTTATACAGAATTAATGATTGCTACAGAACCTGGTCTGTCACCAGCTGAAAGAGAAAAGCTCGCACAAAAGATAAATGAGAAAACACGTGCTGTTAATGATGTTGAATCAATTTATCTGATGGATTCTGGCGATATGTTTTTTGCTATTATTAATATGACGAAAGGTGACGCGATTACGACAGAGCAAAAAACGGTTAACGAAAATATCATGAGTTCGATACGGTCATTAGAAGACAATGAACCAATCGAAACAGTACAAAGTGCCATCTCTGGTGGAGGTTCTGGATATCCTGTTCAAATCGACATCAAGGGGGATGACTTTGGTGAACTTCAAGCAGTAGCAAGCCGATTTATTAAAGAATTAAGGACGATTGATGGGATTGTCGGTGTCAATCATTCTATGAAACGAACATCTTCTGAAGAGGTTGTATATTTAAAAGGCAAAGAGATAGAAAAGGCTGGTCTTTCACAGTTAGATATTAAACAGCGAATTGAACAACATTTTCTAAATATGCCAATTGGTGAAGCAACAATCGATGAGGAAAAGGTACCCCTTATCTTAACATGGCAACATGAAACGACAACTAAACAATCATTATTAGATACGAAGATTGTCACGCAAACAGGTGAAAAATCATTAGCTTCATTTATTGAATTAGAAACAGTTACTACGCCAAATGTTATTTCACATCGGGATGGAGAACGGTACATCACCGTTTCAGCGGATATTGAAGGGCGTGACCTCGGTGCTGTCAATCGTGATATCCAAGCAAAGCTTGATGCATTTAACATACCGTCTGGTTATTCTATAACGCTTGCTGGAGACTTAGAAGCACAACAAGAGTTAATGATGGAGATGCTCCTTGTCATTGCAATCGCCATTTTCTTAGTCTATGTTGTCATGGCGGTACAATTTAACCATTTTGGTCATCCATTGATTGTCATGTCGATCATTCCGATGACAATTGTCGGAGTGATTTTCGGATTATTTTTAACACAAATGGAGCTAAGTATGATGTCAGGTATGGGGATCATTATGTTAATCGGTATTGTTCTAAATAATGCTATTTTACTCATTGATCGAACAAATCAGTTGAGAAAAGTAGGTATGCCTGTTAATGCAGCACTGATTGAAGCAGGAAAAAATAGAATCCGCCCGATTTTTATGACAACATTAACAACTGTTGGAGGGATGCTCCCATTAGCGATTGCCTCAGGCAGTTCCGGCAATTATCAAGGCCCAATGGCGACTGCCATTATATCGGGATTACTGTTTGCAACATTGATTACGCTCTTACTCATTCCTGCTATTTACCGTTTATTTACCTTTTCAAAAGCACATCAACGAAAAGTAGAGACGCAAAAGGAAAATGTAGCCCAACCAGACAGTGCTAGTTAATCACATATGACACGACCTTCCTTTCATTTGTGGAGAGAAAGGTCTTTTCTTTCACAATAATACTATGGAATACAATTAAGTGAAGTGCGATGAAGTTCTTGTTACAAATGCGTAGATTTCTGTTTAAACAACGAGTAGACCTATGTAATAGTCATGATTAGCAATAACCTATCACCAAAATCTCTCATATCCCACAATTTTTAAACAAAACTGCTCTCTGTCAATAAATTGTTGAAAGATGCGCTAACACCGCTCTATTAAACAATTATTGTGGACTTGATTTAACAAATGGGGGTTTCACCGTATATGAAACGGGATATATTGTGAGTAGAATAATAAGAGTAAGCAATATTTAACACTCACAAAGAGGGGAGAAATGGACATGGCTCAAGAGATTCAATCAAAAATAGTCGTTGTGGGGGCAGGAACAGCCGGATTAACGATGGCAGCACAATTATTAAGAAAGGCACCCTATCTACACGGAGAGGTAACGATAATTGATCCATCTGAAAATCATTACTATCAACCATTTTTTACATTAGTTGGTGGTGGAGACGCGACTTTAGAGGAAAGCGTTCGTAAACAAGAAACGCTTATCCCTGAAGGGGCAGAGTGGCTCCAAGAAGCTGTGACTGAATTTTTACCTGAAGAAAACCAGGTTAAAACAGATAAAGGTACGATTTTAACTTACGAATACCTTCTCGTTGCAGCAGGTATTCAGTTGAATTGGGATACAGTAAAAGGATTAAAAGAAACACTCGGTAAAAACGGTGTATGTAGTAACTACTCTGAACACTATGTGGAGAGTACATGGGAAGCTATTCGTATGCTAAAAGGTGGGAAGGCAATCTTCACTCAGCCTAGTTCACCAGTTAAGTGTGCGGGCGCACCACAAAAAATCATGTATTTGGCAGACGAATACTTTAGAAAAAATGGTGTCCGTCATAAAACAAACATCGAGTTTATCTCAGGGATGGACGATTTATTCCCAGTAAAACGTTATTACCCAGCATTAAAACAACTCGTTAAAGATAAAGGTATTGATGAAACATATTTCATGGACTTAGTAGAAATTGACGGTCCAAATAAAAAAGCAACATTTAAACACGTCAGTAAAGATGAAACGATTACTCGTGATTTTGATATGATTCATGTTACACCACCAATGGGACCGCCACAATTTATTGCTGACAGCCCAATTGCAGATGAAGCAGGCTGGGTTGATTTAGACATGTATACATTACGTCATAATAAATACGATAATATATTTGGAGCTGGAGACTGTACAAGCCTCCCAACATCACGTACTGGTGCAGCGATTAGAAAGCAAGCACCTGTAGCAGTCGACAACTTGATTGCTAAAATGAACGGTAGAGAAATGACGGCAAAATATGATGGCTATTCATCGTGTCCAGTTGTCACTGGTTATGACACAGTGATGTTAGCAGAATTCGTCTACGGATATGAAGCAGAAGAATCATTCCCATTCGATCAGCGAAAACGTAGAAAAAGCATGTTCTTAATGAAAAAACATTTACTACCAACCATGTATTGGAACGGCATGATCAAAGGGACGATGTAAGCTTTAAAATAGGAGAAAGTGAGGCGAATCAACATGGCAACATTAGGTCCTGAAGTATCAAATGTTTTAAAAGGACTCGAAAAAGAAGAACAAGTCGAATCTCTTCAATATCTTGTGGAAAAACTTCCTGAATTTGTGTCATCTGTTAAAGTGCTTGAAGATAAATTAAACTTCGTGGTTGAAGCTTTAAGTGATCAACAATCGTTAAGTATGGTTGTTGCTGATACAGAGCGGAAGATTGAACAACTGCGCATTAATGAAGAACATTTTGAGGCGATGTTAGAGTTGGTTCATACATTACCAAAACTTGTTCCAGTTGTGAAACAAATGGAAAACATCATGGACTTTGCTAAGGATGTATGGGGCGATGAAAGAACATTTGAAGCGATTGTTGCAGGGGTAAATGATGTTATACCTATCAAACAAGGTGCCGAGATTATCGAAGAAACAAATGAACATTTTAAAGCAAATGAAGACATGGCACCTGTTTCCCTGTTTGGTTTATTACGCATGTTAAAAGATCCAACCATTCAACATGGTTTAAAATATCTACAATCTTTCCTATATGTTGTAAACAAACGCACGCAATAACTATATGATGTAAGCGAGGAGACAAGAGTTGTCATCCTCGTTTTTTTCATAGAAGTATAGTTATAATAAAGGAAAGGTATGCGTTTGGGAGGATTACTCAAAATGAATGATGAATTGGATCAAATTTTTTCGGATAAATTATTTCAATATATAAAAGATGGCATTATTGTCATGGATGCATCTAGAAAAATTGTTAAAGCGAACCGCGCTGCTAAAGAATTAATCGGTTGGGGAATTGGTGAACGTGTTCCGTATTGTTCATATTGTGCTAAGCGTGACGTTAAGCCAGGTGAAGAACGATGCTATTTAATGGCGCATAAGGGAGAAATTCCTTACTTTTCATCTGAAATGCCGACATTTGGAGAATATATGCTCGATGTCGAGATGAGTAATGTGATGATTTATCATGATCAAGAAACGGATAAGAAATATTACTTACTCGTTTTACGTGACCAGACTTTGAAGAAAAAGGAAGAAGAAGCACGAATATCAAAAAAGATGATTAAAATGCTAACCAATGCTAAAGAGGCTGAACATAAACGATTATCGCAGGAACTACACGATGGTGTTGGACAATCATTATATAGCATTTCTATTGCGATGGATAACATTATGAAGCGGATTGAAGATGATACGCTTAATGAATATATTGACGATGTTCGGCTCGAATTAGGACAGGTCATGGACGATGTTAAATTTTATTCACAAGCCTTGCGTCCAAAAATTCTCGACCAATTAGGTTTAATTGCAACAGTTGAATCTTTAATTGAAATGATGAAAAAGCAATTACCACGTACAGCGTTTCATTTCTCTCATAATTTCGATGAGCGTCTTGCGCCAATGATTGAAATTAACGTATATCGTGTTATACAAGAAGGATTACACAATATGTTAAAATATGCCCGTGCTGAAAATGGCTGTATTGAATTAAATAAGCAGGATGAACGATTAATTGTCATGATTAAAGATGATGGTGTCGGATTTGATTTAAAAATGAAGAAATCTGGTCTCGGACTGTTGCATATGAAAGAACGGATTTCTCAATTGGATGGAACAACAACGATTGAATCATCACCAGGAAGAGGAACGACGATTACATTAGAAATTCCACTAAAGGAGAGTGATCAAGATGAAAGTCTTAATCGTCGATGATCATATCTTAATTCGTCGTGGAATTCGTTTTTTATTAGAAGAAATGAATGATGTTGAAGAAATTTTGGAAGCAGATAATGGATCAGACGCAATTCGCTTAGCCATTAAGCATCAACCCGAAATTGTCCTGATGGATTTGTCGATGCCAGATGGTTTGGATGGCTTTACAGCAGCTAAAAATATCCTATCCTCAACAGAACAAACAAAAGTTATCGTACTTACGATGCATGATGAAGAAGCCTATGTCAAAAAGGCAATTGACTGTGATGTTTCTGGTTACTTATTAAAAAATAGCGAATCGAACGAAATTGAACAGGCGATTCAAGCGGTTAGACAAGGAAAATATTTTTATCGGACAACAATTCCAGAAGAACAGTTAAAGCAACTAATGAAAAAGAAAGAAACACGCTCAGTCTTAACCCAGCGTGAACAAGAAGTTATCCGTCTCGTTTCGCTAGGGTTTACAAACATTCAGATTGGCGAACAGTTGAATATTAGTCCGCGAACGGTTGAACGGCATAAAGCAAACATGATGCAAAAACTAGATTTAAAAGAGCAACACGAACTCGTGCAATACGCATTGAAAAATAAATATGTTGATTTGATATAAAATGGTGAGCGTTTTTCTGTGGTGAATTTAATTTTACAAACATGAAAACGCTCTCCATTTTTTTATAATTACTGAAATTTTAAATGGAGGCTTTTCTAATAGGCACAAAGGTAGAACAACCTGTACTTATTAAATTTACTTCTGTAAAATTGGGACTTTTGATAGATTTATCAACGATATACTTCATGCTAGAATAAAAGTGAGTTTTAATAGATTAGGAAAGGAGGCATATCATTCTATTCATCTTTAAAAAAATGTAAGCGATTACAATAAACCGAGGGGAAGGTGGAAAAATTGAGTAAACGCTTGTTTATCGTTGGTGTCGTTATGCTTTTCGCTATGAGTTTGTTACCAGGCGCTTCGACTTTTGCAGAAAATACAAGTCAGCCAAAAGTTGAAATGCGGGCAGCGTGGATTGCTACGGTCGTCAATATTGATATGCCAGCTGGGATGAGTGAAGTTGAGTATACCAAATGGGCATCGGATACGGTCGGTCGACTAGCTGAGATGAATTTTAACACTGTTATTTATCAAGTGAAACCAACATCAGATGCGTTATACCCTTCAGAATTAGCACCTTGGTCAAGATACATCACTGGAAAGGAGCAAGGAACCGATCCGGGATATGATCCATTACAAATTATGTTAGATATTACCCATGGTCATGGCATGGAACTCCATGCATGGATTAATCCATATCGGCTGACGATGCCGAGTCAAGATTTAGATGATTTGGCGCCTAATCATATTGCCAAAAAGCATCCAGATTGGGTTGTGAAATATGGTCAGCAATACTATTTCAATCCGGGGATTCCAGAAGTTCAACAATATTTGATTGAAACGGTGAAAGAATTAGTAACGAACTATGATATTGATGCCGTCCATATGGATGATTATTTCTATCCGTATAAGATAGCGGGAGAAGAATTCCCAGATGAAGAGACATTTGCGGAATACGGTGAAGGCTTTTCAGATATTGAAGATTGGCGGAGAAATAATGTGAATCAGCTCGTCTACCAAATTGATGAAGCGATAAAAGAGATGAAGTCTTGGGTCCAGTTCGGTATTTCACCATTTGGTGTATGGCGAAATATCGCTGATGACCCAACAGGCAGTGATACAGAAGCGGGACAAACGAATTATGATCATCTATATGCCGATACACGTCAATGGATAAAAGATGGTTCGATTGATTATATAACGCCACAAATCTATTGGTCTAGACAGTTTGCGGTAGCCAACTATTCCATTTTACTAGATTGGTGGAGCAGGGAAGTGACTACTTATAGTGAAGTTCATCCAGTAAATCTATATATCGGGATGGCTGACTATAAAGTGAATGACAACTTTGATAAGGCTTGGGATAACCCATATGAATTACCAGAACAGATTTTAGATAATCGCGTCAATGGTATTGCCCAAGGGCAAATGCATTTTTCAGCGAAGGACGTCTTTCGTAATGCGTTAGGTTATGCCGATATTTTACAGGATGAAATCTATCATACAAAAGCGTTAACACCTGCAACACCTTGGAATGGTGATGGTGTTCCTAAGAAACCAATTTCCGTTAAGTTAGAAGAAATGGATGACGCTGTTACGGTCCTTATCAACAATAAAAAGCGAACAGATGCAAGAAAATATATTATTTATCGCTTTGAAGACAATAAACATGGCGACTATGGAAACCCAGAACATATTATCGGGGTTGTCTATGATCGCGATGGACAGGCTGTCTTTGTTGATGAAGACCGGGATCCAAACAGGCGCTATACGTACGGAGTAACTTCCGTTTCACCTACAGGAATTGAAAGTAAAGGAGCAAAGGAAAGAAGGACGAAAAATAAATAAACATGAAAAGGGTGTCTTGTCGCTATACGAGACACCCTTTTTGTTTCAAGAAGATGATAGATAGCGCGTTGGGATTATTCAATGCGCCCTCTCGTGGTGCAAAAGCTAGCTGAGACCTCACGTTGAGTCTTCAATGCGTTCTCTCGCACTGTAAAAAAGTCATGAGACAACACGTTGAAGCTTCAAAGCAACCCCTCATGAAGGAAAACCGACATGAGACATCACGTTGAATCGTCGATGCTCTTATGAAAAATCATTCATACAATATATTTCGCTAAATTCCCATTAAAAAACTGTGGTAAATAATCACGATGAGCCTCGAGCATGTCATCTAATATGAACTTTGCCGATTGATCATCGGTTACGAGTGGATTCAAACAAAGCGCCAGTAAAGCTTGTTCATATGATCCCGTCATGGCCGCTTCGATTGCTGCTAATTCAAAGGATTTTATTTGTTGCACCAAGCCATTAATCGTATAAGGTAATGCGCCAATCGCTAATGGAATGGGGCCGCCTTTCGTAACAACACAGTTCACTTCTACAACAGCATCGTTTGGCAAATCAGAAATGGCTCCATTGTTTTCAACATTTAAAGTCTGGATATCACCTTTGTCATTATGAATAGAAGAAATTAAGTTACAGGCAACATCACTATAGTACGCACCACCTCGCTTTTCTAGTTGGGGTGGTTTAATATTTAAATCGGGGTTTTTATATAAGTTAAATAAACCGGCTTCCAAACGTTTAACGACTTCAGCACGAGTGATCCCCTTATTATATTCAGTGAGTTGCTGTTCTAAAATGTTACTTGTTTTATAATAGTAGCGATGATATGGGCTAGGAATAAGTTTTAAAGCATGAATAAACGATGTTTCCCACGGTAGAGGGGTGATGTTCTGCATCGATAGTTGTTTTTCAGGGTCGGCTAATAAAGTGAGGACATCATCTAATCTCGATTCACCATCTACAATGACATCTATCCCATATGACATATGATTTAGCCCAGCAAAGGTGATTTCAAGCGTGTCTAATGGAGCATCTAATAAATTAGCAATCGTCATTTTCATATTAATGGGCACATTACAGACACCGACAACTTTTTTGTGGGGACTTTTCTTCAATACAGCTTCGGTAACAATACCAGCTGGATTTGTAAAATTAATGAGCCAAGCATTTGGGCATAAAGTTGTCATTTCTTTAGCAATGTCAAGCATAACCGGAATGGTACGTAGCGCTTTAAATAAACCGCCTGCACCATTTGTTTCTTGACCGATCATGCCGTATTTCAGTGGTATACGTTCATCCTTAACACGGGCATCTAATTGGCCAACACGCATTTGCGTCGTGACGAAATCAGCATCTTTTAACGCTTCTTGACGATTTAATGTTAAATGAATATCGATTGGGAGATTCGCTTTATCAACCATCCGTTTAGCGAGATTGCCAACAATCTCTAGCTTCTCTTTTCCTTCTTCTATATCTACAAGCCAAAGTTCGCGGACAGGTATTTCGTCATATCGGTTAATGAGACCTTCAACAAATTCGGGTGTATAGCTTGACCCACCGCCAATCGTTACTATTTTTACACCTGGTTTAGCCAATGAGATCCCTCCCGAAAACAAACGTGATTAAGGCACTTGTTGCAAACCCAACAATGATTGAAATGATGATTCGCTTTTTAAAAAAGTGCTTTTCCCCTGGTGTCGCATCAACTTTTGTCAAAACAAAAATTAGCCCAATTGATGCGGAAATTCCGGCCGCTAAGAAATAACTTAGTCTAAGTGATAAGCCTAATAGTAGAAAAAATTGAGGGATAAATAGTGTACCGATAAATAAAATAATCATAAAAATAAAGACACCTTTAAAACTAACTCTCGGAATAAGTCTTGTATCGTTGGTCATTGTTATTTCCTCCTCAAAGATAAGAAAGAGGGAATCACAAGGATTCCCAATATGATATTTGTCACAATTTAAGTAGAACGATTATGTTAGGATATGGCAATAAAGCATGAATCGTTAGAAAATACTATGATGCTTTAGCTGTATCTTCTCCTTCTTCCATTGCCAGCATTTTCTTATCGTAAATTTTGAAAAATGGCAGGTAAATCAATGCAGAAATCGTAATATTAATCAGGACTAAGATAATCGCTCGCCAATCTCCTCCCGTTGCTAAATAGGCCCCTATTGGCGCTGGTAATGTCCATGGCGGTTTAATAAATGTTGCCGACACCAACCCTACGGATGTTGCCATGTATGAGATTGTTGCTGTAATCAAGGGTGTAATAACAAATGGAATGATTAAAAGCGGGTTTAAGACGATTGGGACACCAAAAATAACTGGTTCATTGATGTTAAAAATACTCGGTGCGAGAGAAACTCTTCCTACCTTTTTTAAGTAATCTGCTTTTGCAAATAGTAACATGACAATGACAAGACCTAATGTTGCACCTGATCCACCAATCCAAATAAACCATTGGTAGAGTGGTTCTGGAGCAATATGTGGTAAGGCTTCACTAGCTGCAGCAGCCTCTCCGTTATTAGCAAAATAAACTTCCCAAAGCGGGCGTGCTACTGTTCCGACTATCGAGACACCGTGAATTCCAAACGACCAGAAAAAAGTAATTAAGAAAACAGGAATTAAGACACCTAAGAGACTATCACCAGCTTTTACAAGGGGCGCAACTAATTCTTGAACAATCTCGTGTAAGCTGATTCCCAATACGACCGTAATCAAAGTCATTAATAAAATAACAATGGTGACTGGAATGAGTGCTTCAAATGATCGACCAACGGATGCGGGGACTTGCTCTGGAAGTTTAATTGTAATATTTCTTTGCTTACAGACACGAAAGATTTCGACGGAAATAATTGATACGATAATAGTAACGAATAAACCATTTCCACCGAGATATTGCATCGGTAAAACAAAACCTAATTCATCTAAAGCGGTCGGTGTGATGGTAAGTAACAATGATGCGACTGCGATTTGTGCACCTGATAATGGATCAACTTTATATGATTGGGCTAAATTATAGCCAATTCCAAAGGCGATATATAAAGACATTATAAACATTGTCATGCGATACGGGATTAAAATTTCACCCGCATGTTCTGTTGCCCATTGAGTAATGGCCCATGATTCAGGCAGTGGCGGAAAAGCAATAATAAGGAAAAATGAACCTACGATAATAAACGGTAACGCGGAAATAACCCCATCACGAATAGCAAGTAGATGGCGCTGTTCAGCTAATCTTGCCATTGGGCCAGAAACTTTTTTATCAAGGAACTCCGTGAATTTACTCATCGAACGAACCTCCCTAAAAATATTAGATTATTTAACGAGCTTCTGTAACGTTTCATATAAAACAGGTCCACCTAAAGGCGTATATGCTTGAGGTGGTATTGCACCACAGGGAACATTTTTTTCATCCGCTTCTTTTTTAATACTGTCGAAACGATGTCTAATTTGTGGAGCAACCATAACGACATCCCATGGACTTTCTAATTCGAAAGCAACTTCACTAGAGCCAATAGCCTTGACAGCTAAATCTTGCCCGTTTTTCTTTGCTTCCGATTTTAATGCATTGACAACGATGGCACTTGACATACCGCCAGAACAGACGAATAAGACACGCATGTTTTCACCTCCTTATTTTTATTCTTTTCTGTTTTTGATCATTGAATCGTTAAAACAGCCATACGTTAAACTTGAAAGGGCTTTCATTTTAATTGTATTATAAAATATAGGAAATATTTACTCAATATGGAACATGCAGTGTTAAAAGAAAATTTTAATATGTCATTTTAGTGAACGAAATGGAGGGAATGCCATGTTAGATATGGAAACAAAAATTTTTAATATTATTTCTCATGGTGGTGATGCTAAAGCGATTGCATATGAGGCTCTTGAGTTAGCCCATGCATACAATTTTTCCGAAGCTGAGAAAAAACTAGAAAAAGCCAATCAAACATTAGTTAAAGCCCACAATACACAAACGAAACTCATTCAAGCAGAGATTAATGGTGAGAAAGTATCAATGTCTTTACTAATGGTTCATGCACAAGATCATCTGATGGCAGCTATTAGTGAAATGACGTTAATTGAAAAAATGATTACGATGTTGAAGAAAATATATCAATTAGAGAAAAATTTACAAGGAAAGGGTTGATAAAATGGGTGTTCTCGGTATTTCAATATATCCCAACCATTCGAACTTAGAAGAAGATCAAGCCTATATTCAGAAAGCTCATGACTATGGATTTAAGCGTATTTTTACGTGCCTATTATCAGTTGATGGTGATAAGGAAAAAATATTACATGAATTTAAACAGACAACGCGGTTTGCTAAAGACTTAAACATGGAAGTCATCTGTGATATAAGCCCTAGGATTTTAAATGCATTAAATATATCTTATGATGATTTGAGCTTTTTTCATGAGTTAGGTGTAGATGGCATTCGCTTAGATTTAGGGTTTACAGGTCTTGAAGAAGCTCAGATGACATTTAATCCATACGGGTTAAAAATTGAAATCAATATGAGCCAAGCGACCCATTATTTAGAAAACATTTTAAACCACCAACCGAATCGTCAACAATTAATCGGCTGTCATAATTTTTACCCACATCGCTTCTCTGGTTTATCCTATGATTTCTTTCTTAAAAGTAGTCGTAAATTTAATACGAATGGACTGCGAACAGCTGCTTTTATCTCCTCATCTGTCGCTACATTTGGACCTTGGCCAATTATAGAAGGACTTCCAACTCTAGAAATGCATCGCAATTTACCAATTGATGTTCAGGCAAAACATTTACTTGCTACAAAACTTATTGATGACATTATTATCAGTAATGCATATGCTTCGGATGTGGAAATGCGAATATTAAGTGAAATAAATCGAGAAAAAATGACTTTTAATGTTGAAATAGTAGATGATGTGAGCGAGCTTGAACGCGCGATTATCTTAAATGAACCACATTTTTATCGTGGGGATGTATCGGATTATATGATTCGTTCAACACAGAGTCGGGTCAAATACCGTGAACATTCAATCGCACCACATAATACCCGTGACATAAAACGAGGCGATATTGTAATTGAAAATGATTTGTATAAACAATATAAAGGTGAGCTACAAATTGCTTTAAAAGATATGCCGAACTCTGGTAAAACGAATGTCGTTGGTCGGATTCGTGAAGAAGAGATTTTCTTAATTGACTATTTACAGCCGTGGGAAATGTTTGTCTTCAAAGAGTGGAATTGAGAACATGGAGCACTTTCAGAATAGTTATTTTTGAAAACTAAAACCGGAAATTTTATGCTAAAATAAATAATCGTTAATATATAACCGAGCAAAAATTGTAAAGAGGGATCAACGTGAAAACAGCAGTCATGAACATTTTACAAAAAGCAATTGAAGAAGAAAATCTTCCGGGTGCGCTAATTTCTATTTCCGAAAATGGTCAATTATTATTACGCGAATCGTTTGGCAATCGGACAGTTTTTCCGGTAAAAGAGTCAATGGATATGAATACTGTATTTGATTTAGCTTCATTAACGAAAGTAGTTGCCACATTACCGGCGCTGCTCTTATTAATGGATCAGAAACAGATTCACTTGGAGGATAAAGTGGCAAGATTTATACCGGAATTTTCCTGGAATGGAAAGGAATCTGTGACGATTGAGCATCTATTAACCCATACTTCTGGTCTACCTGCATTTAAGCCGTTTTTTAAAGAGCAATTAAATAAAGAAGAAGTCATTCATTCCATTTGTCATAGCGCTATAGAATCTCCTGTCGGCAAACAAGTGATATATAGTGATTTAGGATTCATTATGTTGTCAGCGATTGTTGAACAGGCTACTGGACAGAGCTTTGAATACTTTGTTGAAAACGAAATATTTACAGCACTTGGTATGAACGAAACATGTTTTAATCCTGATTTTCCGCTCAACAGGTATGCTGCTACTGAATTCGATGCTGCAGCAAAAACATATAAACGCGGTATTGTCCATGATGAGAATGCGGAAACGATGGGTGGTATAAGTGGGCATGCGGGTCTGTTTTCGACATGTGCTGATTTAGAAAAGTTCGCTTCTATGATAGAAAACAACGGCACCATCAATCATAAACAGTTTATTTCGTCTGAAATCATTGAGTTATCACGCAAGAACTTTACTCAAAATGATCGCTTATCACGTGGGCTTGGTTGGGAATTAAATGTTCATTCAGATTGTTCATGCGGAGCATTCTTCTCTAAAAAAGCATACGGGCATACTGGTTTTACAGGAACGAGTATTTGGTTTGATCCTAAACAGAAAATCCACATTATATTATTAACAAATTATGTTCATTATGGTCGCAATCCTATATGGATTAATTCTATGCGAGAAGCGATTCATACAGCTTCGATTGTCTCCAATAAATGACATGTTAATGATTAAAATGTCCAAAAGATAGATAAGGGCTATCCAAAAGTTAATCATGATTTTTTGGATAGCCCGATTAAATTTACTTCACCTTAAATTGATTGATTTCGTTTTGCAAATTGATAGCGTCGGAGTCGAGCTGTTCAGCAATATGGGATAGTTGTTCCATAGATGCGTGTTGTTCTTCTACAGATGCTGTTATTTCTTCAGTACCAGCAGCTGTTTCCTGACTAATAGAAACAATGTTCTGTGCATGATTTGTAATCGTTTGTTCTTGTGACATAATTGTTTCTGTTAATTGATTGATTTTTTGAATCATCGTGTTATTGTCTTTAATAGCTTGTTGGATATTTTCAAAGGCTTTCTTAGTTTCATTAACAGTTTCTATTTGTTGATAGAAAATCTGACCTGTACGGTCGATTAATTTTGTGCTCTTTTCCATTTCAGTTTGCATATCAGTTACGAGAAGCGATACGCCTTGAAGTGCTTCTTCTGTTTGTTCAGCTAACTTTCTTACTTCATCAGCAACTACTGCAAATCCACGACCATTTTCTCCAGCACGTGATGCTTCAATAGCGGCATTTAATGCTAATAAATTTGTTTGCTCAGAGATATCGGTAATTTCTGTGACGATTTCTCCAATTTGCGTTGATTTTTTATTTAAAGATTGAATAGCTTGAATGACATCTTTTGTCGCTTCTTGTGTTTCTTTCGTTTGGTTCTGTAATGTATAGACAGTATTTAAGCCTGTTTCAGATGCTTTATTTGAATGTTGAGCTTGTGAGAACATTTCATTATTATATGCAATAATCTCCTGAATCGATTGAGATAACTCGTCAGTCGCTTTTGCATTACCTTCCATGATTTCAGCTTGGTTACTTGCACCAGAAGCAATTTGTTCCATTGTGGTGGCAACTTCATTCGTTGCGGCGGTATTTTCTTCCGCACTAGCTACGAGATTTTGCGATGCGCCAGAAACATGGTGCGATATTTTACTTATATGAGTAATCATTTCTCTTAATCGATCTGTCATTTGTGAAAAACTCTGAGACAGTTGACCTATTTCATTCGTTGCACTTGTTTTGATTGTAACAGTTAAATCTCCCGCCTCTACTCGTTCGATCGTTTCTTGTAAAGTTTTAACAGGCTTTGTAATCTTGCGTGCGATGAATACTGATACGCTCCCTGCTAAGATGATAATAATTACTAATGTCACGATAATTGGTAGCAAAATAGCCTGAGCCTGTTTAGAAAAATCACTTTCAAAGACGACTGCACCGACCATCCAATTTGTCGTATTGTTTGTTACAAACGCTAACTGCTTTTTCTCTTTGTTTTCTTGATAGGATATTGTACCATGATTCTTACCTTGTTGTAATTGTTTAAAAAATGGGAGTTTTTTTGCGCTTTTACCAATTTGCTTAGCATCTGGGTGTGCAATAAACTCACCTTCTGAGTTGAGAATAAGAGCATAGCCAGATTTACCTGCATCAATATTTTTACCTAAGTCAATGAGTGTATCAACAAACACATCTAGTGCTGTTACTCCTTTTAATTTACCATCTTGATAAAAAGCCTTTGCCACAGTGACGATTGTTTTTTCAGTTGATACATCTATAAATGGATCCGACCAAATTATTTCGCCTTCCGCTTCAACTGCCATTTGATACCATTCTCTTGTCCGCGGATCAAAGTCACCTAAATCAGCTTCAGGGTAGAGAATAATTTCACCTGTATCATCTATACTCGTATGAGCATTGCCTATTATTTCTGTTTGGTCAACTGTTCGTTTATAATATGTAAGTAAATTATGTGGTTTATTATCTTTGTAGTTAATAATATGTTCGTCTTCAGCAAAACGATTAAGAATACTATGTGCTTCTTCAAAAAACAAATCGAATGTTTTATTCATTGTTTGAAGTTGACGATTAACAGAAAGTGTTTTTTCTTCCATGATCGTATTTTTACTAATCATATAGTTAGTCATTCCAATAGAGATGCCCGTCATAACGATTAAGATAATGACAGGAACAAATATTTCAATAAAAAGTGATGTCTTCCGTTGTGACTTGCCTTTCATTATGAAGTCCTCCTTCGTGTTTTTTAGACAAATAGATGAATAATTTATGGCAGTTTTGTTATAATGTGGCATTTTGCTTCTAAGATATGTTATGATACCTATATTGAATACATCGGATAGATTGCTATAATGTTTACCCCCCCCACCATATGACCACACTTTTCTTAAAACACCATTTCAATTAAATTCAAAAGAAATAGCTTACTTATGGTCCTAACAATTAGATTATGTGGGGCATGTTTTTGATTGTCTTTTAGTATTTATGAAAGCGTTAGCAATCTATTAAACAAAGTAAAATAGTAGTATGAGGAGGCGTATTATGAAGGATAAAAAACTTAGTATACTTAGCATAATGATTGGAATTGTACTTCTAATGACAGCTTGTGGTGGTGACAAGCCAAGTATTGCGATAGGACCTGCTGCGAGTGAAACGAATTCAGCATCTCGTTTATTACTAGAAGCTTATGGATTAGAAGATGGAGATTATAAATCATTCCAAGAGGGTTTTAGTGATGCAGCTGATCAAGTTCAAGATGGAAATATCGATCTATTAATCGGTGTTCTAGGACTACCAGCTGGAAGTATCGAAAGCCTACATAATTCAACAGGAGATGTAGTTATGTTAGAGCTTTCGGATGAGGCGATTGACTTTATTGAGGAAAATAGTGCTTATCGTCGCCATACGATTCCAGCGGACACATATGAATTCTTAGATAAAGATATTCAAACTGTAACAGCCTATGCCGTGTTAATGGGAAATACAAATACAATTACAGAAGAACAAGGCTATGAGTTAGCTAAAACTATGGTTGAGCATTCTAATGAAATTACACACGCTCAAGGAAAAGAAATGACATTAGAAAATGCGCTTAACGGAGCAGAAGGATTACCAATTCATCCAGGAGCAGCTAAGTATTATGAGGAACAAGGGCTAGAATTTGATAATCCAATTGCCGAGTTAGATATAAATGATGAAAAGAGTGAACTCGTTTTAGGGACAGGTAGTTCTGGAGGAACGTATTATCCGTTAGGTGGAGAGATGGCGATTGTCTTTAATAACCATATTGACGGTATCAATGTGACAAACCAGGAGACAGGGGCATCGTTAGAAAACTTAGCCGGTATTCGTGATGGGAATATCGATTTAGGAATGACTGTTCATGTTCCTGCATTGGATGCGTTTAACGGAGAAGGTCAGTTTAAAGATAATCAAGTTGAAAACGCTGCCTTTATCGGGCATATTTATCCAGAAGCAGCACAAATTGTTACGCGAAAAAGTACAGACATTAAGAGTTTAGAGGAGTTAAAGAAGTAAGATAGTTTCATAGATTCATGAGGAAGAGATGCGTTGTCATCTCTTCCCCTTATTTTCAAAGGGTAGGTGATTGTATGAGCAAAGATCAACAATCAATTGATGCTCAGAAAGTATTGGAAAAATATGACCGAGAAAGTCAATATCGCATAAATATTGGAAGATGGGCTTGGGTTGTTGGCTTTCTTGGCATTTCACTAACGATATTTCATTTATATACAGGATATTTTGGGACATTACCATCACAAAAACAGGGTGCGATTCATCTTGGTACAGCTTTGGGAATTATCTTTTTGTTGTTTCCGATCAAGAAGGGGTTGCACCGTGTACAAAGGTCAGTGCCTTGGTATGATGTCCTTTTAGCTTTTCTAGCGATGTATGTTGCTTATCATAAGATTATTTTCTTTGATGATATTTTGCTCGCGCGTGTTACCGGATATAGTACATTTGATACAATCGTATCAGTGATTGGTATATTATTAGTCCTCGAAGCAACACGTCGTACAGTCGGAATTGCGATTGTTATTGTTGCAAGTATTGCTATTTTATACGCTGTATTAGGTAAATACATTCCAACGCAAGTTTTATCACATGCTGGTTTTTCAATTGAGAGAATTACAACCAACTTATGGTATCAAGAAAGTGGTGTATTTGGTACACCGATTCAAATTTCAGCAAAATATATTTATCTTTTTTTGTTTTTCGGTGTTGTTCTTGTCCATACAAATATAGGGAAATTCTTTAATAATCTAGCTTTTGCTTTAACTGGTCGTTTTACTGGCGGAACAGCTAAAGCGGCTGTAGCAGCAAGTGCGTTACAAGGAATGGTGTCAGGAAGTTCGGTTGGAAACACCGTTGCATCAGGGTCATTTACCATTCCAATGATGAAAAAGGCAGGATTTAAACCGGAATTTGCTGCGGCAACTGAAGCATCTGCTTCAACAGGCGGACAAATCATGCCACCTTTAATGGGGGCAGCGGCATTTATCATGATGGAATATTTAGAGGTAAAATTCTCTACCATTATGTTAGCTGCGATGATTCCAGCTAGCCTATACTTTGCGGGTATTTTTATTGGAACACATTTTGAGGCGAAAAAACGTGGAATTGTCGGTTTACCAAAGTCTCAACTACCGAACTTGAAAATACTACTGAAAAAATACGGTTATATGTTGTTTCCTTTGCTCATCATTATTGGTACGATTTTAGCGGGATTCACACCACAAAGAGCTGCTTTATTAGGGATAGTATCAGCGTACTTAATCAGCCTGTTAAGGGAAGAAACACGATTGAACTTCAAACAAACTGTTCTTCTATTAATAGAGGGTGCAAGAACTGCTTTACCAGTTATTGCTGCCGTAGCAACTGCAGGAATTATTGCTGGGGTTGTTAGTATAACAGGACTCGGTTCTAAGTTTGCTTCAGGCATTATTTCCTTGTCTGGTGGATTCTTGCCACTTGCTTTATTCTTCACAATGGTTGCCTGTCTAATTTTAGGTATGGGGTTACCAACAACAGCTAACTATGTTGTGACAGCAACTGTTGCAGCACCAGCACTGATTAATTCATTTGGCGTAGAACCAATAGCTGTTCATATGTTTGTGTTTTATTTTGGTATCGTTGCTGATATTACACCACCTGTTTGTTTAGCGGCTTATGCAGGAGCAGGGATTGCCCGAGCAAATCCGTTTAAAACTGGGCTTGATGCTGTAAGATTAGCAATTGCCGCCTTCATTATTCCTTATATTTTTGTGGCGGATCCTATTCTTTTAATGGTTGATGTGACACCACTTAAATTCATTTCTGCTATTTTAACAGCACTCATTGGAATGATGGCTGTAAGTAGTGCAATGATCGGTTACTTTAAAGCTGATTCGTATGTATGGGAGCGAATTGCGTTATTTATCGGTGGCTTATGTATGATTATTCCAGAAATGTATACGAATATCATTGGCGTCATCGTGATTGGTGTGATTTGGTATATCCAAAAGAGCCGCCATGACGATAAGATGATGGGGAAACCAAATGTCAATGCTCAAGCTTAAACGTTGCGTACCGTAAAAATACGCTTTATTATTTCATCATTTTTTAATAGAATGAAATAATAGTTCAAAAAGAAATTGAAATAAATTGGAGGAAACGGTATGCGCTATTTAAAATGGGATGAAAAGCGTCTGACGGAAATCGTCACGCTATGGAATGATGAACTAGGTGACGATTTTCCGATGCGGACATCCCTATTTGAACAAAATAGTTTTTTAGATGAAAACATATTAACCGATGCATCATTAATTGTTGAAAATGAACAAGGTCAATTGATCGGTTTTATCATTGTGAAAAGATGGCAAGAAAACCTTGATGTTACAATGGACCACGAGCTTGGTTGGGTTCAAGCTATATTAGTTAAAAAGAATTATCGCCAAAATGGAATCGGATCACATTTATTAAACCATGCTGAAACAAAGCTAAAAGAGAAACAAGTAAAAAGAATACGCTTGGCAGGTGATGTGTGGCATTACTTCCCAGGGATACCACATATCTATAAAAGTGCGGTTCAATGGGCTGAAAATCGTGGATATAAGAAGCAAAGCGATGAGTATGATTTATTAGCAACTTATCATAAAAATGAGGTGTTTTTCGACATACCAGACCATATGACATTCGCATTATTAAAAGAGGAAGAAAAAACAGATTTTCTTACGTTTCTAAATCGCTGTTTTCCAGGACGTTGGGAATATGAAGCGATTAAGTATTTTGAAAAAGGTGGTCAGGGGAGAGAGTTTGTCGTACTAAAAGATAAAGACCGTATGATTGGTTTTTGTCGGATAAATGATCAACATTCTCCATTTATAGCACAAAATGTTTATTGGCAGCCACTTTTTTCAGAGCCAATTGGTGGTATCGGACCACTAGGCATTGATGAAAATGAACGTGGCCACGGTTACGGTTTAGCGATTGTTAAAGCAGCCATAAATACTCTGCGCGAACGTGACATTCAAACGATGATCATTGATTGGACAAGTTTAATCGACTTTTACAAAAAGCTAGGTTTTAAACCGTGGAAAGGATACACGACATACTTTAAACAAATTGATTAATGGAAAGGGTGCCTGATATTTAGGTGCCCTTTTTTAATGGGGAATTTCGTGATTGCTTTAACGTGTTAAAATCTCATAGAGTACTCAACCTACGACTACAAACAAATCCCATTTTATGAATAATTTGGTATGAATCTCAAAAAGATGTCTTATTTGAAATAAAATTTCAGAAAAATCATTGACTACTGGAATAATATTTAATATAATTTTCATGAGTTAGTATATGAAAGGGATTACAATCTAGCATCTTATATACATAAATAGAGGAGATATTGTCCGATGAATAAACAATGGACACTACGAGAAAAAATTGCTCAATTGATGATGGTCGGTTTTCATGGAAAAACGCCGTCAAAGCAAATACTCAATTTAATAGAAAAAGAGAAAATAGGTTCTGTTATCTTATTCGCAAGAAATATCGGTTCTCAGGATGAAACGAAAGCACTGACAATGCAATTGCAACAGACTGCTAAGGATGCTCAACATCCATTTCCTTTGCTTATTGCAATTGATCAGGAAAATGGTATTGTTAGTCGCTTAAACGAAGAAAACACTGTATTTCCAGGAAATATGTTATTAGGTGCTTGTGACGACACTGACCTGACATACGAAATAAGCCGTGCGACAGCGTTAGAATTAAAGACATTAGGAATTAATATGAATTTAGCACCGGTTTTAGATGTGAATCATAATCCGAAAAATCCGGTCATAGGTGTTCGCTCATATGGGGAACAAGTAGACCATGTAAGTAATCATGGCCGAGCCTTTATAAAAGGCCATCAAGATGAACATGTACTAACAAGCGGGAAACATTTCCCAGGTCATGGAAATACGTCGGTTGACTCCCATTTGGCGTTACCTATTGTTGATTCATCACGAGAAGATTTATTTCATCATGAAATCGCACCATTTCATACAGCAATAAAACATGGCTTAAATAGTGTGATGGTCAATCATGTGTATTATAAAGCGTTTGAGGAAGAAGCCGTACCAGCAACTTTATCAAAAACAGTTATAACCGACCTATTACGTGAAGAACTACAGTTTAATGGTGTTGTGGTGACGGATTGTTTAGAAATGAAGGCTATTTCAGATACAGTGACGACACCTGAAGGGGCTGTTCAAGCGATACAAGCAGGGGCGGATCTCTTAATTGTTTCCCAAACATACGACGTTCAAATGGCTACGCTCGATCGCATCGAACAAGCTGTCATCAATGGAGAAATTTCCGTCGAGCGAATCAATCAGTCACTTGAACGTGTTAACCGTTTAAAACAAAACATTAAAATGCAAAAACAAGTGACCTATGATCAAGAAAAACATCAAACATTAGCAAGAAAGGCATTTCAAAAAGGAGTAACGATTCGCCCAGATGCCCAACCGTTAACACCACTTAAACGAACAAAAAAAGTGAACGTGTTTTGGTTCATGGAGGAAAACGAATCGATTGCTGAAGATATACGACCTAATGAGCATAAAATGGTACAACCTTTTAAAATGCTCAATTGGGAGCATGTCTTTCTTCCATGGCATATGCCTACAGATGTGCCTGTTACACAAGCCGATACGCATATAATTTTTACCAATGCACAGAAGTTGTCACATCATCACCTCGATTTTATCGGTGAACTGATTAATGAACATCAAGAAATTATTTTTGTTGCTTTAAAAAGCCCGTACGTTTTATCCGATGTACCAGAATCAGTAACCCAACTTGCTGTTTATGAACCGAATTCGTTTACTGTTGACGCTGTGTTAAATGTCATTCTTGGTAAAGAACAAGCGAGTGGCAAGCTTCCGGTTACGATATAGTTTAGGGACCTTTTGGGAGGTGATGTGTTCAATATTGAAGTAGTGGGATTACTTTTTTACAACATGAAAGGGGAAAATATAAAATGAAAAAGAAAAATTTGCTTTTAGCAATGATTTTAGTTATTGCGATGGTTTTTGTATCGGCATGTGGTAATGACGATGCGAAAAAAGATAGTAAAGATAACAAAGATAGCGAAGGGAAAACAGAACAAACAACGATTGAATTTTGGACGATGCAATTAAAACCTACTTTTACAGAATATATTGAGGGAGTTATCGCCGATTTTGAAAAGGAAAATCCAGATATTAAAATTGATTGGTTAGATGTTCCAGCTGCTGATTTAGATAAGAAAATTTTAACAGCAGTGAGTTCAAACACAGCACCAGACGTTGTTAACTTAAATCCAACATTTGCTTCTAAATTAGCAGAACTTGATGCACTAGTTAATATGGAAGAAGCTGTTTCTGATGAAGATAAAAAGAAATATGTAAAAGGTGCTTGGGAAGCGAACCGTCTTAAGGATGTGACATTTGCGATTCCATGGTACTTATCTACTGAAGTAACATTAAACAATACAAAGATTTATGAAGAAGCAGGGCTAGATCCAGAAAAACCTGCCAAAACTTATGAAGAAGCAAAAGAATACTCAAAAGTTATTAAAGAGAAAACAGGGAAATACGGTTACTTCCCATCACTTGACTTATCTCTAGTTCTACAACATATGGTTGTAATGGGCGCTGAATTAACAAATGAAGATGGTACAAAAGCAGCCTTTAACACACCTGAAGGATTAAAAGCATTCGAATACTTTACAGAATTATACCAAGAAGATTTAATTCCGAAAGAAGCATTATCAGGTGATCAACGAAACACAATTGATATGTACCAAGCTGGACAAGTTGCCTTCTTTGCTGGATCACACTTTATTTCACAAATAAAAGAGAACGCACCAGAAATCTATGAAAATACAAAACCATCTGAAGCGATTACTGGTGACACAGGTAAGAAAACAATGAGTGTACAAAACATTGTTGTACCGAAACAAACTGAAAATGAAGAAGCAGCTGTTAAATTTGCTTTATTCTTAACAAATGCAGAAAATCAATTAGCATTTACTAAATTAACACCAATTCTACCATCTGCAGTTGAAGCTCTTGAAGATCCGTATTTCACAGAAGCTGGTGAAGACGCAGAGCCAACTGATTTAGTACGCATTACAGCGGCTGGTCAATTGGATGAGGCTGAATTACTTGTACCACCAATGGAAAACTATGATGAATTAAAAGAAGCGATGTTCGATGCGATTTCTGAAGCCATGCTTGGTGAAGCAACACCACAAGAAGCTTTAGATAAAGCAGAAAAAGCATGGAATGACATTTTAGCAAAATAAATTAGGGGAAAAGAGGGGGAACCCTCCCCTCTTTTTTATATGAAATATTTCTGAAAGAATGGGGTGGATTATTTGAGAACAAATAAATTAACACCATATTTATTTTTACTTCCTGGATGTGTCATCTTAGGGGCTTTTATTTTTTATCCGATGTTACAAGCAATATGGTTAAGTTTTACAAATTATAATATGGTTTCTGAACCAGATTTTATTAAATTCGATAACTATGAAAATCTATTTCAAGATGAATTATTTTGGAAGACACTTAAAAACACCTTTATTTATTTGATTGGTGTTGTACCGGCCCTTGTTATTGTTCCAATCTTTTTAGCTGTATTAGTTAATCAGAAATTAAAGGGGATTGGCTTTTTCCGTTCAGCTTACTATATTCCAGTTGTCACATCTTTAGTTGTTGCAGGGATTGCATGGGATTGGGTTTATAAGGAAAATGGACTTTTGAATTATGTTCTTGATCTCTTAGGTATTATTGCTGAACCAATTCCATGGTTAACATCAACGGATACAGCTATTTTTGCCGTGATGGTTGTGACTGTTTGGAAAGGTCTCGGGTACTATATGATTATTTATCTAGCAGGTTTACAATCTATCCCAACTAGTCTTTATGAAGCTGCACAAATTGATGGTGCAAACTGGTGGCAACAGCATACACGAATCACAATTCCAATGTTAATGCCGTTTGTCTTAATTGTTACGATTATGTCTTCGATTGCAGCGATGAAAGTATTTGAAGAAATATACATTATGACTGGTGGTGGCCCACTACATTCATCTGAGACGTTAGTATTTTATATTTATAAAGAAGCATTCGACAGGTTAAATATGGGATATGCAAGTGCAGCAGGGGTTGTTCTCTTTATATTGACGTTAATATTCTCATTAATAAACTTAAAAGTAATGGGTAAAGATAAAACCGCATAGGAGGGATAACATATGGCAGCTAAAAAAGGAACATCTATCATTAAAAAAATATTACTCTATTTATTATTAATTGCTATTACGCTTTTTATGATTGGACCATTTCTATGGCTCTTGTCAACCGCTTTAAAATCTGCTAGTGAAAATATTTTCCAATATCCTCCTAAGTTATTACCTGAAGAGCCAACAGTAAGTAACTTCGGAAAGGTAATGGATGTGTTTCCGTTTTGGAGATATTTATTGAACAGTACGATTGTTTCCGGATTGACAGTTATTTTAAACGTTTTGTTCTGTTCATTAGCAGCATATCCGTTAGCACGGATGAATTTCAAAGGAAAAAATACGGTATTCATCTTAATTTTAAGCACGATGATGATCCCGTTTCAGTTACTGATGATTCCGGTTTATATTCTTTCATTAAATCTTGGGTTACAAAATACGTATTTAGGAATGGTATTACCACATGTGACAACAGCTTTTGGTGTTTTTCTAATGCGTCAAGCCTTTATGACGGTACCATATGAGTTAGATGAATCAGCAAGAATGGATGGAGCGAATAGTTTCCAAATCTGGTGGAGAGTACTTATGCCACTTGTAAAACCATCACTCGTTACATTGACGATTTTTACTTTTGTGTCAGCATGGGGCGATTTCTTGTGGCCATTAATCATCGTGAATGATCAAAATATGTTTACATTACCATTAGGGTTAAACATGCTTTCAGGAACATTTACTTCTGATTGGCGCTTAATTGCAGCAGGTGCTATTATCTCGATGATTCCAGTTATCGTTATTTTCCTTGCATTACAACGATTCTTTATCGGTGGTGCAATGAAAGGGGCTATCAAAGGTTAAAAGAGGTGAGCGTTTTGCAACTCGGTGTTGAAGTTTTTTTAGAAAAATATGTAACACAGTTTCAAGGCAAACGAATTGGCTTATTAACGAATTTAACGGGTGTGAATCAACAATTAGAGTCAACGATTGATTTGTTTTTTCATCATAAAAACATTCAATTAACAACACTATTTGGACCAGAACATGGGCTGCGCGGTGAAGTTAAAGAAGGGGAATGGATTGATTCAACCATTGATTCGTATACAGGGCTTCCAGTCTATAGTTTATATAACAAGGATAAAAAGCCGAATCCCAACATGCTAAAAGATGTCGATGTTGTCTTCTGTGATTTACAGGATATCGGTTCGCGTTACTATACATTTATTTACACGTTAGCGAATATGATGAGGTTATGCAGTGACCAAGGAAAACAGGTCGTTGTCCTAGACCGTCCTAATCCGATTAATGGGATAGATGTGGAAGGAAATTGTGTGCAAACAGGTTTTACATCATTTGTTGGAAAATATCCGATTCCGATTCGCCATGGGTTTACGATTGGTGAGATTGCTACATTATTTAATGATGAATTTCAGATAAAATGTGATCTAGAAGTGATTCATATGGAAGGATGGTCACGAACCGATTATTTCTCTGATACCGATTTATTATGGGTATCACCGACTCCAAATACAACTGGGATTGATATGTGTCTTTTATATCCTGGAACATGTTTAATTGAAGGAACGAACTTATCAGAAGGCCGTGGAACAACGAAACCTTTTGAAGTGGTTGGTGCACCGTTTATAAATGGGCGACAGCTAGCAGATGAAATGAATCAGTTAAATTTAGCAGGCGTTTTATTTCGCCCAACCGTCTTTAAGCCGTATACATCTAAACACGCCAACAAAGTCTGTGAAGGTGTCGCACTTCATATCACTGACCGCAACCATCTACAACCTGTACAAATCGGTGTGAGATTACTGGAAGTCATTTTTACTCGGTATCCTGAACAAGCCCAATTTATTCGCAGTGCTGATTTTAATAATCGGTATTTTATTGATTTATTAGCTGGGACAGATGAACTTAGAAAACAATTACTAACACAGAACATTGCACCATTTATACAACAAATGAAACATGATACACAGGCGTTTCTTAGAATAAGAGAAGCTTATTTACTCTATCATTAAGGGTGATTTGTTCTTAAAGGAGAGGTTTTTTTGGTACAACATTTAGATGAGATGACAATTGAGCAAATTCTCATGGAAATAAATAAACAAGATCAAACGGTGCCACTGGCTGTCAAACAAGCGCTCCCACAATTGGAACGTGTCATTAAGCAAGTGATTCAGACGATTGAACAAGGTGGAAAGATAATTTATATGGGAGCTGGAACAAGCGGTCGTTTAGGGATCCTTGATGCTTCTGAGTGTCCACCGACATTTGGTGTCAGGCCCGATTTATTCACAGGCTTAATAGCTGGTGGTGAAAAAGCCATTCGCTTTGCTGTAGAAGATGCGGAAGACGATATCGACGCAGGGCGATTAGAGGCTGATGAACGGTTAACAGACAAAGACTTCTTAATCGGGATTGCTGCTAGTGGACGCACACCTTATGTTATTGGTGGCATTGAAAAGGCAAAAGAAAGAAATGTTCCAACTGCTGCGCTTGTATGTGCTCCCAATTCCGAATTAAGTAAACTTGTTGATTATCCAGTAGAACTTATCGTTGGTGAAGAAGTTGTTAAAGGTTCGACACGAATGAAAGCAGGAACAGCACAAAAACTAGCATTAAATATGATTTCCACAACTTCCATGGTAAAATTAGGAAAGGTATATCAAAATTATATGGTCGATGTCCAAGCGACAAACGAAAAATTACGTAAGCGTACGGTTGATATCGTTTGTGAATTAACCGATGTATCAGAAGAGACTGCTATAGCAGCACTTAAAGCGTGTCAAGGAAATTTAAAAGCAGCTGTATTAGTCTGTGAATTTGCCATTGATTTTCAAACAGCTAGCGAAACGATTAAATCTTGTCAAGGCAATTTACGTTCTGCAATCAAACACTTACAAAGTGAATAATAGAGTCTCAGACTTGGGGAGGTGGGTGGATTTGACATATGTTATTGGTATTGATGGTGGTGGTACAAAGACGGAGGCGGTTTTAGCAGATCAATTAGGAAATGTCCTTGAAGTTGCTAAAGCTGGCCCAACAAATATTAATACCACTTCTGAACAAGATGTAGAAGAAGCATTCTCTATATTGTTTCAACTCTTAAAGGATAAGCATCCACAAGAATTTAATCATGTTTCAACAGTGTTTGCGGGTATATCTGGGGCAGGTGGCAAATACACTCAACAAACAATAAAACAATTTATAACAAAGAGACTGTCGGAAACGGTAACAACATATGTTGAGCCTGATACAATTAATGCGCTCTATTCCGGTACATATGGGGAAGCAGGTATTGTACAAATTAGTGGTACAGGTTCGATTACTTATGGCATCAATGAAGCAGGCGTTCACGAACGTGTTGGTGGTTGGGGGTATCTCCTTGGTGATGAAGGAAGTGGCTATGATATTGGTAGAAATGGAATAATAGCTGCACTTCATGCTGCCGATGGTCGTGGAAAAGAGACATTATTATTAAATTTAGTATTCAATCATTTTCGAGTGAATTCAGCTCGTCACTTAATAGAAAAAATTTATCAAGCTCCTGTACCTAAAAATGAAATATCCCCTGTAGCAAAACTTGTATTCCAAGCATTTTACAAAAATGACCCGATTGCTCACAAGATTATCCTTAAGGCAGCGAATGATATCACAATAAGTATTTTAACTTTAGCAAATAAATTGTTCGAAAAAAAATCATCGGTTCAGGTTGTTTTATGTGGCGGTGTTTTTTATGATGAAAACGTTCTACCGGCGATAATTAAAGAGCAAATAGCTTCAAAAACAGATAAGTTAACACTGCACTTACCTCGTATATCGCCTGTCGGAGGTTCAGTTATCGGGGCTTTAAAGTTCGAACATCAATCTATTCTTTCAAATAAGATTATTAATAATTTAAAACAATCTTTAAAAGTAGGTGATGGATCATGTCGCATTTAAAAGGTGGACTCATTATTTTAAAAGAAATGTTTGAGCAATTGCCTCCATCCGAAAGGAAAATAGCACAATATATTTTAGAGCAACCACAAGAAGCGATTATTTTGACAACGAGTGAACTTGCTAAGCAAAGTAATACAAGTAGTGCCGCCGTTATTCGTTTATGTAAATCGCTCGGTTTTAGTGGGTTTCAAGAGTTAAAACTTCGTGTTGCAGGTGATATCCAGAGACAAACAGTTGTTGATTATCGCGATATTGAACCGAATGAGAATTGCCAAGCGATTATTGATAAGGTGACGACTAATACAATTCGAACATTAAAAGAGACAATGGATATTATGCACATTGAGGATATTGAGCGAGCTGTTGATGTGCTCATAGAAGCTGATTCAATCGTTTTCGTCGGCAATGGGGCGTCGTATATTGCTGCTTCTGATGCCGAACAGAAGTTTTTAAGAATTAATAAAAATGTTAACTCATATTCAGATGTGCATATGGGAGCGACCGTCATTGCTAATAAAGGTCCGAAAGATGTCGTTGTCGGGATTTCGTTTTCTGGAGAGACATATGAAGTTGCAAAATTATTAGAGCTTGCTAAACAAAATGGTGTAACAACCATTAGCATTACGAGATATGGCCCATCCCCTGTTGCTAATTATGCAGACATTTGTCTTTATACTTCTGCAACAAGAGAAGCCACATTCCGTAGTGCGGCAACATCCTCACGTATTGCTCAACTCCACATTATTGATATTTTATTTATGAGCGTTGCGTCAATGCAGTATGAACGTGTTATCAAATATTTAGATAAAACCCGAGAAGCCATAACATTTATAAAAAAAGATAAAACATAATATTATTTTTATGTTTTATCTTTAAACATTTGTTGGTAGATATTTAAACGTTTTGCTTTTATATAGGTAAGTTGTTTTAAAAAGGTAAGAAATGTATTCCAGTGAAAAGTTGACACATGGATGTGGCGATTGTCTTTTATGAAATGATATTCAGATTCATGCTCCCTAATGATTAAACAAGCAGCACGAACACCGTATTTATAGAAAATATGCCACCCTTTAATAATTCGAGCATATTTAAGTACAATCGTATCGATGTTTTCTAAATGTAACAACTGACGTAAAACTCGTATAGGAAAACTGTCCTTTTGTTCTTCGGGAACAATTAGTAGCATCTCACGTTCTAATTTAATTGTAGGGGTTTCTAACTTCTGTCTTTCAAAAAGTTGATCTAGTATTTGTCCAGCTTGCTTAATAGGGTGATTTTGTTTGATTGACACCAGACGAAAATAACAAGGTAATAGGATGCGCGTATATGTTTCTTCAATCTTTAATCCATCACTATAGTCTTTGTATAATTGGATTGCTTGGTCACGTTTTCCTTCAATAAGACGATTAACTAAGGCTTCGTGCTTGTTTTTAAATGTAGTTGAATGAAATTCTATGATTTTCTCAATAGTAATTGAATAATCATTTGGTAATTTGATGACTTCACCAGTTTTTAAAGACTTCAATGAAGGAAATTGTGGTATACGCTGTGATACGTCTGTAATGATACCATCTACGCCATTTGATAATTTAACAGAACATCCTTCGGGGAAAATACCGAGAAGATACATTAACTTTTCAACAACTGATTTGTCATATGCTTTAGAATCACTCCGCAATATATTTAATGCTTCATGGGCTGGTCGCGCTTGTTTATAAGTGCGTTCTAGGGTGAGTGCCGAGTAAACATCAACAACTTGAAGGATACGAAGTTCAAGTGGTAGTTGATGTTTCATTAATTGATCAGGATATCCAGAACCATCAAGACGTTCATGATGATGTCTTGCAAATGGAGCTAAATGGGCCACCTTTTTTAACTTTAAGATGGCCTCACCTTTAATAGTATGCTCCTTCATTGTTTCATACTGGGCAAGGGTAAACTTCTTTTTACTTTTGATGAGTGATTGATCAATTGCTAGTTTACCGATATCGTGCAGATAATATCCTGCCGCAATATTCTTTAAATTATTAAGTTGATATGCTTTGGCGATAATTGTACCCATGATAAACACATCAAACGAATGAAAATATGTATCATAATCCCAAATATATAATTGATCTATCAATTGCGAAATTACCCCATGCTCATGTAGTCGGCGATATTGATTAAAAAGTAATCGAATATTAGCACGGTTATTAAGTAATTTGCCATATCGTTGTTCTTCACCAACTTTTTGTAAAGATTGTATGAATATCGTTTGTACATCCCTTTTGTTATTGCTAACGGCTTGTTTACTTTGTACACGCTTTCCTAAATTGGATGATTGAATAAACCGTACTTCATCATCAGTTTGTTTGTCTTCATCAGTGATCTTTGTTGTTGTTTCGTTTTCTTTATGATGCATTGTTAGCTCACTGTCTAGCGATTGATTTATCTTAATATATACTCTGCGAATATTTCTAGATTTTAGTTGTCGAATTAATCGTTCTGTTAATGGTGTGTTATTTTTAATGAGTAAGATGTCTTGATGGATGATATCTTTACCCAGAATATCACCTACATGCACATCTTCTATTTCCTTTTCTATCATATTGATGACTCTCCTTTCCTCTTTAAACCGGAAACGACTTAAAATCCAGGACATTGACAAGAGGGATATCTAATGCAAGACATAATTTATGTAGATTCAAGATTGAGATATTCCGTTTTCCTGTTTCTATTTCTGTGTAGTATGACCGTGAAAAACCAGCTATTTCAGCTAACTCCTCTTGTGTTAGTCCTTGATGGATTCGATAGTATTTTAGATGTAAACCGATTTGTTGCAAAAAAAATAAATCCGAATCATCGTAAGACATAATTAGTAATCACCTCACTTTCGGTTTTAATCATTTGATGAAATGAATCTCTTGATATCCATCCGGTATATCTCGAAAGTGTAATGAGGTGAGGAGAAACAAAATATTAACTAGGTCTAAAGAACTACTTTATTTCATCATTACAAATATAATCATTCATTTCCACCTGATTTAAGTGACATATAAGCAGAATTTTGTGACTCTATATGACTTGCTAATTATTAGATAGACTCCTTGTCATTGTATTATTTATTTACGAATTACGTATGCCCGTTTACACGTTGGAATTGATAGAGCAATATGAAATAAAAGGTCGAATAGAATGAAAAATAGGCGATTTGGCATATTGCTATTCTATTAATAAAGTCGCATAATATAGAAAGGAGTTGAGAGCCTTGTACCATATTGCAATGATTACCAACATATTAGTTAGTGCTAAAGGAATAGCAAATATTTTGCAGGAAGAAATTGAAGGCTGTACATTTCATGTATTTAGTGGGGCCTTTTTAAAGCAAAGTGAAGAGGTATATGACTTAGTTATTGTTGATGAACCGTTATTGAAAAATGTAATTGAATATTATGATAATTGTAGTAATGTTGCTGTAAATATGTACAATCCAAGTCAAGCACGATTGGAAGAATTATTCCGATTAAAACTCCAAGGTTATTTATACACGGAAATGGAAATCAATGAAGTTATTAATGCAATCAGGATGATGTTGGAGAAAAGAACTTATGTCCATCCGGAGTGGTCGGAAATGTTGTTACAAGTCTATCAATCTAAGGTTCTAAATCAAACAGAACGTCCAAATGGTTTATTAACAGAACAGGAATGGAATGTGCTTGAACAATTAGTGTTAGGGCATAAAAACTGTACCATAGCTAAGAACTTATACATATCTAGAAATACCGTTACAAATCATGTTAGTTCAATTATACGTAAACTTCGTGTACAGGATCGAACAGGAGCTGCACTATTAGCAGTAAAAAAAGGATGGATTTCATTATGATGGAATCCATCCTTTTGTATGGCAACAGCAAAGGTCAAGTTATATTATGGTATATTAGAATTAGGATATATAACGATATAGGATGTGTGATATGTTGAGTCAGGGGCAGCCATATACTTTACGTAATGTTTACTTTTGGAAAATATCTATCAGTCTAGCGTTGGCGTCTTTTTTTGTTTTTGCTTCCATTTATGCTATTCAGCCTTTATTACCGGTGTTTGTAGAAGACTATGGAATTACTGTATCCGCTTCAAGTCTATTACTATCTTTAACAATTATTGGTCTCATTATCGGATTAATAATATTTGGATTTTTATCAGACCGTTTTGGACGAACAATTTTTATTAAGTTGTCATTAATTGGAACTATTATTCCATTTATCTTGATCCCCCAAACACAATCATATTCACTATTTATCACGCTTCGTTTTCTACAAGGGCTCGCATCAGCAGCCTTACTTGCTAGTGCCCTAGCGTATTTAAGTGAAGAAATGGACCGGAAAAGTGTAGGGGTCGCGACAGGTCTCTATATTTCTAGCAACGCTTTAGGAGGGATGGCTGGACGCGTCGTCATTGGCTATGTTACTGATTATTATTCATGGCAAACAGCTTTCTATTTGCTCGGAGCTATCGGGTTAGTTATTTTCGTTATCGTTTTCATTTCTTTACCGAAATCACGTTTCTTTAAACCGAGTCAGTTACCGGTCAGAAATGATTTTATTGGATTTGCCCATCATTTGAAAAATCCGCGGTTACTCGTCATTTTCGGTTTAGGTACTGTACTTCAGTTATCTTTCACTGGGGTATGGACATATCTACCATTTTATTTACAAGAACCACCTTTCAATTTATCTTTAAAACTTATTTCATATTTGTTTTTCGCCTATGCGATTGGAGTAATCGCTTCTCCGATAGCAGGCTGGATGGTTGGTTATATGAAATTAACGCCTATGCGAATCATCGCGATTATCGTATTGTCAATGGGTGCTTTTATGACATTAAGTTCATCATTATATGTCATTATTGTTGGGCTTTGTGTCTTATGTTTAGGTTTCTTTATTGCTCATTCGTTAACTGCAACGACTGTGGGTGAGCAAGCGACACATCATAAAGGAAGTGCAGCGAGCTTATATTTAGTCGCTTATTATATCGGAGTGGCATCTGGTAGTACACTACTTAGTCCAGTGTGGAGTTTTGCTGGATGGCGCGGACTGATTTTTGTTTCAGGACTTGTTCCTTTGATTTATGTCATCTTTGCCCAATTCGTTATAAAAAAGCGCCACGCTTATTAGCTAGTAAAGTATCTGCTAGATTGTAGCAGTGGGTATATTGAGTCCAAAAATAGAAGAGCGCCCAAAAGCCATGAAGGACTTGTAGGACACTCTTTTTTAGTGAAAATCAATCATTACTTAAATGCTTCTGGAACACTCGTTAAATCAATTCCCCAAACAATTGGTAATAACACATAAACAGCAATCGTTACAAGAACAATACCTATCAGATTTAGTACAAATCCAGCTTTGGCCATATCAGGAATACGTAAATAACCAGAACCGAAAACAACTGCGTTTGGTGGTGTTGCTACAGGTAACATGAAGGCACATGATGCAGCTACTGCTGCAGCGACCATAAAAGCAAATGGATGAACACCAAGGGCTAGACCTAAAGCAGCCATAATAGGGAACATCATATTAGCTGTTGCAGTATTCGATGTAACTTCTGTTAAGAAAATAACAAGACCTGTAACAATTAAGATGACGACAAGTGTGTTCACACCTTCAAGGGCTTGCAACTGGTTTCCAATCCACTCAGATAATCCTGAATTAGAGAACCCAGCTGCAATCGCTAATCCACCACCGAATAATAAGAGAATTCCCCACGGTAATTTAACTGCTGTATCCCAATCTAATAAGAAATCACCTTTTTTATTTTTGGACGGAATAATGAATAAGACAACAGCAGCAACCATCGCAATCATGGCATCACTTATATTTGGAGAAATTTTTACCAAAAGAAATGATCGTGTAATCCAAGCTAAAGCAGTTAAGAAAAACACAATAAAGACCGCTTTTTCTTCATAAGAAGGTTTGCCGAGCTTTTCCATTTCTTTTGCGATAATTTTACGTCCACCAGGCATTTCTTTCACTTTAAGTGGGTAGGCTATTTTTACAAGATAAATCCATGTAATAAAAATGAATATAACAGAAATCGGTACCCCAAATAACATCCATGTTGCGAAGGACAATTCAAAGTTATATAACTCCTTTACAACACCAGCAAGTGCAGCATTTGGCGGTGTTCCTATTAAAGTTGCAATTCCGCCAATTGATGCAGAATATGCAATCGCTAACATCAAAGCTTTTCCGAATCCGAAATTTTCTTTAGATGTATCAATAGTAGGGTCATTTTTTAAAGCTTCAGAAATTTGATAAATAATAGCAAGACCGATAGGAACCATCATCATAGCAGTCGCTGTGTTAGAAATCCACATAGAGAGAAAACCTGTTGCTACCATAAAACCGAGAACAATTCGATCTGTGTTTGTCCCGATGACTGAAATAATACTTAATGCAATTCGACGATGTAAATCCCATTTTTCCATTGCTAACGCAACCATAAATCCACCCATGAATAGGAAAATAGTTCCACTACCATAAGATGAAGTCGTTGTTTCCATATCGAGTCCACCAGTAAGTGGAAACAGAATAATTGGGAGTAATGATGTAGCTGGAATCGGAATCGCTTCAGTCATCCACCAAATCGCAATCCAAATTGTACTAGCTAGGACTGCAAGCCCTTCTTTTGATAGATCATCTGGTGAGAAGAATAGTAATGTTAGAGTAAAAAAGAGTGGACCTGCAATCAATCCAATCAATTGAATCGGTTTATATTTCCGATTGTTATTCCCATTATCAGACTTTCGAATGGGATCAATTGATTTACCAGTTGCCATTTTCGTAGCCGAAGTCGGATCACCCTTTGTAAAAAAACGAAATGTTTCTTTTACCTGGTCATGTTTATCCCATAACCAGTTCCATGTCGCAGAAAACATAATAAATTCCCCCATAAAACTAATATTCTTGTGTGCTATAACAGTCAATGTCATGTAAATAGTATAGCACAAAAATAATAAGTATGGCATATTTAAAATGGAATATTTTCTAATAATATGGAAAAGCCTTAGCTGTTTACGGTTTGAATGAAATGATTGATTAGGTATAGAAAATATATTACAATTGAAAAACTAACGACAGACATGTAGAAGTAGAAAAGAGATGATAGAATGCCTAAATCTATTTGGTTATTAGCTGTATCGATTACAATTAATGTTATCGGCGCTTCTTTTTTATGGCCATTAAATACGATCTATATGCATAATGAATTAGGTAAAAGCCTGGCATTCGCTGGCTTTATTTTAATGTTAAATCAAGGTGCAACTATTGTTGGAAATTTAATTGGCGGTGCTTTATTCGATCGTTTTAGCGCTTATCAAACATTAATATATTCGACTGGATTATCGCTATTTGCTGCGGTTTTTCTATCATTTAATCATAGCATTGTACCGTACTCTATAATGCTTTTATTAATTGGCTTTGGCAGTGGTGCAACATGGCCTGTCATGTTTGCTTTGGCAGGTTCCGTTTGGCCTGAAGGTGGACGTCGCGCCTTTAATGCGATGTATGTCGCGCAAAACTTAGGTGTTGCTCTTGGTGCTACATTTAGTGGTTATGTAGCAAGTATTTCCTTTAACTATATATTTATCGCTAATGCAATCTTTTTCTTTCTCTTTTTCTTAATTGTATTATTCACATTTAAAGGGATGGATGAAATACGAGACCGTCACATGCATACAACTGTTATTGAACAGACGGGAGAAATAGAGAATAAATCTAGTTTTACAGCTTTAATTATTTTATCAGTCGGGTTCTTTGCCGTTTGGTTTGCATATAGCCAATGGCAGTCGACGATTGCATCGCATACACAGGATATTGGTATTCCACTCGAACAATATAGCATGTTATGGGCTATTAATGGCTTTTTGATCGTCGCTGGCCAACCGATTATGAAATTATTTAAATGGCAGTCGCAGAAGACTTATATTTATGTAGGGAACGCTATTTTCTTGCTATCTTTTGCGTTAGCGATGGTTTCCGACCAATTCATCATGTTCGCTGTTTCCATGGCTATATTAACATTTGGAGAAATGCTTGTATGGCCTGCTATACCGACCATTGCTAATGATCTGGCTCCACCAGGACGCTCAGGATTTTATCAAGGCTTCATTAATAGTGTTGCAGCAGCAGGGCGAATGACTGGCCCAATTCTTGGTGGACTAATTGTTGACTATTTTAATATTCATTTGTTATTTTTCATCTTGTTATTTATTTTATTCATACCATTTATGACAACAGGTATTTTTGATCGAGGTTTAAAAGAGGGTTTAGAGGAACATAGCAAATAAAGCGTCTCTTTTAAAGTTTTGTATTAAGGGGTATAATAGTGATAGAACCTTGAAAGGGGATATGTTAATTATGGCTTTCTCTCGTGGACGAAAAGAACCATTGCCAAAAGTAGATACTAAAGTATGGGCTTGTACAAATGATGAGTGCAATGGCTGGATGCGCGACTCTCTTAGTTTTAAGGAAAAACCTGAATGTCCACTGTGCCACTCATCGATGCAACAAGAGATTCGGACGATTACAGAACTTGAATAATCAGTATGATAATTAATCGTATGTTAAGCGTCTTTCATATTTACAGGAGAGGATTATTTCCTCTCTTTTTTTATTTTCACCCATTATTTCTTCTCAATTAATAATAAAACTAAAATAAACTAGTTACAAACTCCTAAAATTAATGCTTCTTACAAGATAAATGCTACTTAAGTATTATTTACAAAATTTAATAGATTCAATATAATTTAAACAATGATATAGATATTACATTTTTCTGACATCATGAATTATACGGTCCTCGTCATAATTCATTACTCACATAAAGCATTTTAGCACATGGGCAACATTGATAAATGGATCGTGAATATTAAGAAGGGAAGGTAAGGTGATGCTGAAAAGAGGAATCATATTAAGTATGGTCATCGCTATTTCTATTGTAGGTGCCATGACAGTTTTTGGGGTTACAAAGTCAAAGAAGAACTTAACTGCTTTGCAAAAAGATGAGCGACATTTTCAAACCAAAGATGGTGATGTTTTAATCCAATATTGGACGAGTCATTTGACAGACTTACAGAAAGAGTATGGAAATGCTCTAACTGAGCAAGACATGGATCATATGATAGCAGTCCTAAAAGAAATAAAGCATGATTTATTAACCTATAAGAAACATCACATAAAAAATCTAGACAAGGATAAGCAAAAAATACTAGAACTCAATTATCTTGAGGAATTTAGAAAATTAACAGAAATCGAGATTGAACACGACATCTATGAGGAAGTGACGGATTATTTAAGCGGGTTATTGAGCGAATAAAAGGGAGATGGATTAATTAATGAAGTTATTTAAAATGACGAAGAAGAAAATAATTGTAGGTGTTCTTGCTATTTCGCTTTTCTCAGGCTTAACGTTTGCTTTAGCAAATACTGAAGCAGGTCAAGCATTGAAAGATTGGTATAATCATTTATTTAATCAAAAAGTTGATATGGCCATGGATGAAGCAAATCAATATGGTGAAAGTTTGATGCCGGGATTACTTGATGAATACGCTGATGAGAAAGCACATGCTGAAGGCATTATCGACCGAAAAAAAGCATATGAATTAGGAAAAAGTACTGAAGCGATTAAAGTAGCTAAAGATGCTCACTTGGAATCGTTAGGAGATGCAAAAGCTGACATTTTGGATGGGATGGATTTACAGTTTTTCCAAGTGTTTGTAGAAGGGGCTCAGGAAATTGAGCGTTTAGGTTCTGAAGCATCTCTATTCGTGCAATCAGACCTAGCTGATCATTTTGGGAATAAGCGTGATTCAACATTAGCTGATATTGAAAATGAGTTAACTCAAGTCAAAAATGAAGCACTTTCAGATCTTGAAGCAGCTATTGAAGCGGCAAAAGTTGAAATTGAAGCTGAAGTAGATTCACGGTCAGATGTATTAGTGTCAAATTTAAAGACGCGTATTGATCATAAAATTGATGAACTTCGACGTGAAGTTCGTTCAATTATCGTTGGTTATACAGCTGAAATTGAAAATGCGATCGTATTAAAAGCGGATGAAATGGAGAACGAAGCTAAGCTAGCAATGGATCAGCTTATTTCTGATCTGACTAATTAATAGTAATGGAGGTGGCCAGGCAAAAGTATTATGCTCAACTTAAAGTCGAACATAGTATTATTTTAGCGGAGGAAATATACCTAGCCAACACTAGGACGTCCTGTCCATAGCGGGAAAAGGCATTGGTGAGACCCCAAAGTGCGTTAGCGCGAAGAGGCTCACCAGCCACCCGCTAAAAAGTGAAGTATATTTCCGAAGCAGTGAATATGCACTGCGTTCGGATTTTTTCTTAGATAAAATACTTTAGTCCCAGTACCTTAATTCTAAGGAGAGATAATCTGATGTGGAGACAAAAGTTGAAAAAGCAGATACGACTCTTCCTCATAACTGTATTTATGTTGGTATTGATTGGTAGTAGCATGCATGTCGTCTTTGCGGATGAAAACATTCGCTCATTATTATTTGACTGGTTTGAGCGAAAGGAAATAGAGTCTGTCGAAGCGCTTGAAATAACTATTACATCAGAGCGGGAAAAGCAGATTAATCGATTAAAAGACGAATTACAAAAAACGATTACTGAGGCGGAAGAACGGATTAATTCATTTACTGAAAATGAAAAGCAAATACGTATTTCAGAATTAGAGCAACATGCTAATGACATATTAGAAACATTTACAATTGATGAGACTGCTAAAGAAGAAGAGGTTAAGGGTCAATTAATGGAAATTGTTAATCAAGCGATTTCGGAAATGGATGCGATAAAAATCGATTTAAATCAATTAATCCAAATAGAAGATTAAAATATGTGAGAAACCAATGTTTAATTTATGTTTAGCGTGATTTTTGGTTTCTCTATTATTTTATAAGTTAAATAAGCTTTCTAAATAAATACATAATGAATGGACATTTGTTTTTAAAACTATTTGTAGTGAGTTAAGGGATTAGGATGAATTTTTTTATTCAACTTAATAATCAAAATTATTTTAGCTTATTGTTCGCAGTCACATGCTTCTTTTGTGTAACATAGATTATGATAAGGATATTGTAGAAAAGGATGTGTTATATTGAAGAAACAGTTATACTATGTCACCGGCAATACTGGAGCAGGATTTGTTAATCTATTATCATCCAATGTAACAGGATTAGAGCATATCTTTGTTTTAAAGCATCCTTCACATCGTTTAAAAACCGCTGTATTAAATCAAGTAAGTAAAAAAATAAACATTAAAACTCCACTCGAAATATTATGTAGTTCTTCCGGCACTGACTATGAAGATGGTCTTATTATTCGTGAAAAATCTATTGCCATTATAACTGAAGATGTATCATCACCTCTCCATCAGCGAGAATATATTGAAAGGGACTTATCACGTTATGGGATGTTTTCATATTTGACTGAAGCTGAAGATAATCGTTTGAAAAGAGACTATCAGAAAAATATGGAAAAGGCATATGAACAATTTAATAAGGGATTGTCTGTTCATGATCAATTAGAAGCGATTTTCATTAGTCAGATGGATTTTTCTAAAGCAGATCAAGTCGCTTCTGAGTTTATAGAAAATATTTTACACGATGTACCTAAACGGAAAAGAAATGCACATGTTTATCACCGGCTGTTTGGAACCAATACAAAAAATGGTGCTGTTAATGTTGTACCTGAATTATTAAATCGAGTCAGTCGCGGTTATTTTATTAAAGGTAGAGCAGGAACAGGGAAGTCGACATTAATGAAAAAAATTTTAGTGGCATGTGAAGAATATGGGTATGATGTTGAGCTATATCACTGTAGCTTTGATCCAGATAGTATTGATATGGTATTGGTACCAGAACTTGATTTCTGTATTTTTGATAGTACAGATCCACATGAATATTTTCCGAGACGAGAAGGTCAAGAGATTATCGATATGTATCAAGAAACCGTAAAAAAGGGTACTGATGAACAATATATGAAGCAGATAAAAGAAGTGACTGAGATTTATCAAACACATATGAAACAAGGTATGCAGTATATAAAAGAAGCAGGCGAATTGTTGGAGGATCGTGAAGAACGTTTTAAATTTAATAAGTCAGATGTCGATAGAATAGCGGATGAGTTACTGTATGAACTAAAACATTTATCTCCGCAGCGTTACTAAGACTCTCACATGAAGGGGAAGGCAGGCTAAATGCGCGACGTCCTGTCGCAACGCCTCCGGGTTTCTCGTCTCACCGAAATGCCTTTGCACTTGTACGTCCTATAAGTCGTAAGTGCGGTTAAGGTTCAGTTGGAGTAAAAAAATCATCTGAACCAAGTCTATTTTATAGGAGTCGCCGAATATGGTGACTTTTTTACAACCTTTAAATGGAGTGTGGTTGATCAGATAACATTCAAAACGTGGGACCCTAATAATAGATAGGGGAGGAAAAGAAGATGATTACCGTTAAAATGCTTAGGCCGTATTATTTAAAGGTAGATAAAAAAATAGTCCGCGTTGTGTTGGCTTATCAATATTTCTCACTTTTAATTGACAATCAGGTCTATCAATTTGTGCCGTTGGAAGCTAATGAAATATTAGTGAATCGGCGTACGAAGGCGATTGAAAATATCCGAGCTAAGTTTGCCTTTCAAAAAGGAAAAGATGTTCTTTATAAAACAATGTATGAATTAATCACTTTTCCTGACTTTATCTTTCATTTACACCTGATTGTAAAGCCTTATTTCAACTCATCTCAAGTCGGTCTTGAGCAAATGAATGAAGTGGACCGAATCATTTACGAATTAGAACGTAAAAATCTAAAACGCCGAATTGATCATGCACTAGATATGAGAGATGAGGCATTATTTGAAGAGTTAGTAAAATATCTTTAAACAAGATAATATAAGAGATTGGGACAAAACACCAGTGTATGTAATTAAGTCAATCAATTTCACAATGAAAAACATTCTCGTGCTTCAAACGATAGATCTTGCTATGACTTGCTCTACAGGAGGCTGCTTTCCGTGGGCACAGCTTCAGACACTTTCAGACAACTAAATATGATATTGACTTAAATATATAATTTTATAATAAAGGACACCATCCGATAAAATTAAAGTACCCAAACAATATTATCGGAGGTGTCCTTATGTTTAACATTTAGGAAACACTATAATTTCGGTTTGTTTAATCTTTCTTTTGTTTCTTCACATATTCGATGATTTCGGCTACATTTTTTGTAACGATTCCGCCTTCTTTACTTTGGGTTTTCTCCATCATCATAGCAATAAGAAAATCCTGACTATCAGTAGGATAAGCGACAAACCAACTATTTTCATCGCCTTTTTGATCGGCTGATACTTTTAGTTCGGCAGTTCCTGTTTTTCCTGATATATCTACATTTGAATCTTTTATGATTCGTGCAGTACCTTTTGTAACAACATGTCGTAGTCCATCTTGAATAGCATCAATATGTTCTTTTGGCAAAACATCTTCTTTCCAAATCTGACTTGTTTTTTCAGATAAAAGTAATGTCGGTTGGATGATATTGCCATCATTGATGAAAGCAGTATAAGCTGTTGCGAGATGAAGTGAGCTGAACTCAATTTCACCTTGTCCATAACTCGTATTGGCAAGTAATACTTCATGGTCAATATTGCCACTTGCGGATATTGACGAATCTTGAATTGGATATGTGTATGGGAACTCTTCACCAACGCCAAATTCTTTAAGACCTTTAACATAGGCTTTCGCTCCCATTCTTACCGCTTGCATTGCAAAATAAATGTTGTCTGAACGAACGAGTGCATCATCTAAATCAACAGGGGCACTTGTTGTTGACACACGCCTCACTTTGTAGTCGCCCCAACCTTTTCCGTTACTCCAAGTTTGACCTGTAATCGTGAGCCCTTCCTCAGGTTTAAGTGTTCCATTTTTTATTCCAATCGCAGCTGTGATAGGCTTAATCACTGAACCGGGTGCATATGTTGCAGCAAAGCGATTTAATAGGGGTGTGTTAGGATCACTTTGTAAGGCATCCCATTTTTCCTGACTAATGCCATATACCATATCATTTGGGTCATATGCTGGACTACTTACAAGGGCTAATGTTTCACCTGTTTTTGGATGAATGGCGGCTGTTGTACCCGCTGCACCATTATATGAATTATAAACCCGTTCTTGTAGATTTATATCAATTGTAACTGAAACATTTTCGCCATCTTTAACAGGCTTTTCAGCAATTATTTTTTCTTCTTTATCATTTTTTGCGAATATTTTAGCACCACGTTCACCTTTTAATTGATCCTCGAACAGTTTTTCGAGGCCAGTTTTACCAATCATATCACCTGGACGATAACGACTCTTGTCTAACTTTTCAAGTTCTTCTTCTGTTGCTTGACTAATATAACCGATTAAATGTGCTGCTGCTTTACCTGCTGGATAAATTCTTCCAGTTACATCACGTTTTGTTACTCCTTCAATCATTAAAGCTTGATTTATAAGTGCGTCATTGTCTGTAGAGACTTTCTTAATCGGTACAAAATATTCTGGCTGTACCCAGCTTTGGGTTAAGAGTTGATCAATGGCTTTAACCGACATGTTTAACAGATTTGCCAGCCGCTGTTTATTTTCATCCTTATTTTGCCCTAGGTTTTCAGGAATAATGCCAATTTCCACGAGGGCACCATTCATGGCTAGTGGCATTTTATTTCGATCTAAAATTTCACCACGAGCTGGTTCAATAATTTCCATACCTATTTTGGAGCCATCCTTAATTTCCGGAAAAATAAATCCAGGGTCCCACTTTATAAACCATTCTTTTTTTTCTTTTTCCTTATCCACAACCTCTTGAATGAATGGAGCGTTATACTCAAATGTAATCGGACCAGCTACACTGTTAAGTTCGACTTTAAAAGGAATGTTTATTTTGCCGTCCTTTTGTGCCTGCTTTAGTTCCTTCTTCTCTAACTTTTTGAAGGTGATTTTTGGTTTAGTAATCTGTAAATCTTGATAAATTTTTTGATAGCGGTCAACGAATTGATCAGTTGGATATGTAGATTTTGTCTCTGAATCAAGCATTGAATACATCTGATCAAATTGCTGTTTCTCCCATGCTGAGACATATTCATTAAAGCGATCATTCAGAGACGATATATTATTATCGGAACAAGCGCTAAACAATGTCATAGCCAGCAGTGCTATTATTAGTAAGACACGCTTCATCAATGTTTCCCCCCTCTTTCTAAAAAGCAGGCTTATTTCGCTTCCATATGGTCTTTAATTGTCTTTGTTAATTGTTGAAATTCTCCATCAGGTACAACATAATACCAGACACCATTCATCATTTGCCCGCTTCCTTTAACTTCAAGTGTTTCGATGTTGTTTTGTGTATGGCGATAACTTGTAAAAAGTTTCTGCATTTGGTCTTGGTCCATATTTGTTTCTACGTTATTTCCTAAAATGTCAAAGACCTCGCCGAATTTTGTAATATTCGATACGTTAGCGCCTTTTTTCATAGCTGCTGCAATCACTTGACGTTGGCGGTCATTTCGTCCCATATCACCACGTGGATCTTTCTTACGCATTCTGATATAATTTAAAGCGTCATCCCCGTTAAGGTGGATTTCTCCTTTAGGGAAATGCTTACCGCCTTGTGAGAATTCGAACTCATTATTGACATTAACACCACCAATAGCATCTACACCTTGTTGAAAACCTTCCATATTTACTCGAGCATAGAAATGTAACGGTACATTGAATGCCTCTTCGACCGTGTTGATTGATAACTCAGTACCGCCGAATGCATAGGCGTGATTAATCTTGTCCATGCCACGCCCAGGAATATTGACGTACGTATCACGAGGGATGCTCATCATAATCATCCTATCTGTTTTGGGATTTAGTGACATGAGAATCATTGTATCTGAGCGCCCGCGGTCCCCTGCACGAGCATCAACCCCGAGTAAAAGGATATTAATTGACTTTGTGTTTTTTAATATCTTATTTAACTCTTTTTGGCGCTCTGGATCTTTATCTCTTACCAGTGGGTTATGCATTGTTTCTATGGTACTGCTTACTTTATCCCATACATAATAAATACATCCTCCACTAATGAATAGAAGGATGAGGCCGAAAATTAAAATCCATTTTTTCCAACTTCTTTTCTTTTGTTTTTTTAGTTTAACTCTCGAGTGCATTCGAATTCTCCTCTATTGCTTCGGCTCACTATCTTTTGAATTGTTATTTTTTGTTTTATCCTTCGTTTTCTTATTGTCTACTGGACGAGCATTGATGATATATCTGTCTGGAGCATTACCGATAAAAGAAAATGGATAACATGTTGTTACTGTAAGAACTTCATTCGGTTTTGTGGGGACAATAATTGAACGATCATCTGCATCGACGATTTTTGTTTCAAAAATTTCATAAGAAAATTCTCCATAAGGTAATTGCACGGTTAAGATATCCCCTAGTTCCAATTCGCCCATTCGACGAAATACAGTGTCACGATGTCCCGATAATACAATCTGGTCTTTTTGAAGGGGATAGCTCGTACCAGCATAATGACCGACTCCTTGAGCTAACTCATCTTCATCTGTCCCTTCAACAATTGGTAGCTCTGATTCTAATTTAGGGATTTGTAAAATACCTACTGTTTCACCGGTTGAAGGGTTGAAATCAAGTGGGAAAGTAGGACTTAGCGATTGCGAGCCTTTTTTCGGAGTATTGTTATTGATTAATGATTTAGCTTCCTCTAAATTTCGTTGTTCATTCATTTTCGTTTGATATAGTTGATAGCCACCAAATCCAAGAAAAATAATCCCACCAATAATTAGCAAAATGGACAGTTTTCTCAAGCGAATTCCTCCCTCGAAGGCTTTGGGTATAGTATATAAAAAAAAGTCAAAAAAATAAAGAGTCAAAAGTCACAATCATGTTAAAGTAGACATGGTGTAACATAATGTTTATAGTTGTGACATTGCTAAGAAAAGGTGATAAATATGAAAATAGCTTACTGGTTGCTACCCATCAGCTGGATGGGAGTTATCTTTTATGCGTCATCACAACCTTATGAAAAACAAGATATTAAACCGATGATGGCTGAATGGCTCGATGTTTCGTTTTTAGAGCCTTATTTATCTTGGATTCATTTTACATATCATAACAAGGAAATCAGTGTCGACTCTTTAGGAATAGAACAATTTATCGAATTTATTATCCGTAAAGGTACTCATGTAACAGTGTTTTTTATTTTAATGCTTCTATTTTATTATGCCATGGTGATGACAACGCGTTGGTTATTTTCAGCGCGATTATGGGTGTCTTTTTTATTATCGGTTGCATATGCTGGTATAGATGAATATCACCAAAGCTTTACGCCAAACCGCACCGCCTATATTGGTGATGTGATTATTGATAGCATTGGGGCAATTCTTGCAGGTGCATTGATTTGGTTCATATATTACGTCAAAAGTCAAAAAAAGATGACAAAGACATGACATAAATAGGATATTTTTGTAAGAACGTACATTTTTTTAGCATTTTATGATATAATTCTAATAATCTTTGCTTGGAAAGTTTGTTTCGGCTCGGTATGTCGAGCGTATCATATGGAGAAGGTGAAAGTATGATTGAACGCGAGAATTTGAAGCAGATGTTAAAGAAATTAATTACTGATACAGAAAATGATAAAATTAAAAGTGCAGAGCAGATGATTGAAACAATGATTTGTGAGCTATCTGATAACCAGCGTATAGGCCGACAACAAAAGCAAGTCACAAATGCTATAGATTCATACAAATAAACAAAAAGACTATTGATTATTAACTCAATCATAATCATTAGTCTTTTTCGTCTTATTTTACTCAATATTAATACTGATACAATGAAAGGATTTTAAAATTGGAACATTATCAAGCACTCATAATTAAAAATGTTCATATTTATACAGAAAACGACGTCATTAAAGGTGGAACATTACTCATTGAAGATGGTAAAATTTCTCGAATATTAACAGCCGAACAACTACTACCTAAGTATCCGTCATCTTTTAAAGTGATTGATGGTCAAGGTCAATATGCTATTCCTGGATTTATTGATGGACATATACATGGTGCTAATGGTCGAGATGTGATGGATGCAACAGAAGAAGCGATTGATACGATTGCAAAGACGTTACCAACAGAAGGAACAACGAGCTTTCTTGCAACAACGATTACTCAATCCGCCGAAAATATTTCACATGCTCTAAGAAATGTAGCAAACTATCCGAATAAACAAGGGTATGCTGAGGTGCTTGGAGTCCATTTGGAAGGACCATTTATTGAAAAAAGTAAGAAAGGTGCTCAACCATTGGAACATATTATGGCGCCAAATATTGAGCAGTTTGATAAATGGCAACAACAGTCGGGTGGAAAGATTAAAACGATTACAATGGCCCCAGAACATGATCAAGATGGATCGTTTATTTCCCATGTAGTAAACCAAGGGGTTAATGTGTCAGCGGGGCATACAGCAGCAACTTTTCTTGACATGAAACGAGCTGTTAAACATGGCGTTCGTCAGGTGACACATATTTGTAATGCGATGAGCGGGATTCATCACCGTGATGTTGGTGTTGTCGGTGCGGCATTACTTCTTAAAGAATTACGTGCTGAATTAATTGCTGATCGTATTCATGTATCAGATGAAATGATGCAACTTATTTACGATCAGATGGGCAGTGAGCGGCTGATGCTGATTACCGATGCGATGCGCGCTAAATGTTTACCACCAGGTGATTATGAGTTGGGAGGGCAACCTGTTAAGGTAACGAATGATCGGGCTGTTCTCCATGATGATACACTTGCTGGGAGCATTTTAAAGATGTACAATGCCGCCCAAAATATGTTAAAATTAGACCGAGTTACAATACGACATATTATTAACATGGCATCAGTTAATCCTGCTAAACAATTGTCGGTTTTTGATCGGAAAGGCAGCTTAACTATTGGAAAAGATGCTGATATTCTACTCGTTGATGACATGTTGGACATTTCATATACGATTTGTCGAGGTGTTGTTGCGTACGAAAGGAATGGTAAATGATGCAAGTTATTAGAGTCAAAGATTATGACGCTATGAGTGACAAGGCATGTGACATCATAGTTAATGAAATGCAATCAAATGTAGAAACAGTCTTGGGATTAGCAACAGGTTCAACCCCAGAAGGATTATATGATCGTTTAATTGAAAAATATAACAATCACAATATTTCATTTAAACAAACGAAAACATTTAATCTCGATGAATATGTCGGATTGGATAAAGATGATAAAAATAGTTACTATTATTATATGAACCATAAGCTATTTAAACATATCGATATTCCTGAAAATCAAGCGTTACTTCCAGACAGCAAGGCAGAAAATATTGCAGCGGAATGCGAACGTTATGAACAGAAAATTAAGGAAGCAGGTTATATCGATATTCAAATTTTAGGAATTGGCTTGAATGGTCACATTGGGTTTAATGAGCCAAACACACCATTTGCAAGTCGCACACATGTTGTTAAACTAGATGAATCAACACGACAAGCAAATGCGCGTTTCTTCAATTCGATTGACGAAGTGCCGACAGAAGCCATTACAATGGGTATTACAACAATTATGGAGAGTAAGAAAATTATATTACTTGTTTCAGGTGAGAAGAAAGCTGATATTCTTGCTAAAGTCATTCACGGTGAAGTCACAGAGAAAGTTCCAGCATCTGTATTGCAGCAACATCCACATGTAACAATTATTGCTGACGAAGCTGCATTATCCAAAGTAAAAGACATATAAGATAAAAGTGCAAGGATTTCATCCCTTGCACTTTTTTAATTCAAATTATTCCTTCGTTGATTCTACATCAATTTCAATAAATTTTTTGTCTGTTTGTTTTACATCTGCTTGTGCGCTAGATTGTTCCGTGATCCATTCCAAAAATAACTCTTCATTACCTTCCTTCACATAAACAATTAATTCAACTTTATCTAGGTAGCGAATATCTTCCAAGATATGATTGGACTTTCTCAATGCATTTTCTAGTTTGCCTAGGAGTGGATATTCTACCGTGATTGAAAAGCCCTGCATCCGTTGCCTTTTTACAATGCCCGTTGTTCTTATAGCTTGTGATGCTGTACTACTGTATGCACGAATAAGACCACCCGCACCGAGTTTAATACCCCCGAAATATCGTGTAACAACGATAGCCGTGTTCTTTAGGTTTTGTTTTTTAATGACTTCTAAAATAGGTACACCGGCTGTTCCACTCGGTTCACCATCGTCATTTGCTTTTTGGATTTGATCATTTTTTCCAATGACATAGGCCGAGCAATTATGTGTCGCATCATGATGCTTTTTCTTGATCATTTGGATGAATTGTTGAGCGGCCTCCTCTGTTTCAACACGTTTAACATATCCAATGAACCGGGACTTTTGGATGATTATTTCATCAAAACCTTCTTTTTTTACAGTAAAATAGCATGGTAACATGATTATTACTCCTTTAATGGTATAATATGTAATAGAATTAAATTTGTAAGAATCTTTATGAAAATATAGGAAAGTTTCATAAAAGCGCATGAAATCAATAGCATTAAGAATAAAACTTGAGCTAAATACAGAACAATTTATATAAATGTGACAAAAAGTCACGCTAGTCCTTTAGAAATAGAACTTTAGCCCCTATAAAAAAGATGAGTTTCTGCGTATGATTATATCATAGGTTGGTGTTAGAAGATGGTTATGAGTACAAGAGAAGAAAGTTTAGACAAAATTATTGATAAAATGGTTGATGTTGTTGAAAAAAGTAAAGACGAAATATTCCACATTAGTGAAGATGCGCGTACGGAATATGAGAAACTTGTCATAGAATTAAATGCAACTAAGGAAAAAGTATTACATTACATTGAAGCCGAAGGAATACTGAGTAAAGAAGTACAAGCTTCCAAAAAAAGATTATCGACTGTAAGTAAGTATTTTGACCAATATAGTGAAGAGGAAATTCGACAAGTATATGAAAAAACTCACCAATTACAAACGAAGCTTATTATGTTGCATCAAGAAGAGAAAGCGCTTCGACAAAAGCGAGATGACCTTGAAAGAAGAATTATTTCTTTGGAACAGACAATCAATCGAGCAGATGGTTTAGTTGGTAAAGTGTCTGTCGTCTTAAATTATTTAAACAATGATTTTCAACAAGTTAATGAAATTATTAAAGAAGCCAAGGAAAAACATAAATTCGGGTTGAAAATCATTCAAGCACAGGAAGAAGAACGCCGGAAGATATCGCGGGAAATACATGATGGCCCAGCACAAATGCTAGCAAATATATTGCTTCGTTCAGAAGTCGTTGAAAAAACAATGCGTGAACGAACGTTAGATGATGCAATTAAAGAAATAAAAATTGTCCGTTCACTTATTAGACAATCGTTGCATGATGTCAGACGAATTATATATGACTTAAGACCAATGGCACTCGATGACCTTGGATTAATTCCGACCTTGAATAAGTATTTATCAACCGTCGCGGAATTTCATAATATAACCATTGACCTCACAGAACTAGGCATAAATAGACGTCTTGAGTCTAAATATGAAGTTGCTTTATTCCGGCTCATTCAAGAAGCTGTTCAAAACTCAATAAAACATGCAGAGGCTTCATGGATTCATGTGAAATTAGAGATTACAGATAATTACTTAACAGCGGTTATTACAGATAATGGAAAAGGCTTTGATCCAACGAATAAAAACGAAGATACATTTGGGCTTGTCGGCATGAAAGAACGGGTCGATATGTTTTCAGGCCAACTCGTTATAAACTCAAAGAACGGTCAGGGCACAAAAGTCATCGTTCGGATACCTTGCTCAGATCATTAATAAGATAGAACAAAGATATAAAACGACAGTTCCAATAGAAGTAAAGGGGAGTAGAGAAATGGATACAAATAAAATCGTTAAAATTGTACTAATAGACGACCACAAGCTATTTCGGGAAGGGGTCAAACGGATCTTAGAATTCGAACCACAGTTTAGAGTTGTTGCGGAAGGCAGTGATGGTTCTAATGCAGGGGAACTTGTTAAAGAACATCAACCAGATGTTGTGTTGATGGATATTAATATGCCGAATGTCAATGGGGTTCAAGCAACATCGCAATTAGTTGAAGAATTTCCAGATGTAAAAATTATTATTCTATCCATCCACGATGATGAAAACTATGTGACACATGTTTTAAAAACAGGTGCTCAAGGCTATTTATTAAAAGAAATTGACTCTGATTCCTTAATTGAAGCTATAAAAGTCGTTTCAGCTGGTGGATCATACTTGCATCCAAAGGTAACCCATAATCTAGTTAAAGAGTATCGACGTTTAGCACAAGAAATGCCATCTAATACAGATGATCCAACAACTGATTTTCAAGATCCATTACTATTATTAACGAAACGTGAGTGCCAAGTTCTACAACTGGTTGCCATGGGGAAAAACAATAAGGCGGTAGCAGATGCGTTATATATTAGCGAAAAAACGGTCAAAAATCATGTGAGTAGTATTTTACAAAAAATGAATGTCAAAGACCGTACACATGCAGTCGTTATAGCTATTCGTCGAGGTTGGGTTGATGTCGGCTAAAAAAGACAGCAAGGTATTGTAAGTTGATGATATAAATGCAATTTCTCGGGATTTCATGTAAAATAGACACAAATAAGAAGCAAAGGAAGATGGGAAAGGAAGGAACGTCATGAAAGTAGCTGTAATGACAGATAGTACGGCTTATATTCCGGAGACAATTCGCAAACAGCATGATATACATATGGTGCCTCTTAGTGTCGTATTTGATGAACAAGCCTATCGAGAAGAACTTGATTTAACGACAGAAGAATTTTATGCCAAGATGAGACAGGCCAAAGAATTACCGAAAACATCACAACCTTCTATTGGCGATGTTTCCGAGACTTTTTATAAGTTAGCAAAAGAATACGATGCCGTTATCTCCGTTCATTTATCGAGTGGCATCAGTGGAACATATTCCGCAGCAGCAAGTGCGGGAGAAATGATTGAGGGATTGAAGGTCTATCCATTTGACTCGGAGCTTAGTTGTATGGGACAAGGATTTTATGTTTTAGAAGCGGCTCGCTTAGCAAAGCAAAATAAAACACCTGAAGAAATTATTGAACGGCTCGATGAAATGAAAAAGACAATGCGAGCATATTTCATGGTTGATGATTTAACGAATTTACATCGTGGTGGTCGATTAACAGGTGCCCAGGCATTGCTTGGAAGCCTATTACAAGTCAAACCAATCTTGCATTTTGTTGATAAAGTAATTGTTCCATTTGAGAAAATCCGAACGCGTAAAAAGGCGATCAACCGGATTATAGCAATGTTAGAAGAAGACGCAGCTTCTGGTCATCCATTAGAAGTTGTCTTTATTCATGGGAATAATGAACAAGCAGCTCGTGACCTTGAAGCACGTTTTAAACAGAAGTATCCAGATATAGAGACATCAATTAGTTATTTTGGACCAGTTATTGGTACGCATCTTGGTGAAGGTGCTCTCGGTGTGTGTTGGTATAAGAAATAAGCAATTATTATATATGTTATATTCTTTTAAACAAAGCTGCTAGGACTCCCTAGCAGCTATTTTCAAACGGAGGTGAAAGATGTTTGTATGAATGAAAAACTTTCTCTAAACCCTAAGGTGATTAAACAAATTGCCGGTAAACGTCTTTTAAGAAAAGAATTACCACTCGATGAACAAACGTATCGCTCCCTCATCCAGATGAACATTCTCCAACCTATTCAATCGATTGTTAAAAAAGCCTTTCATTATGAATGTCAACGTTGTCACAACACGAAACGCTCTCTGTTCGGTATGTATCCGTGTGCGCTTTGTAATAGAATGCATCGTTATTGCCGTAAATGTATTGCGATGGGTCGAGTTAGTGATTGTGAGCGATTATATGAATGGCATGGTCCAGAACCAATCTGGTCTATCCACGAACAACCATGTACATGGGATGGTGAACTAACATTAGAACAAAAAAAAGCGGCCGAACGTATTGTAACAGCGATTCAATTCAAAGAAAAAGAAATATTATCTTATGCTGTTTGCGGTTCCGGAAAGACAGAAATGTTGTTTCCTGGTATGTCTTATGCTTTACAGCAAGGGATGCGTCTTTGTATAGCAACACCGAGAACTGATGTTGTCCGTGAATTGACACCACGTTTAAGACAAGCTTTTCAATCTGTTTCGATTCAAGCGTTATATGGTGGAAGCCAGGATAAATCAGGAACAGCACAGCTTATTATTTCGACAACACATCAGTTATTTCGTTATAGTGATGCGTTCGATGTTGTTATGGTAGATGAAGTGGATGCTTTTCCATATCACAAAGATATGTCCTTACCAATCGCAACAAAGCGAGCATTAAAACCTTCAGGTACAATGGTCTATTTGACAGCAACTCCCAGAGATGAACAGAAAAAGAAAATAGAGCGACAGCAATTGCCACATATCTTTGTAGCAAGAAGATATCACAACCATCCATTGCCAGTACCAAAATTGAAATTTGCTTTTTCATTGCAAAAAAACCTCGTTAACAATCAATTTCCGAAATCATTTTTGCGATGGTACTCTACGCGCAAACATGATACACGTCAAGTCCTTGTCTTCGTACCAACCATTCAATTAGCTAAATCATTAGAGCAGACATTTAACACAATATATCCCGAAATAAAAAGTTCAGCCGTTCATTCTGAAGATTCCAACCGAGAAGAAAAAGTCTATTTATATCGACAAAAGAAAATTGATATTTTGTTTACAACGACCATTCTGGAACGTGGTGTAACTTTTCCTGCTATTGATGTTGCTATCCTTCATGCAGGCCATCATGTGTTTGATGAAGCTGCACTCGTCCAAATTGCTGGACGAGCAGGTAGAAGCCCAGATGATCCAGATGGTGAAGTCGTTTTCTTTCATGATGGAAAAACCGAAGCGATGGTACAAGCAATTTACGCCATCGAAGCGATGAATAAACGGGGAGGGTTTACATGAGTCACTGTCTATGGTGTGATCAAGCGATTACATATCAAGCTACATGGCGTCATTTACTAACACTTATGGAAAGAGCAACACTTTGCGAGCCTTGTCAAACGAAGCTTACGTTACTAACTGGTAAACAATGCCAAAAGTGTAGTCGCGAATCAGAAACGGATATTTGTTTGGATTGTCATTATTGGATCAAGGAACTAGATACAGATCCCTTAACAGCGAATATCTCTGTTTTTTCCTATAATGAACAGATGCGTGAGATGATAGCGAAATGGAAATATCGTGGTGACTATGAACTTGTTCATGCATTTCGTCATGTATTCGTTAAAATGTTTAACAAGCACTTCTCAACACAATTAAAGGATTTCGCCGTTATACCGATTCCGCTAAGTGAAATGAGATTATACGAGAGAGGTTTTAACCAAGCAGATGCTTTAGCTAGATTATTGCCCCGTTACCAACCATCCATATTACAACGCCTTCATAGCGAAAAACAGGCGAAAAAATCCCGATATGAACGAATCCAATCAAAAAATCCATTTAATTTGGTCGAGACTATTAACAAACCAGTTATTCTTGTCGATGATATATATACAACAGGTACGACTCTACGTCATGCCGCTACGTTATTAAGACGTCAAGGTTGTCCGAAAGTATACGGATACACGTTAGTCAGAGGCTAATACCTGTGCTACAATAATGATATTAAGGGGAATGCCAAATGCCAGAATTAGCAAATTGTTCTCGTTGTGGAGCAGTTTACGTCAAGGATATTCGTGATATTTGCCACGCGTGTTTTAAGGAAGAAGAAAAATCATTTCGAATCGTTTATGATTTTTTAAAACAACGAAAAAATCGTGAAGCAACATTAATCGAAATTGTTGAGGCTACTGGCGTTGAGGAAGAACTAATCATAAAATTTATTAAAGAGAAACGACTACGGCAGTCACAGTTTCCTAAGCTAACCTATCCTTGTGAACGTTGTGGAAAACAGATTATCTCCGGAAATTTATGTGAAGCATGTGGTAAAGAGTTAAAGCGTGATTTGAAAGTACATGAACATGAAGAAACAATGCACGCTAAACTGAGGGACCGCTTGAAAGAAAAAGAACGGACGTATTTTACACTTGATAAACATAAAGAGAAATAAGCGTTATAAGACTTGCAGTGATATGCACTGTGGAAAATAAACGTGTATTAAGTTATTAAGGTAACAAATGCTTAAATTAAGAAAATTGTCTTGGAACATCACGGACGTCCAAGACAAGTGACATATTATTAAGGACTTTACTAACTCATAAATTTGTATTTGATCGTGCAACCGTTACTTTTCACTGTAGGCGGACGCTTTCCGCGGGCACGGTTTGAGCCTCCTTGCACGCAAAAATCGCTCGTTGCGGGGCCTTAAGACTCGTGCTGTTCTCGCAGGAGACGTCGCCTTCCGTTTCAAGTAACTTGGTTTGGATAATTTTTATAAATTAGTTAGATTGAATAGGCGCAAAAATTAACGCCAAAACATACTATGCGAGTGGGGTGTAAGAATGAAAATCCATGGTACGAATCAAACGAACTTTAACCCGTATAAAGATATATTAAAAAAACAATCGCAACAAAAAAAGCTGAACAACCAAGAAGATCAACTTGAAATTTCATCAGAAGCAAAAAAACTCCAGAACAAAAATAAAACGAATTATCATCGTGAAGTAAGAATTGAACAGATTAAACAGTCGATTGACTCGGGGAAATATGAGATTGATTACAGAAAAACGGCAAAGAAAATGATAGACTTTTGGACAGGTAAATAACCAGCCTTTGCAGAAAGGGATGAGCTGAAGTGGCCAATCATGTCATTATCGCTTCTTTAAGAGCTTTAGTAGAACTATATAAACAACTCTTGCAGACATCAGAGAAGAAAACAGAGGCTATTAAGGATTACCAACTTGAACCATTACAGAAATTATTAGTAACCGAGCGAAAACTCATACAACAAACTGAAAAGGCTGAGAAAAAGCGTCACCAAGCGGTTGAATCTTGGTTCGACGCAAATGATTTTCTTACAACAGATCGGACAATTACAATGATGTTATCAAAACTAAAAGACGAACCTTTTAAGCAACAACTTGAGCAATTATCGACACGGTTACTAGAATTAATCACCGAATTTAAAAAACAAGAACATCTTAATCAAGAATTATTAGTCCAATCACTTCAATTTGTTCACCTATCTTTAAATATGATGAATCCGTCGATGAGTCATATCAATTATGGAAAAAGTAAAGATTCGTCGTTACCAAAACGTTCGGTATTTGATTCAAAAGCATAAGGAGTGTGTTATAAATGAGTACGTTTCATGGATTAGAAATGGCGAAACGCGCGTTGTTTACCCAGCAATCCGCCATCCATACGACAGGGCATAATATTTCTAATGCTAATACAAAAGGGTATTCAAGACAGCGCGTTAATTTTGAAACAACAACACCATATCCCGTGCCAGGTAGAAATCAACCACAAATTCCTGGACAAATAGGAACAGGGGTACAAGCTGGTTCAGTAGAAAGAATTCGCACTCAATATTTAGACGAGCAATATCGTTCAGAAAATAGTAAATCGAGCTACTGGCATACAACATCAGATGCGTTAGAACGGATGGAGTCATTAATGAATGAACCATCAAAAAACGGCTTGGCTCACACGATGAATCAGTTTTGGGATGCGTTACAAGTACTAGCTAATAATCCCGAAAACGAAGGAGCGCGCTCTGTTGTTGCACGACGTGGGGAGGCAGTTGCTGATACATTTAATTATATCTCTAATACATTACGGTCGATTCGCAGTGATATAGACTACCAGATTGATGTCACTGTTCAAAATGCGAACTCTTTAATTGACCGGATTCATAAAATAAATGAACAAATTCAAGAAATTGAACCCCATGGTTATTTAGCGAATGACTTGTATGATGAACGTGATCGATTAATTGATGAACTGTCTAGTATCGTTAACATAGAAGTAAGTTATCGTAAAAGTGCGTCGAGCAGTAAGGATATCGCTGATGGAATCGTTACAATCGAATTAGTTGATGATCATGGGTCCCCATTTGAACCGACTGTAAAGCTAGTTGATGGAACAGCGGGAGCTATGACGGTTGAGCATTTAACATATTCAAAAGGAGAACCATCAACTGTTTCTGTTGGTGACATTCAGCTTCCATATTCAGAAAATAACGGATCATTAAATGCACTCGTTCATGCGTATGGATTTGAAGAAAATGGTGAGTTAAAGGGCCTTTACCCAGGAATGTTAGCTGAAATGGATAAATTGGCGAATGTATTTATTACAGAATTTAATGCTATCCATCGCAATGGCTTTGACATAACAGGTAATCCAGGACAAGCCTTTTTTACAGGGACGAATGCGGGAGATATAGCAGTTAGAGATGCGATATTAACAAATCCAGATTTAATCGCTGCTGCATCGGAAGCCAACTTGGTAGGGGACGGCAGCAATGCCTCTAATTTATCCGACCTCCTTGATCAACCGATTAACTCAGCTCTTGGCCAAAGTACATCTATTAATGGGTTTTACAGAGCGTTAATCGGACAAATGGGCGTGAAGGCGGAAAAGGCGAATGCCATGTCAGCCAACACAGATATTTCAAAGACACAAATAGAAAATCAACGTCTTTCAGTCAGTTCAGTCTCTCTTGATGAGGAAATTGCTAATTTAATTAAATTCCAACATGCATATAATGCTGCGGCTAGAAATATGACCGTGGTTGATGAATTAATCGATCGCATTATTAACGGCATGGGAATTGTGGGAAGGTAGTGATATAAGTGCGTGTGACACAAAATATGCTTTCAAATCAAATGTTACGTAATCTTTCAAGTAATTATGGAAAACTCGATCAATATTTAGAACAGTTACATACTGGAAAGAAAGTTCGTCGCCCGTCTGACAATCCCGTTGTTGCTATGAAGGGAATGGGTTACCGAGCAGAAGTAAGTAAAATTGAGCAATTTAAAAATAATGCAAGTGAAGCTGATAACTGGTTCGAGAACACAGATGAAGCATTAGATAAAATGACAAAAGCACTACATCGTATATATGACTTAGCCGTTCAAGGTAGTACAGGCTCCTATAATGAAGAAGATCGCATCAACATGATGAGTGAAGTGAAACAGTTAAAGGAACATGTCATCGATATTGCTAATACCTCTGTTGGTGGAAAATACATATTTAATGGTCGGCAAACCGATCAACCACCAGTCAATAAGGATGGCTCATTTAATAATCTATACAATAATGATTCCGTTATGATTGAAGTTGCACCAGGAACAAAATTAGCAGTTAATGCGATACCAAATCGTGTGTTTAATGCTGATAATAATGATTTGTTCTCAACAATTGATCGTTTTATCACTGCATTAGAAAATAGTGATCAAGCGCAAATTAATGAAAGCATTGGTGACATTCAAACACATACAGATCAAGTTGTTAATGCCCGAGCAGATATCGGTGCACGTATGAACCGTCTTGAGCTCATTATTGATCGGTTAGACCACCAAGAAGTTGTTGCAAAGAAGATGATGTCAGATAATGAAGATGTCGATTATGAAGAAGTAATTACGGATTTAATCACACAAGAAAGTATTTTACGAGCTTCACTAGCAGCAGGCTCAAGAACGATACAACCGACATTATTAGACTTTTTAAGATAAAACAGGCGAGCCCTGTCCTAAAGAGAAAAGGGCAGGGCTTTAGCTTTTGATAGGTGATTCAAATATGAAACTACCACAAATACAGATAAAAACAGAAATGGCCCAAATTGACATAAGGCAAACACCTGGTCAACAAACAATTAGACAGCCAAGTGCTGATATGTCAATCGAACAACCAAAGGCAGAGTTAAGGATTGACACAACACCAGGAAAGTTAACAATTGATCAGACACAAGCTTGGGAGGACATGCAATTAATTTCGCCATTACGAATGACAGAAATCGCAGCTGAAGTGGGGAATAGTAGTGTACTAGAAGGGATTGCTAGGCGGGCTGAACAAGGGCAACAATTGATGAAAATTGAACAACAAGTTTCTCCGATGGTTGAACAAGCGATAACAAACAGTGGTGAGACGTATACATCGCCTCAGATTACTTTTATTCCTTCAGTTTTCGCAGTTAAAGTCGATTATGAACCAGGTGAACTAAACATATTGAGCAAAGAGAATAAACCCCAAATGACCGTACAAATAAGACAACCCGAACATCATTATACACCTGGAAAAGTAGAAGTCGCGTTGAAACGCTATGAATCAATCAAATTCGCTGTCAGTCATTTATATTCAGAGGTAAATTAGGAAGGTGAATGTAATATGCAAATAAAAACAAAATATCTAGGAGACTTATCCATTCATGAAGATCGAGTCATCCAATTCCCTGATGGGTTGCCAGGGTTTCCGAATCATAAGCAATTTATTTTACTTGAGTTACCAGGAAACCCTGTTTTTAACATTTTACAGTCTATTCAGGAAAAAGATCTCGCATTTATCGTGACGAGCCCATATCATTTTTATTCATCGTATGCTTTTGATTTGAGCCAATCGATAATTGATAGATTACAAATTGAAACAGAATCAGATGTAGATGTTCTTTCAATCGTGACAATAGCCGAACCTTTTTCAAAAAGTACAATTAACTTAAAAGCTCCACTCATTTTTAATATTAGGAAAAAATATGGAAAACAATATATTTTAAATGATGTAGATTATCCAATTAAAGCCCCGATGACATCCTCTCAGAAAGTAAAGGGGGAATAAACCGATGCTTGTCCTATCTAGAAAAAAGAACGAATCGATATTGATTGGTTCAGATATTGAAGTAAAAATCCTAGCTATAGAAGGTGATCAAATTAAGCTAGGAGTTGCTGCGCCATCCGATATTGAAATTTATCGGAAAGAACTCTATGAAGATATCCTGAAAGAAAATAATCAGGCAGCAACGATTTCTATTGATGTTCTTGAATTATTACAAAAAAGTAATGAAAATAAGCAGACAGATTCTCTAGAAGACTAAACTTTTATCTAAATGGATCCGATATAAAAAGAAAAGAACGTATGGGAGATGCGTAAATATGCGGATTGAGAATGTGACTCAACATTTAACTAGTCGTAACGCAAGCCAATTGCCGCTATCAGGAGACCGTGCTTTTACAAAACAACATAATTCTCAAACGGAACAATATGATGAGAAACAAATTCATGTTAAAGATGTTAAGAAAGCGGTAAACAACTTAAATACATTTATCGAACCATTACAGACGAATCTAAAATTTCAATACCATGAAGACCTAAATGAATATTATGTAGAAGTTGTTAATCCGATGACAGAAGAAGTGATTCGAGAAATCCCACCTAAGAAATTGCTCGATATGTATGCAGCAATGGCTGATTTTATGGGAATTCTAATCGACAAGAAAATATAAGGAGTGATGAACATGCGTATTGGTGGACTAGCATCAGGGATGAATGTCGATGAGATCATTGAAAAATTAATGTCAGCCGAGCGAATGCCTCTCGACAGGATGCACCAAGACCGGACAAAACTAACGTGGAAACGTGATGCATTTCGTGATATCAACCTGTCACTAAAAGAATTAGATGATATGATTCTTGATATGAAAATGAGCACCACTTATCAAAGTAAATCCGTATCATCATCGAAGTCAGATGCTGTATCTGCTAGTGCAACGACAAGTGCATCAAATGGAACGTATAAAATCGCAGTCACACAGCTTGCAACGTCAGCGATGAATATAAGTACAAAAGAAATTGGGCTAAAGCTGGACGAAGAGATTCCCAGCAATTATACGGGAAAGTTTTCCTTCGAAACGTTTGATCCTGAAAAAGAAAAACTTGTAGAACATTCCTTTACGATCAATCAAGGCGATACGTTAAAAGATGTATTAAAACGTATATCAGATGATGATAATCATGTTCGTATGTTTTATGACGAGCAATCACAACGAGTCGTAATGGAAACAACACGTACAGGGAAATATAATGAAACAGGCAAGGAAATTGTATTTTCTGAAAATGAGAACGCCTTTTTCACAAACTTCCTCCATTTAGATATGGGAGAAGAAAAAGGCGGTACAAATGCCAAATTTACCTATAATGATCATCTAGAATTAGAATCTAAAACGAACAGTTATACTTTAAATGGAATTACTTTTGATTTTAAACAGACGACATTAGTAGATGAGCCAGCTATCTTAACGGTATCTCATGATGCTGATCAGGCTTTTGATAAGATTAAAGAGTTTGTTGAGAAATATAATGAACTTGTCGAACAATTAAATGGAACACAGCGTGAAGAACGTCATCGTAACTTCCCCCCTTTAACAGATGCACAAAAAGAAGACATGTCAGAGAAGCAAATCGAACTATGGGAAGAAAAAGCAAAGAGCGGGCTTCTTCGTGGGGAATCTATTATTACCGACAGTTTATATTCTATGAGACGCAGCTGGTACGGTAAGGTAGAAACAGATGGCAAATTCACATCATTAACCGAGGTTGGTATTACAACAACTAGAAGCTATCTTGATGGTGGTAAATTAGAAATTAATGAAGAAAAATTAAAAGAAGCTTTACGAGAGGACCCAGAAAGTGTACAAAAACTGTTCTCAAACAATGTAGAAGGATCAAGTCGTGGTTTAATTAATCGTTTAGAAGATTCGTTGAAAGATACGGTGAAGCGGATTGAAGAACGTGCTGGTAAAAGCTATTCTACGTTAGAAGGATACACAATCGGAAAAAATATGAAAGATTTAAATAATCGAATTGACGCTTTTGAAAAAAAGCTCGTTACGATTGAGCAGCGCTACTGGGCACAGTTTACCGCTATGGAGAAAGCCGTTCAAAGAGCCAACCAGCAATCGGCATATTTAATGTCACAATTCAGTGGACAATAACATGAAGAATGGGCTAGGAGGACGAAATCATGATGCCAAATAATGCCTATCAAGCATATCAAAATAATGCAATTAAGACAGCTTCTAGTGGTGAATTAACATTAATGCTTTACAATGGCTGTGTAAAATTTATTAAACGAGCCATGAAGGATATAGAAACCAAAGACTATGAAAGTAAGAATAAAAACATTCAAAAGGCGCAACGAATTATTCAAGAACTAATGATCACACTAGATCCAAATGTTGAACTCTCTAAACAGATCATGCCTTTATACGACTATATGCATCATCGGCTAACAGAAGCAAATGTTGAAAACAATAACACATATTTAGAAGAAGTATTGGAATTTGTAATTGAATTTCGTGAAACGTGGAAACAAGTGCTACAAAAAGCGAAACAAACTCAACCTCCTCTTGAAGGAATAAAATAATGCACGATGTTCAACTAGTTTATCAGCTGACGATGCAAATGATACGTGTATTAGACAATCTAAATAAGACACAAAGGCAAGATGTGATTGAACAAATCACATACCTAATTGAAAAACGAGAACAAGCATTACAAAAGTTATCACCACCATATAGTAAACAAGAAATCGAGATCGGACAGAAGATTATCTTGATGAATAAAACAATTGAGATAGAAATGAATCGCCTCTTTTTGGAATTAAAGCAAGATATGAAGCAAATGAAACAACAACGAAAATCGACGCAATCCTATGTAAATCCATATCGAGCTGTTCAAACTGTTGATGGGATGTTCATGGATCGAAAAAAATAGTAAACTATCAAATTCAACAGTTTTATGAATAAATAACGTTTACAGAAGATTTTTATGGGTAAACAATGTATAATGATATTTATATTAAAGTAAAGGGGGACACTTTCATGAATTACACTATTCGTGGTGAAAACATTGAGGTAACAGCAGCAATTCGTGATTATGTGGAGAAAAAAATCAATAAATTAGAAAGATATTTCGACACACCTCCAACCTCTGATGTTCACGTAAATCTAAGTGTCTACAATGATGCACAAACAATTGAAGTTACAATTCCGATGACTAACTTACTCTTACGTGCTGAAGAAGAACACGCAGATTTATATGCTGCAATTGACTTAGTTGTTGATAAATTAGAAAGACAAATTCGTAAACACAAAACTAAAGTAAATCGTAAGTTCCGTCAAGAAGGTTCTCCGAGATATATTTTTGCGGAACTTGAAAAAGAAAAACGCGAACAAGAAGAATCAGATGACATTGAAATCGTTCGAACAAAACGTTTTAATTTAAAGCCAATGGACTCAGAAGAAGCCATTCTTCAAATGGACATGCTCGGTCATAATTTCTTCGTCTTTACAAACGCTGAATCTGGCGATACGAATGTTGTATACCGCAGAAAAGACGGACGTTATGGCTTAATTGAGCCACATCGTTAATCAGCTAGAAAAAAAGGGCTACCTTATTGTCGATAAAACTCGGCATAGGGAGCCCTTTTTAAATACAGCGAGCTTAAAAGCATAGTGTTACTATCCAACAAAATGATGGATAAAATCCTTAAAATAATGTCGAAGGGTTTGTCACATCATGTCGACGAATAGTGCGAAATTTAAGTTTAGTGATAATTACATAAATAAAAATGTCTTTTGAAGCAAGATATCAGATAAAAATATCAAATGATGTTGCTTTTTTTGTCGAATAAAAATAGAAATTTTAAAATTGGTGATTAGTCAACAAGATACTTCCATGATATAAATAAAAGTAAGAAAGAAAAGGAGGGTAAAATGGAGATGGAAGATCAAATAAAGAAAAGAATAACAGAGCTGACCATTCAAATCAATCAACATGAAAAAATCATTAGTCAATTGGTTGCTATGATAGCCTCTACAAATCAACAACTAATCAATCTTTCACTCGTTAACCATCAACCCATTAAATAACACAAATCCAAATGAAAACAATCTGCCCACGGTTTGTTTCCCTCAAATATTCTCCCATATTCCTCATAATCCCCTAAAAGGGTAGTCACCCCGAGGCTACTCTTTTTTGTTTTTATGAAAAAATCGCTATAAAATAATAGAAGATAAATGAAGTTGTCATTGCCCCTTCGAAAGTGTTATGATTAAATATGGATTAATATAAATTACTTAGAATATAAACTTTTATTATGATTAAGTCGTTTATTTAATAATAGAGGAGCGTTAAACATGGTCGGATTTTTAAAGAAATTATTTGGTGACAATCAAAGAAAGCTAAAAAAATTTGAAAAAATCGTGCAAGAAATTGAAGCACTTGAACCAGAATATGAACAGTTATCAGATGAACAACTAACAGAAAAAACAACACAATTTAAAGAGCGCTATGCAAATGGTGAAACATTAGATGAACTCTTAGTTGAAGCATATGCTGTTGTCCGTGAAGGATCAAAACGTGTTCTTAACATGCGTCCTTTCAAAGTGCAGCTAATGGGTGCCATCGCTATGCATGAGGGTAATATAGCTGAGATGAAAACAGGGGAAGGAAAAACCCTCGCTGCGACTTTACCAGCATATTTAAATGCCTTATCAGGAAAAGGCGTACACGTCATTACAGTAAACGACTACTTAGCTGACCGTGACGCCACAGAAATGGGGCAATTATTTGAATTCTTAGGACTTACTGTCGGTCTTAACACAGCTGGTTTATCGAAAGAAGAGAAACGTGAAGCATACAACGCTGACATTACGTATGGAACGAACAACGAATATGGCTTTGATTATTTACGTGACAATATGGTGTTATATAAAGAACAGATGGTACAGCGGCCATTAAACTTCGCTATCATTGATGAGGTTGACTCGATTTTAATTGATGAAGCAAGAACACCATTAATTATTTCAGGAACAGCTGAAAAATCGACCACATTATATATTCAAGCGAATGCTTTTGTTAATACGTTATCAAAAGATAAAGATTATACGTATGATGAAAAAACAAAAGGCGTTCTATTAACAGAAGAGGGTATTAATAAAGCAGAACGTTTCTTTTCTGTTGAGAATCTATTTGACTTGGAACACGTATCATTGACACACCACATCAATCAAGCATTGAAAGCACATATGGCGATGCATCGTGATACAGATTATATCGTGAAAGATGAACAAGTCGTTATCATTGACCAATTTACAGGGCGCTATATGGAAGGCCGCCGCTATAGTGATGGTCTCCATCAAGCCATTGAAGCAAAAGAAGGACTCGCTATCCAAAATGAAAGCATGACACTCGCTTCAATTACATTTCAAAACTACTTTAGAATGTATAATAAATTAGCTGGGATGACGGGAACGGCGAAAACTGAGGAAGAAGAATTCCGAAACATCTACAACATGGAAGTTATTGTGATTCCGACGAATAAACCAGTTGTTCGTGAAGATAGGCCAGACATGATTTATAAAACAATGGAAGGTAAGTTCCGTGCTGTTATTGAAGAGATAAAAGATCGCCATCAAAAAGGGCAACCTGTTCTCGTTGGTACAGTTGCGGTTGAAACATCAGAGCTTATCTCAGACTTATTAAAAAAGGCGCGGATTAAACATAATGTCTTAAATGCGAAAAACCACTTCCGCGAAGCTGAAATTATTGAACAAGCAGGTCAAACAGGCGCCGTGACCATCGCAACAAATATGGCCGGACGTGGTACGGACATTAAACTAGGAGAAGGGGTCCGTGAACTAGGTGGTCTTGCGGTTATTGGAACAGAACGGCACGAATCACGTCGAATTGATAACCAGCTACGTGGACGTTCAGGCCGTCAAGGAGATCCTGGAATGTCTCAGTTTTATCTATCCATGGAAGACGAACTTATGCGTCGTTTTGGATCGGATAACTTGAAAAATATGATGGACCGACTCGGTATGGACGATTCGCAACCAATAGAAAGTAAAATGGTTTCACGTGCTGTAGAATCAGCACAGAAGCGAGTAGAAGGAAATAACTTTGATGCACGTAAAACGATTCTCGCATATGATGACGTACTACGTGAACAAAGGGAAATTATTTATAAACAGCGTTTTGAAGTGATTGATGCCGAAAAAGATGAAATCCGTGTCATCATTGAAAACATGATCCAGTCTTCCATTGATCGTGTAGTTGACTTGCATACACAAGATGAAGATGAAGAAAACTGGAATTTAAAAGCCATTATTGAATATGTACATGCTAATCTTTTATCGCCTGAGGACATTTCCGAAGAAGATATCTCAGGTAAAGATTCAGAAGAAATAACAGAACTTATTACAGAAAAGGCAAAAGCAAAATACGATGCCAAAGAAGAAGAAATGACACCAGAACAAATGCGTGAGTTCGAAAAGGTCATTCTCCTGCGTACGGTTGATACAAAATGGATGGCACATATTGACCAGATGGATCAACTTCGTCAAGGTATTCATTTACGGGCATACGGACAAGATGATCCGCTTCATGAATACCAAATAGAAGGTTTCAATATGTTTGAAGAAATGATTGCCAGCATGGAGGATGAAGTATCCAAATATATTATGAAAGCACAAGTGCGCGATAATTTAGAGCGTGAAGCGGTCGTTAAAAATACAAAAGCCGTATCCGGTGGCCAGAAAGAGGAGAAAAAGCGACGTCCAATTGTACGGAAAAATCGAGTCGGCAGAAATGACCCTTGTCCTTGTGGCAGTGGTAAGAAATATAAAAATTGCCACGGTAATTAATCATAAAGCGACCAAAATAAACGAAATTGCCCGTTAACACTCTTTGAGCGTTGACGTGGCAATTTCATCATTTTACAATAAAAGAGTTAATAATAATTTAGAGGTGAATACAGATGGAATTTGCAGAAATAAAAAACGAAATTGATCAAATTAAAATGCGCATCACACAATTTAGGGGGTCTCTTTGACTTAGAGGAGAAAGAAGCGCGTATCAAAGAGTTAGAGCTTCAAATGGCGGACCCACATTTTTGGGATGACCAAAAAAAAGCCCAAGGTGTCATTAACGAAGCGAACGGCTTAAAACATTTACTAGAAGATTTTAACAAGATTAACGAAACACTAGAAGATCTTGAAGTAACATATGAATTGGTCAAAGAAGAAAATGATGCTGAGTTGATGACTGAATTACAGTCAAGCATGAAGGAATTAAAAGAGAAAACAAATGCATTTGAACTTCAATTATTACTCAGTGAGCCATATGATGGAAATAACGCGATATTAGAACTTCACCCAGGAGCTGGTGGAACAGAATCGCAAGATTGGGCAAGCATTTTATTAAGAATGTACCAGCGTTGGGCTGAAGACAAAGATTATAAAGTGGATGTCTTGAACTATTTACCAGGTGATGAAGCTGGGGTGAAAAGTGTTACCCTACTCATCAAAGGTCATAATGCATATGGTTATTTAAAAGCCGAAAAAGGTGTTCATCGATTAGTAAGAATTTCACCATTTGATTCATCAGGTCGTCGTCATACATCATTTGTTTCTTGTGACGTGACACCAGAATTAACGGATGATGTTGATATTGAAGTCAAATCAGAAGATATTAAAATTGACACGTATCGAGCGAGTGGTGCTGGTGGACAGCATGTTAACACAACAGATTCAGCTGTTAGGATCACACACATTCCAACAAACACAATCGTTACTTGTCAAAACGAACGTTCACAAATTAAAAACCGTGAAGCCGCAATGAAAATGTTAAAATCAAAACTATATCAACTTGAAATTGAAAAGCAACAAGAAGAACTGGCCGCTTTAAGAGGAGAACAAAAAGAAATTGGCTGGGGAAGCCAAATTCGTTCATACGTTTTCCATCCATATACGATGGTGAAAGACCACAGAACAAATGTCGAAATAGGTAATGGTCAAAGCGTCGTCGATGGCAATATTGACCCATTCATTGACGCTTATCTTCGTTCGCAAGTTAATTAAGTTTTATGAAAATAACATGTTCACTAATTTGACAAAAACTGGTCTATCCCTTGGTAAATGAAGGGTTTAGCAAAAGATGTTGGTACGTATAGAAGAAAAATACATTAAAAAAGGTTTAAAAATTTTATTATTAGGTTATAATATACTGTGACATAAATCAACAATTAATGAGTTAGGGGGATTAATCATGAAAAAGTGGTTAATGGCAGTATTATTAGGATCCGTCCTTGTATTAGGTGCTTGTGGCGGCGGCGACGATAATGCTAACAAAGACGATGGTGCAGCAAACAATGACGCAGGTGGCGAAACAACTGCTTCAGCTGGTGAAGATATTTATAAAGCAAACTGTGCAGCATGTCATGGACAAGATTTATCTGGTGGTGCTGGTCCAGCATTATCTGATGCAGGTTCTAAATTCAGTGCAGATGATATTGTTGATATCATTCAAAATGGTACAGGCAGCATGGCACCACAAAAACAAGTTTCCGAAGATGACGCAAAAACACTTGCTGATTGGTTAGCAGAAAAGAAATAATTACATTACCTAACAAAAAGCTCAATCCTTATCAAAGGTATTGAGCTTTTTTTATACGAAAAATTTTGACAGGGATTTTTTACCACTTATATGACATCTATTAATGCATTATGACAAAAACGCTGGGAATGAAATATAAATGTAATAAAAATTTGGCCAAAAAATCTGCTGAAAGATGTTATACTATAAGAGAAATGTTTATATTTGAGGAAAATCATAGAAAAATGTAATCGAATCTAATAGAAAATAACTTACTTAGATACAACGACAAAAATAAAAGGTGAAACAGAATGATAAAAATGGAAAATGTGTTTAAGAAATACCCGAATGGTGTTACCGCGTTGAACGGTGTATCTATACATATTGAAAAAGGTGAATTTGTCTATGTTGTCGGACCAAGTGGTGCTGGTAAATCAACGTTTATTAAAATGATCTATCGTGAAGTCAAACCGACAACTGGTTTAGTTGAAGTAAATGGCGCTAACACGAGTGAATTAAAAGATAAGGAAGTTCCATTCTTTCGCAGGCGAATCGGAGTTGTGTTTCAAGACTTTAAATTATTATCTAAACTAACAGTCTATGAAAATATCGCATTTGCGCTAGAAGTTATTGAAGAATCACCACGTAATATCCGTAAGCGAGTCATGGAAGTATTAGAATTAGTCGATTTAAAGAATAAAGCGCGTTTTTTACCGAATGAATTATCAGGTGGGGAACAGCAACGTGTCTCTATAGCACGTGCGATAGTGAATCGCCCTGATATCGTCATTGCGGACGAGCCAACAGGAAATTTAGACCCTGATACATCATGGGAAATCATGCGTGTGTTTGAAGAAATCAATGAACGAGGGACGACAATCATCATGGCAACACATAGTAAAGAAATCGTGAACAAAATGAAAAGACGTGTTATTGCAATTGAAAGTGGCATGATTGTAAGAGACGAATCCCGAGGTGAATACGGCTATGAAAATTAGAACACTTAAACGCCATCTTCGGGAGGGTGTAAAAAATATATTTCGTAATGGTTGGATGACCGTTGCTTCGATTGGATCTGTAACAGTTACATTATTACTCGTCGCCGCCTTTCTAGTCATTATTTTAAACTTAAACCATATGGCAGAAAAAGTTGAAGAAGACGTTATCGTAAAAGTTCTTATAGATGTCGCGGCAAGTGATGACGATATAAAAACGCTCGGTGATGAAATAAAGAAGATTAACCAAATCGAATCTGTCGTCTTTTCATCTAAAGATGAAGAACTCGATAGTTTGATAAAAGGAATGGGAAAAGAAGGAAAATCATGGGAGCTCTTTGAACAGGACAACCCTTTGAACCATGCCTATATTATTAAAGCTAAAGAACCTAAGGATACAGCGGTTATTGCTGAGAAAATCCGTGGCTTTGATCACATTTATCGAGTTAACTATGGTAAAGAAGTTGTTAGTCAGCTATTCGAATTTAATAAAAATGCACGCATAGTCGGGATTATTTTAATCGTTGGCCTTGTCTTTACGGCGATATTCCTTATCTCAAATACGATAAAGCTAACAATTATGGCCCGAAGTACAGAAATAGGCATTATGAAACTCGTAGGTGCGACAAATGGATTTATCCGTTGGCCATTCTTTATTGAAGGAATGCTTTTAGGTATGATCGGTTCTATTATTCCGATTGCAGCCCTACTGGCAGGGTATTACTATATTGTAGAAAAGCTTGTTATCAGTGTCCAAATACCTTTCTTTGAATTATTGCCGTTCTATCCGTTTGCATGGCAAATTTCACTTGTTATTTTCCTAATTGGAGCTTTAATTGGTGTTTGGGGAAGTATCATGAGTGTTCGACGCTTTCTTAAAGTTTAATAAAGCTAGAATTATAGAGATAGATACTGTTTTGAATAAGGGAAAGGGGAATACAATTGAGGAAGAAGTTACCACTAATGCTTGTTGTCTTATTGTTACTTTCCACTAGTATGAGTGTAAATGCTGAATCATTAAATGACGTTAAAAGTAAGATAAATGATTTAGATCGTAAGAAGGCAAATCTGGAAAAAAAGGACAACTCACTTGATTCAGATAAAGCGAATACCGATAAAAAAATTGATGAAAACCTTAATAAGCAATCTACTAATAAAAGTGAAATGGAAGTTATCGATGACAAACTAGCTCAAACGAAAACATCGATTGTAAAGAAAGAAAATGAGATTAGTAAAACAACAGAAGAAATTAGTACCTTAGCTGAAGAAATTATGAATTTGAGAAAACAGATTCGTACTTTAAATGAAGAAATCTTACAATTACAGAAAAGTATTATTGAACGCGAGGCCTTGTTGAAAAATCGTTTACGCTCTATCCAGGAGAGTGGCGGGGAAATGAGTTACCTCGAAGTTCTGCTCGGGGCAAAAAGCTTCAGTGATTTTATTAGCCGAACATCGGCAGTTAATACAATCATGGATTCAGATAAAAAAATTATGGAAGAACTCGATGCTGATAAACGGGCCATGGAAGCCAAAAAGATAGAAGTTGAAGAAAAGAAAGAACAAGTTGAAGCAAACAAAAAAGAAGTCGAAGTCCGTAAAGCCACACTTGATAAACAGAAAAAACAGTTAAATGAATTGAAAAGCAAACTCGATGCTCAACTTACTAAAAAAGAAAAAATCCAACAGAAACTAGAAAAAGAACATGGAGAACTAGAAGAGTATAAAGTAAGTTTGGAAGAAGAACAGGCGATAGTTCGTAAACAAAAGGCTGCTGCTCAAAAGGCAAAAGAATTTGCAGAAAGCGAACTAGCTCGAATTCAAAGAGAAAAAGCAGAAGCCCAAAAACGTAAAAAGCAAAATACAACAACAAGCTCATCAGGGGTGAATCCACAACCAGTAAAACCAGCCCCAACTATCTCAACAGGAGGCTTTATCCACCCTGTAAATGGTCCAATTACGTCTGGTTTTGGTCCAAGAAGTTGTGGGGGATGTAGTTCATACCATTATGGGATTGATTATGGAGTTTCTGTAGGGACACCAGTATATGCCTCAGCACCAGGTATAGTAACAGATATCAGCTATGATGGTGATGGTCGAATGAATGGATATGGACATGTCCTTCTTATCACTCATCACATTAAAGGAAAAACCTATACAACATTATACGCACATTTAAGTGGTTTCAATGTAAAGGTAGGAGACGCTGTATCACAGGGTCAATACATTGCTTCATCTGGAAATACTGGAAGGTCAACAGGACCACATTTACATTTTGAAATACACAATGGTTATTGGGCATCAAAAAGTGGAACTAACCCAATGATTTATTTACCTTAATTAATAAGGCGTTTTAAAAGACATCACAATGTATGTGGTGTCTTTTTAATTGATATTAGAATCTACATACGTTTAATGGTAAAATGGTTAATAAATCATTTTTTAATTTTTTGTACGTTTAGATTTAATGAATATATATAGAGGTGAGTGTCGAGAATGAAGATGAGAAAAATAATGGCTGTCTTTTGGATTGTTGCGGCCTTAATGATCGGTTTTGCTGGAGGCATTTATTTAGCTACATCACAGGGAAATGTTCAAGTAGCACCAGGAGACAGTAATGGAAAATATACATCGAAGCAAGAAATTGCACAGTCTGATGATAAAATGCAAAAAATTAATCAGGCTTATAAGCTAATTAAAAAACACTTTGTCGAAAAAGTTGATGACAAACAGTTGATTGAAGGTGCGATTCATGGGATGCTTTCTTCACTTGATGATCCTTACAGTTCTTATATGGATATCGAGGCAATGGAGCAATTTAATGAACAAATTGAATCATCATTTGAAGGAATCGGTGCTGAGGTAAGCTTAGTGAACGGAAAAATAACGATTGTCGCACCGATAAAAAATTCCCCAGCTGAAAAAGCAGGATTACGCCCAAATGATCAAGTGCTTAGCGTGAATGGGGAAAGTTTAGAAGGCTATGACTTAACCGAAGCTGTATCAAAAATACGTGGAAAAAAAGGTTCAGAAGTTGTTTTAGAAATCATCCGCCCAGGCGTTAAAGATATTTTAGAAGTAAAAATGACACGTGATACGATTCCAATTGAAACAGTCTATGCAGATATGAAAAAGGTGGACGGTAAGAGTACAGGTATCATTGAAATAACGACATTTTCAGAACGCACAGCGAATGAGTTTTATGAGCAATTAACAAGCTTAGAAGATAAAGGGATGGAAGGTTTAATCATTGATGTTCGTGGTAATCCAGGTGGTTTATTAGAATCAGTTGGCGATATATTAGCGTTTTTTGTCCCTGAAGACATTCCATATGTCCAGATTGAAAGTCGCGATGGCAACAGAGATCCTTATTTTACTGATTTAACCGAAAAGAAACCGTACCCAATTCAAGTCCTCATTGATGAAGGAAGTGCTTCGGCATCAGAAATTCTCGCTGTTGCTTTAAAAGAAATTGGTTATGATGTTGTTGGAACGAATAGTTTTGGAAAAGGAACAGTACAACAGGCAGTACCATTAGGAGATGGAAGTACCGTTAAATTAACATTCTTTAAATGGTTATCTCCTAAAGGGAATTGGATTCATGAAAAAGGTGTTAAACCTACCATTGAAGTGAAACAACCCGATTATTATTTTACCCATCCAGTTCAAATTGAAAAAGCCCTATCATTTAATGATACTGGTGAAAATATCAAAAATATTCAACAAATGTTAACAGGTCTTGGCTATCAATTGGAACGGATTGATGGTTACTTTGATAAGACGACGGAAAAGGCCGTTAAGTCATTCCAAAAAGATCAAAATATCAAACAAACTGGAAAAGTAGATCAAGATACAGCTGGATTAATTGAAACGGCATTAATCGAAAAAATTCGCAGTGGCGAAGATGATCGCCAAATGGAAAAAGCATTACAAACACTTTATAAATAACATGTCTTTTCCTTTTTAGAAAGGTGTGATTCACAATGGTCGAACTATGGCTCATTGAAATACTAAAAGCAATCGGAAAAATGTTTTTGAATCCATTATTTTACTGGGCCTTTATCCTAATCGTTTTTACTGGTTATTTCCGGATTAAAGGCGAACGAATGGATTTTGGTTCCAAAATATTTAACTTATTTTCAGAGTGGAAACAGACTTGGGTATTATCCATTGGGTTTGGCATCTTTCTTTCTTTAGTTTCTATAGGTGTTGGGATTGTCTTTTCGTTGGAAACTTTGTTATTTATAAGTATCATTGTCATATTATTAAGCATGACATCACGTCTAAATCTATTGTCTGCTAGTTACACATTAGGGTTAACGATACTATTGTTATTATTTTTACCACCACTACTTACGAAACAATCATATATTGATCCGGATTTTTTCGGTGTGATTAACTTTCCGGGATTAGCTATTTTGTTGGCCCTCTTTTTAGTTATGGAAGGAATGATGTTAAGACGGACAAAACGTAACCAAACATTCCCTACATTAACTAGGAGTCGTCGTGGTTCATGGGTTGGGGCACATCATGTGAAGAAAATGTCCATGGTCCCATTTTTCGCTGTGGTTCCTATTGGCGATTTATCACCGTTTGCATCATTTTGGCCATACTTATCATTTGGTCCAGAAGAAACATATAGTCTTGTCCTGGTGCCGTTTTTAATTGGCTTTAATTATAAGGTGATAGGAACGTTACCACATCTAGCTGGTCGTAAACTTGGTCATCAAATCTTGTTATTATCTGTGATTGTTTTAGCGTTAGCGATTGCGACGATTTGGATGCCACAACTTATTTTAGTAGCGGTGGCTATTGCCATTATCGGTAAAGAGTTTATCAATTATCGCCATCGCGTCACAGAGCAATCGCAAGCACCTTATTTTTATGATGTGCCAGAAGGATTACGTGTTTTAAGTATTATCCCAGGTTCACCAGCTGATCGTCTCGATGTGTTAGTCGGTGAGACGATTACGAAGGTAAATGGAAAACCAATCAATGATGTCGATGCGTTTTATCACGCTTTACAGGAAAAAGGTGCCCACTATCGACTAGACATTGTTGATGATCACGGAGAAGTTCGATTTGTCCGTGCAGCGATGTATGAAGGGGACGATCATGAACTGGGTTTTATTTTTCCCGACCGTCCTTATGGGTTTCGTGAAGAAGAACCCAAAGAATCAGTATCAAGCTAATCAATCATATTAAAAAATCTGTTCACTAGGAACAGATTTTTTTCTCATTATGACAAAAAAGTCGAATGCTCGTTCGCATGTATGCTATAATGAATGCATGTAAAAGGATTCTTAAAAATGGAGGCGGTACAAGTGACTAAAAAGTTTGAACTTGTATCATCATTTAAGCCACAAGGTGACCAACCTGGGGCAATTAAAGATTTAGTAAACAAAGTGTTAGCTGGTCAAAAAAATCAGACATTACTTGGAGCAACAGGTACTGGTAAAACATTCACCGTATCTAACGTCGTTAAGGAAATTAATCGTCCAACACTCGTTATTGCCCATAATAAAACATTAGCAGGGCAATTATACAGTGAATTTAAAGAGTTCTTTCCTAATAATGCGGTCGAATACTTTGTTAGCTATTATGACTATTACCAACCAGAAGCTTATGTACCATCGTCCGATACGTATATAGAGAAAGACGCAAGCATTAATGATGAAATAGATAAATTGCGACATTCGGCAACATCAGCTCTTTTTGAAAGACGCGATGTTCTCATTGTCGCCAGTGTGTCATGTATTTACGGATTAGGGTCGCCAGAAGAATACAGAAGTCAAGTGCTTTCTTTAAGAGTAGGCATGGAAAAAGACCGTGACCAATTATTACGTGAGCTTGTCGATATTTTATATACACGTAATGACATTGATTTTCAACGGGGGACATTTCGTGTGCGAGGAGACTCCGTGGAAATCATTCCAGCATCATTAGAAGAACATTGTATTCGGATTGAGTTTTTTGGAGACGAAATTGATCGGATTCGAGAGGTTGATGCTTTAACAGGAGAAATTATTGGTGAACGTGAACATGTGGCGATTTTCCCAGCATCACACTTCGTTACACGTGAAGAAAAAATGAAGAAAGCGATCATCAATATTAAAAAGGAATTAGAAGAACGATTAGCGGAATTACGTTCAGAAGAAAAGTTACTTGAGGCCCAACGATTAGAACAACGGACGAATTATGATATTGAAATGATGGAAGAGATGGGCTTTTGTTCAGGAATTGAAAACTACTCACGCCATTTGACATTTCGTGAAGCAGGCTCAACACCGTATACATTATTAGATTACTTCCCAGACGATTACTTAATTGTCATTGATGAATCACATGTGACATTACCACAAATTAGAGGCATGTATAATGGTGACCAAGCACGTAAGCAAGTGTTAGTTGATCATGGCTTTCGTTTACCATCAGCTTTAGATAACCGTCCATTGAAGTTCGCTGAATTCGAGAAAAAAGCGAATCAAATGATTTTCGTATCGGCAACTCCTGGGCCATATGAACTTGAACATGCACCAGATGTGACTGAACAGATTATTCGCCCGACTGGATTATTGGACCCAGTCGTTGATGTCCGTCCGATTAAGGGGCAGATTGATGATTTAATAGGTGAAATTAATAAGAGGCTTGAAAGAAATGAACGCGTTCTTGTGACAACTTTAACGAAAAAAATGTCCGAAGACTTAACTGATTATTTAAAGGATATTGATATGAAAGTTGCCTACTTACATTCCGATATAAAAACATTAGAAAGGATCGAGATTATTCGTGACTTGCGAATCGGCAAGTATGATGTATTAATCGGGATTAACCTACTAAGAGAAGGATTAGATATCCCAGAAGTGTCACTCGTTGCTATATTAGATGCAGATAAAGAAGGATTCCTTCGTTCAGAACGATCGTTGATTCAGACGATGGGCCGAGCAGCTAGAAATGCTAACGGGCAAGTAATTATGTATGCTGATAAGATGACAGATTCTATGCAAGTGGCTATTGAAGAAACGAAAAGACGCCGTGAAATTCAACAGGCTTATAATGAAAAACACGGCATTGTACCAACAACAATCCAAAAAGAAGTACGCGATGTCATTCGTGCGACAATGGTTGCAGAAGACGCAGAAAAAACATATGAACCAAAAGCAAAGCAATTCCACAAAATGCCAAAACGGGATAAAGAAAAAGTATTGCAAAATATGGAAAAAGAAATGCGCGAAGCAGCAAAAGCACTCGATTTCGAAAAAGCAGCAGAACTACGCGATTTACTTTTCGAATTAAAATCAGAACTATGACGATATTTTTAATGTGGAAGGATGATCGTGCCAATGCCTAATAAATCAATCAAAATAAAGGGAGCACGTGCAAATAATTTAAAAAATATTGACTTGGAAATTCCTAAAAATAAATTAGTTGTTATGACAGGCTTATCAGGATCAGGAAAGTCATCACTCGCCTTTGATACGATTTATGCTGAAGGACAAAGACGTTACGTTGAATCGTTATCAGCCTATGCAAGGCAATTTCTTGGCCAAATGGACAAGCCAGATGTTGATATGATTGAAGGGCTATCACCAGCCATTTCGATTGATCAAAAGACGACGAGTAAAAACCCTCGTTCAACTGTAGGAACAGTAACGGAAATTTATGATTATTTACGCTTACTTTATGCCCGAATTGGTCGCCCTGTTTGTCCGAAACATGGAATTGAAATTACTTCACAAACCGTTCAGCAAATGGTTGACCGTATTATGGAATTTCCAGAACGCACACGATTACAAATTCTTGGTCCGGTTGTTTCAGGGCGAAAAGGTGAACATATTCGGATACTTGAAAAGCTAAAACAAGAAGGATTTGTACGTATACGTGTGGACAAAGAAATGCGCGAAGTGACAGAAGATATTAAACTCGATAAAAATAAAAAGCATTCAATTGAAGTCGTTGTTGATCGAATCATTGTTAAACCTGGTGTAGAAGGACGCTTAAGTGATTCATTAGAAACAGCACTTGAACTTGGTCAAGGCCGAGTGATTGTCGATATCATTGGTGAAGAAGAAATTGTCTTTAGTGAACTCCATGCCTGTCCAAAATGTGGCTTTTCCATAGGTGAATTAGAACCGCGTTTATTTTCTTTTAATAGTCCATTCGGCGCTTGTCCAACTTGTGACGGACTTGGAACAAACTTAGAGGTTGATGTTGATCTTGTCATTCCAGATTGGAATAAAACATTGAATGAACATGCGATTATTGCTTGGAAGCCTATCAGTTCACAATACTATCCACAGCTTTTAAAAAGCGTTTGCTCACATTATGGGATTAACATGGATACACCTGTTAAAGACTTACCGAAAGAACAAATGGAGCGGATTTTATATGGAACTGGTGAAGAGAAAATTCACTTTTATTATGTAAATGATTTCGGCAAAGTCCACGATAAAACGATTCACTTTGAGGGTGTGATCAATAATATTGCCCGCCGCTATCAAGAAACATCTTCAGAATTCATTCGAGAGACATTAGAAAAATATATGGCACAGAAACATTGTCCAACCTGTAAAGGCTACCGTTTGAAAAAAGAAGCATTAGCGGTAAAAGTAGGCGATATGCATATTAGCGAAGTCACCGATTATGCCATTCGTGATGCAAAAGAGTTTTTTACAACACTTCAGTTGACAGAAAAAGAGCAACAAATTGCACGTTTAATTTTAAGAGAAATTTGTAATCGTCTCGATTTCTTAAATAATGTGGGGCTTAAATATTTAACCTTATCCCGTACAGCAGGTACTTTATCTGGCGGTGAGGCGCAGCGAATTCGTTTAGCCACTCAAATCGGATCAGCATTAACCGGTGTTCTGTATGTTCTTGATGAACCATCTATTGGTCTACATCAACGTGATAATGACCGGTTGATTGCCACACTAAAAAGCATGCGTGATCTAGATAATACATTAATTGTTGTCGAACACGATGAAGATACGATGTTAGCAGCTGATTGGTTAATCGATATTGGTCCTGGTGCAGGGGAACATGGTGGGAAAATCATAGCGAGTGCCCCGCCTAAAGAAGTAATGGCTGATAATAACTCGTTAACAGGACAATATTTATCCGGAAAAAAATATATTCCTTTGCCAATAAAACGCCGTCAAGCAGATGAGCGCTATATTGAGGTCATCGGTGCGAAAGAGAATAATTTAAAAAATATCCGTGTGAAATTTCCTATTGGATTGTTCACAGTTGTTACGGGTGTATCAGGATCTGGAAAAAGTACGTTAGTTAATGAAATTTTATATAAAGCATTAGCGAAAGAGCTTTATACTGGCAAACATCGTCCAGGTAAACACCGAGAAGTGAAAGGTATTGAATATATCGAGAAAGTGATTGATATTGATCAGTCGCCAATCGGACGTACACCACGCTCAAACCCAGCGACATATACAGGTGTCTTTGATGATATCCGTGATGTCTTCGCACAAACAAATGAAGCGAAAGTACGTGGCTATAAAAAAGGTCGCTTTAGTTTTAATGTAAAAGGTGGACGTTGTGAAGCTTGTCGCGGTGACGGGATTATTAAGATAGAAATGCACTTTCTTCCAGATGTTTATGTGCCATGTGAAGTATGTCAGGGGAAACGTTATAACCGTGAAACACTTGAAGTGAAGTACAAAGGAATGAACATTTCCGACATATTAAATATGACGATTGAAGAAGCGTTAACTTTCTTTGAAAATATTCCACGGATCAAACGAAAATTACAAACAATTGCAGATGTTGGTCTCGGCTACATTAAACTAGGCCAACCAGCAACAACGTTATCTGGGGGAGAAGCACAACGGGTGAAGTTAGCTAGTGAATTACATCGTCACTCTAACGGAAAATCGTTTTATATCCTGGATGAGCCAACCACAGGTCTGCATACAGATGATATCAATCGTCTCTTAAATGTGCTAAAACGATTAGTAGATAATGGGGATACGGTCTTGGTAATTGAACATAACTTAGATGTTATTAAAACAGCTGACCACATTATTGACCTCGGTCCAGAAGGTGGGGAAGGTGGTGGCGAAGTCATTATAACCGGACCACCTGAAGCAGTTATCGAAGAAGAGCGTTCACATACAGGAAACTATTTACGCCCGATTATAGAAAGAGATCAAAAACGCATGGCGAAAGAACTTGAAGAACAGGAACAAAAAGTATAAGGAATAACGAAGAGCTAAGTGAATCAAGCGGAGAAAATCGAAATGTCCGATTTTCTCCGCTATTTTAATTATTATTCAGATGCATGGATTGCGGGTGTGATCTAAATATGCCGTCTTGTCATGATATATTGCTAAGAGGTTGCATTGACGTTCCAATACTACGTTGTCTCGAATTAAAATTTTATCATGAGAGGCTGCATTGACGCTTCAATACGTTGTCTCGAATTAAAATCCTATCATGAGAGGTCGCATTGACGCTTCAATACGTTGTCTCGAATTAAAATTTTATCATGAGAGGTCGCATTGACGCTTCAATACGTTGTCTCGAATTAATATTTTATCATGAGAGGTCGCATTGACGCTTCAATACGTTGTCTCGAATTAAAATCCTATCATGAGAGGCTGCATTGACGCTTCAATACGTTGTCTCGAATTAAAATCCTATCATGAGAGGCTGCATTGGTACTCCACAACACACTGTTCACCTAGTCTTGCATATGTTCATTAATCAAAATACGGATTTAAATGGACTAGAACATCAGCAACTTCTTGATGTTCAGCAATTAATGTATTTTTAAGTTTCTTTGCGATATCATGTCCATCTTTCACGGTAATCGATGGATTAACCGCTACTTTAATGTCAATGATGACATAACTTCCATGTGTTCGAGCGTAAAGTTGGTCAATGACGATGATTCCTTCAACAGATTTAACTGTTTCGATATATTTTTTTGTTTCATCTTTTGTAAGGACTTTTTCTAACATAATAGTTGAAGCTTCTTTGGCTAAGTCATAGCCAACTTTAATAACGATGATTGAAACAACAATTCCCGCAATCGCATCACCATATACGAGATAGGATAATTCGAATGCTTCACCTAGCATTGCGGCACAGACACCGATGAAAGCAGCTATTGATGATAACGAATCCGAACGATGATGCCAAGCGTCACTAATAAGCGCTGCACTATTATATTTATTACCGACGTAATATTTGTAATGAAACAATAACTCTTTAACAATAATTGAAATGATTAAAATCACAAGTGCTATTCCTGTTGGAGCTTTCGGCATGTTTCCCAAAAAAACTCTAAATGAAGAAATACTCATTTCGATTCCGACAACAATTAAGAGGAGAGCGACGATATTAGAAGCAATATTTTCCGCTTTTCCATGACCGTATGGATGTTCCTCATCTGGAGGCTTATTAGCGATTCGCACGCCAAATAAGACAACAACAGAACTAACGATGTCTGAAGCAGAATGAACCGCATCAGCAATCAATGCCTTACTACCCGATAGGATACCGCCAATACCTTTCAAAAAGGTAAGAATAATATTGACGATAATCCCTATCCAAGTAGCGAAGACAAGCTTTTTTGTATTTTCTTTCAAAAAAATTCACCGCCTCTTCAAGCTAAATCAAGCGTATCAGATGATATATAGGTGGGTCTAGAGCAACGTTATTAGCTTGGTTAAAGACACTGATCTTTAGTCAAGATTCTTTCCTTGTGGCAAAAACATAATCTCCGCTACTCCACTCTAAGTAAATAATTTGATAAACTATAATTATTAAGTAAACTTGTTACAGATGGAATTTTTACTCCATCTGTACCTTAGTCGCACGTCCGATTTACAGAGGACGTACTAGTGCAAGGGGTTTTTGGGTGGGGCGAGTAATCGGAGTCCCAGGTGGTGGCACGGACGTGGCGTTTTAATCTACCCTCCTTTGCAACTGGGAGTCTTAGTAGCGCTGGAAGATAAATTTTGACGATAGCGTGTTATTTCGCTAATCTTAATAGAAAGATGACAGGGGGCATGACGATGAAGCCAATTGAGTTAAAAAGTGTACAACAATCATTGAATACCTTTTTAGATAAAGATATTTACATTCATTTAGAAACGACTAATGGCGCATATGCGAGTCATTTTAATGAATCGATTAATGTGGGGGTTTTCATTCGCAATGCGAACGTATTTTGTTCACAAGGTAAGATTGTAAAGGATGGAGCACATTATCGTGTCGGATTAAAGACTGATAATGGCTGGATTTATGCCGAAGGATTAACACATTGGGAAATGCATCAAGACAGACAGTTGCTCATGGCGGGGCATGATGCAGATGGGCGCTTACTCGTGGCATTACAATTAAGTGAGACACCGTTCAAATAATTAATATTAAGAAGGGAATGTAAAAAATGACCAAAGAGAAACATGTCGTTGTCATATATCCTCATCCAGATGACGAATCATTCGGGGCAGCAGGTACGATCACTTTATTTCGGAAACAAGATGTACCAGTTACTTATTTATGTGGAACACTTGGTGAAATGGGACGTAATATGGGAAATCCCATTATCGCTAATCGTGAAACCGTTCCTGAAATTCGAAAAAAAGAACTTCTTGACGCTTGTAAGGTGTTAGACATAAATCTTCAACTATTAGGTTATCGGGATAAAACATTGGAGTTTGAAGATGTTTCAGAGGTTGCGCATCATATTAAATCTCTTTTAGAAAAATTACAACCAAGTTTAGTGATTACACATTATCCAGATCATGCTGTTCATCCTGATCATAATGCGCTAGGAAGAGCAGCTATTGAAGCGGTGCGATTAATGGACGATGTATCACGTCCGACTGTATGGGCACAAGCAATTACACGAACAGCACATGAAGATTTAGGACAACCCGACATCGTTCATGATGTTGAACCATACTTCGATCAAAAGATGGCAGCGATTCTAGCACATAAAACCCAAGCCGGTGGTATTTTAGGGAGCTTTAAGCCGGAAGCAAATTCAAAAGACGCGTTACGTGAAGTTGCGTTAGAACGGTTAGGTATAGAAGAATTTTATATTTGGAATTTTAATTAATCAACTATCATCCAATTGTTCCTAAAAACACGGGGGGGATATGCATGTTCATGCGTGGATTTTTATCAATTTTTCTCAATGCGATTGCTTTGATTCTTGTATCTAATATGTTTGATTCATTTCATTTGGATGGATTTGGCACAGCACTGTTAGCTAGTTTTATTTTAGCCGTATTAAACACAGTTGTGAAGCCAGTTTTAGTCGTATTGACGTTACCAATTACAGTCATTAGTCTTGGATTATTTCTATTTATTATCAATGCACTCACGCTTATGATTACCCAAAGTGTCATGGGTCCTTCATTTGTTATTGACGGATTTGGCACAGCCATTATTGCGGCGATGATTATTTCTGTTATTAATCTCATTTTAAATAAATTTGTAAAAGACACGCTGCGTTATTAGACGTGGAGTACGATTGGTAGACATGTCATTTATTTAATGTGTTCATATGCTACAATGTATATTCTAGCTTAGCCTACCACTTGGGGGGAAATAAAATTGGCAATTGTACGTACACAAGATTTGATCGAACATTTCAATTTGACAGTCGTTGCTGGTGAAGATGGTTTACATAGAGAAATCAAAGAAAGTGATATTTCCCGACCTGGTATCGAGATGACGGGTTATTTTAAATATTACCCAAAGGAAAGATTACAATTAATTGGAAAAACAGAAATGGCATATTTTTTGGATTTACCACTTTATGAACAAAGAAATCGTGCAAATCGTTTATGTACAGACGTGACGCCGGGCATCGTTATATCAAGGGGCATGGAAGTACCAATTTCAATTATTGAGGCGGCGAATCGCTCCGGTGTTCCTGTGATTCGTTCCATTCGAAAAACAACACGAGTCATAAGCCGGTTAACGAATTATTTAGAAACAAAACTGGCACCGCAAACTGCCATACACGGCGTGCTAGTAGATATTCATGGAGTTGGTGTTCTAATCACAGGGCAGAGTGGTATAGGAAAAAGTGAAACGGCTCTCGAACTTGTTAAAAGGGGCCATCAATTAGTTGCTGATGATAGTGTGGAAATTCGTCAATCTGATTATGATACATTAATTGGGAATCCGCCACCATTAATCGAATATTTATTAGAAATACGTGGTCTTGGAATTATTAATGTCATGACGTTATTTGGTGCGGGTTCTGTCCGTAAATTTAAGAAAATCTCATTCATTGCTCATTTAGAACAATGGGATGAGAAGAAACAATATGATCGTCTTGGATTAGAACATCAAAAAATGAAAATTATGGATGTCGAATTACCAATGGTGACGATTCCTGTTCGTCCAGGAAGAAACCTTGCAGTCATTATCGAGGTAGCTGCGATGAACTTTCGCCTAAAACGGATGGGAGTTAATGCAGCAAAAGATTTCACAGACAAACTTAGCCTAGTTATAGAGGAAAAAGGTAAAGAAAATATGGAATAGGAGTGTTGTCATGACGTGTGATGCACCGGCGTTAGATCGTGTTTTTATTGAAATCGGTTCAAAAGAAATTTACTGGTATGGTGTCATTATCGCTTTTGGGCTTTTCTTAGCATTACTATTGGCTACTAGGGAATCAAATCGCTTAGGTTTAAAAAAGGATATAATGCTTGACTTAGTTGTATTTGCTATACCAGTTGCGATTTTGTCCGCACGCATGTATTATGTCATTTTTCAATGGGAACAATATGCCTCAGGTCCATGGTGGAAAGTATTTGCTATTTGGGAAGGTGGACTTGCTATCCACGGCGCATTGATTGGTTCTGTTCTTACAGCAATTGTGTTTGCAAAGGTTAGAAAAATAAATTTTTGGCAACTCGCTGACATTGCTGCACCTAGTCTCATTCTTGGACAGGCGATTGGTCGTTGGGGTAACTTTATGAATCAGGAAGCCCATGGCGGTCCAATTTCACAGGCTACGTATGAAAGCTTTCATCAATATTTACCTGACTTTATTATGAACCAAATGTGTATTAACGGCATTATGTACCATCCAACGTTCTTATACGAATCTGTATGGAATTTACTCGTTTTTGGCTTTTTGTTATGGTTAAGACGAAGAAATCCATTACGTGGAACACTGTTCTTAAGTTATTTAATCGCTTACTCAATCGGTCGCTATTTCATCGAAGGGATGCGTACAGATAGTCTCTATACATTATTAGGTGATTTTCGTACAGCACAAGTTATATCGTTGATCTTGATTATTGGTTCAATTATTTTACTTATTTATCGTAAAAAATCAGGAAAGGCGAATCGTCATTATGATGGGAAGAAAGTAGCAAATAAATAAATATTTGCGTTAAGAAAGGATATTATTCATGAACATAGATTCTATTTTATTTGATTTAGACGGGACATTATTGAATACAAATGAGCTTATTATCGAATCATTCATCTACACATTTGATAAATACGGTTTAGATTTTACTTTAGAAGAAATCAAATCATTTAATGGACCGCCTCTTTTTGAGACATTTAAAAAAATCGACCGAGAGAGAGCGGAGGAAATGATGGCTGTTTACCGTAAACATAATTTAAGTCATCATGATGACTATGTCACAGCTTTCCCGAATGTGATCGAAACGATTGCTGCACTAAAAGAAGCTGGTATTAAATTAGCTGTCGTTACAAATAAAATGGGCAAAGGTGTGCAAATGGGACTTGAATTAACAGGTCTAGATCGCTATTTTGAAACGGTCATTACATTAGGAGATGTAACACATGGTAAGCCACATCCTGAGTCATTGATTAAAGCGATGAATCTTCTTGATGCCAAACCACAAACAACATTAATGGTCGGTGACAATTATCATGACATTGAAGCGGGACATCGTGCTGGAGTAAAAACGGCTGGCGTGAGCTGGTCTCATAAAGGGCGTGCATTTTTAGAGAGTTACCGTCCAACATATATCATCGACGATATGAAGGAATTGCTTAAGCTCATTGGGAGGTAAATCATGCGTAAGACAAAGCGTTATCCTGTAAAGGGTTCAAATTCATTATGGCAAATTTATCGGACAGTTCCATTTTGGAAAGTCGTAAAAAATGTCATTGTTATTTTTATAGCTAGATATATGCCTTTTTTAAGTGTGAAGAATTGGTTGTATCGGACCTTTTTACGGATGCGCGTTGGTAAAAAGACGGCTTTCGCTTTAATGGTCGTACCTGATATTATGTTTCCCGAGAAGATATCCGTTGGTTCAAATACGATTATCGGCTATAATTCAACAATTCTCGCACATGAGTATTTAATCGACGAATACCGACTAGGTGAAGTGAAAATTGGCAGTCATGTGATGATTGGTGCCAATACAACCATTTTGCCAGGTGTAACAATTGGAGATGGAGCTATCATTTCAGCAGCAACACTCGTCCATAAAGATGTTCCGGCTGGATCCTTTGTAGGTGGCAATCCAATGCAGCTCATCTATACAAAAGAAGAAATGGAAGCACGCCAAAAGAACAAATAAACTGCTCCTTGATTTAAAAGGAAGGATGCGATTCAAATGCAAATACCAAAGGGGATTTTACCAGCCATACGTAGAATAAAAGACTTTGAAGACGCCTTACAGACAACTTCAAAATATGTTATATTTCTAGAGACGAGATTGTCACAGTTAAATCAACTTGTACGACATGCCAAGCGGTGTCACAAAAAGGTATTAATCCATTTTGATCTAATCCAAGGCCTAAAAGCCGACGAACATGGCATGGAGTTTCTAATCCATGCCATCAAACCGGATGGTGTTCTATCAACACGTGGTAATGTGATCCAGTTGGCAAAGAAGCACGATCTATTAGCTATTCAACGGATATTTTTGCTCGACAGTATCGCTCTAAAAAATAATGTGAAGTTAGTGAAACGCTCACAACCTGATTGTATCGAAGTTTTACCTGGACTGGTGCCGAGTATGATTCAAATCGTTCATGAAGAAACAGGATTACCGATTATTGCGGGGGGATTAATTCGTGAAGAGTCGGATATTACGACTGCACTTGAAGCAGGTGCTGTTGCCGTGTCGACATCAGAGCGGGAATTGTGGCAGTAATATAAATCCTTTTGTTCGAGTTTGAGCTATGTTATACTTAATGTATCAAGTAAATATCAATTGGTCGGAGAAATGGAGAAACCGCAAATATACTAATCATAGGGGTTAGTATATTTGCGGTTTTTATTTTTCCTAAGATAAACAAAAAGTTTAAATCGATAGGAGACAGGGCAATGAGAACCATCATACGAGATGATATGTTATGTGAGTTGAAAAAAGAGGAAAAACTTGATTTACTGGTGATTGGAGGGGGGATTACAGGGGCAGGTATTGCTTTAGATGCAACAACAAGAGGATTAAAAACAGCTGTTGTTGATATGCAAGATTTTGCTGCCGGTACATCTAGTCGTTCTACGAAATTAGTACATGGCGGCTTAAGGTATTTAAAAGGATTAGAATTTAAACTTGTAGCCGAAGTTGGAAAAGAACGAGCTGTCGTTTATGAAAATGGTCCACATGTGACAACACCGGAATGGATGATGCTACCATTTCATACCGGAGGAACCTTTGGACCAGTCACAACAAATATTGGTTTACGCTTATATGATACATTAGCAGGCGTTAAAAAAACGGAGCGCCGTCAGATGCTTAATCGGGATGAAACATTAGCCAAAGAACCATTATTAAAGGAAGCAGGGTTAAAAGGTGCTGGTTATTATGTTGAATATAAAACAGATGATGCGCGTTTAACGATTGAAATCATGAAAAAAGCAGTCGATCATGGCGCGATTGCCGTTAACTATTTAAAGGTCACCAATTTTATTTATGATCATCGCAAGGTCATAGGTGTACACGTTTTAGACTTATTAACAGGAAAAACCGAAGAAATCTATGCAAAAAAAATTGTGAATGCTTGTGGACCATGGGTCGATGATTTACGAGAACTTGATGAATCAAAACGAGGAAAACACCTTTACATTACGAAAGGGATACATCTTGTCTTCTCAAACGATGTTTTTCCATTACAACAAGCGATCTATTTTGATGCTCCAGATGGTCGGATGATTTTCGCTATTCCACGTGATGGTAAAACATATGTTGGTACGACAGATACGCCATATGATAACGACATTGCTCATCCGACAGCGACAGCTGTTGATCGTGATTATATTCTAAATGCCATTCAGAATATGTTCCCAACCCTTTCATTAGCGGTTGATGATGTGGAATCGAGTTGGGCAGGGTTGCGACCGTTAATTGCTGAAGACGGTAAAAAACCTGATGAAATTTCACGTAAAGACGAGATTTTTCATTCCGATTCTGGCTTGTTATCAATTGCTGGTGGAAAATTAACGGGTTATCGTAAAATGGCTGAACAGATTGTTGATATCGTCGTTAAACAGTTTAAAGAAGAAGAAGGTATTTTGTATTCGAGTTCTATGACAAAAGATTTACCGATTTCAGGTGGTGAAGTTGGTGGTTCAATAGGGTTTCAAGATTTTAAAGTCAAAGCCGTTGGAGAAGCCGTGCAAGCGGGCATTTGTGAAAAAGATGCCGAGAGACTCGTTAAACGTTATGGCGCTAACGTTAACCAGATTATTAATTTATACAAACAAGAAAAAGAAACGGACCAGCATCAAGAAATTGCCCCGCTCGTCTTAGCGGAGTTGACATATGGCATTGCTAATGAATGGGTCTGTAGACCAATCGACTTTTTTATTAGAAGAACAGGTGCATTATTTTTCGATATTGATTGGGTACGTGAACATAAACAATCCGTATGTAATCATATGGCGAAAATTTTTGAATGGACAACTGAAGAACACAAAGCAGCTGTTAACGAATTAGATAAAGCGATACAAGATGCAGTAGCATTTCCGGAAAACGAATAAATAGAGCACCCCATATCGATTCAAATAACAAGCAGAGAAATCAGTAACGATTTTCTCTGCTTATTATTTTATCTAAAGAATAATGTTTGCCAGAATTAACTGTTTACATATGAAGCGTAGGGGACGAATAAAAGCCGTTATATGCTTCCATTTTATCAAGTCCATTATTAGTGCCATAGTTATAACGTATTGAGAACTCCAATGCATATCATCATAAATTTAATCAGGTATATTGCTTGTTTCTATATAAGTCTAGACAAAAAAAGTACCCAAAGGTTGTAAAGACTAATCAAAAAGGTTTTTTATGATAAATTGCTCTTCTTTATCTTCAAAAACAACATCAAGAAAAATATAAAGATAGCCACAATGATTTCTGTTGTTAATAGTACAGAAATAGAAGTCATGAACTCAGCACATTTCAAATTTTATTATAAAGAAGCTTATAAACCTAACTATTCGTCGAAAGAAGGCTAGATATGTTATAATTTGTACGGTGTAAATTATGAAAAAAGATTGGGGTTATTATGCAAGTATCCATTAAGAAACAAAAGCAGAACAATGTTGTCCCATTTGTACCTGAAGGCGATTTTTACTTTTCACGTGGTGTGAAAGCTTTTCAAAAGAGAAAATTCGACAACGCATTAAAATGGATTCAAAAAGCTGTGGAAAAATCACCAGAAGATCCATTGTATCAATGCCAGATGTCTATTATATATACTGAAATCGGCTTGTTTCATAAAGCAAATGAAGTATTAACTAACGTACTAAATATAGAGAATGAACAATACAGTGATTGTTTTTATTTACTGGCAAATAATTATGCCCATCTTGGTTTATTATCCGATGCTAGAAAATATGCAGAAACATATTTGGAGCAAGAGCCCAATGGTGATTTTTCTGAAGAAGCGGAAGAGTTATTAGAAATCATTGACTTAGAGGAACAAGATGATTGGCTCTTAGATGATGAGGATGAATTGATTATTTATCAGGAAACCGCCTTTTACTATATTGAATCAATGAATTGGGAAAAGGCGTTGCTCGTTTTAGAAGAAATGTTATTACTTTTCCCCGACCATAAACAGGCAAAACATGATTATGCACATGCATTGTTTTTCACAGGAGAAAAGGAAGTAGCATATCAAATAGAACGAGATGAATTAGCGGAAAACCCATCCTCTCTAAATAGCTATACGAATTTAGCTTTATTTTATTTCCTTGATGAAAAACAATCGGAATATGAAACATTTATTCGTGCATTACTAAATATATACCCGATTCATGACCATCAAAAGTTAAGAATTGCTATTGTATTAGCGAGAACTGGTCATATTGAATTGGCCTATGACCGTTTTAGAATGATTAATAAGGAGTCAGTAAAAGGACATTTATCATATTTTAGATGGTACAGTTATACCCTTTTTCATGTTGAAAATGAGGAAAAGGCAGCAACACTTTGGGAAGAGGGATGTAAAAAACACCCAATTATGTCAAAAGAAGTACAATCGTGGAAAAGGTGAGCAAATAGATAGACGAAACAGGATAATTCTTATACGCTAAGAATAACAGTTATAAAATAGAAAGAGAGTTGATGATGATGTCTGAAGAAAGAATGTATGATGTTGTCATTGCAGGAGCAGGACCAGCTGGTATGACGGCAGCTGTATATGCCTCTCGTGCTAATTTAGACACATTAATGATTGAAAGAGGAATTCCAGGTGGGCAAGTTGCTAATACGGAAGACGTCGAAAACTATCCTGGATTCGATCATATACTTGGACCAGATTTATCAAATAAAATGTTTGAGCATGCAAAGAAATTTGGCGCTGAATATGCATACGGTGATATTTCAGAAGTTGTTGATCATGGAGAGTATAAAGTCGTAAAGGCAGGCGACCAAGAATATAAAACGCGAACAGTTATTATTGCAACTGGTGCAGAACAGAAGAAAATTGGTATTCCAGGTGAAGAAGAGTTTGTCGGTCGTGGAGTATCTTACTGTGCTGTTTGTGATGGTGCCTTTTTTAAGGACAAAGAACTCGTTGTTATCGGTGGCGGAGACTCTGCCGTTGAAGAAGGCATTTATTTGACTAAATTTGCTAAAAAAGTAACAATTATTCACCGTCGTGACGAGCTTAGAGCACAAAAGATTATCCAAGAACGTGCATTTAATAATGACAAGATTGAATTTATTTGGAACACAGAAGCAGAAGAAATCAATGGGCCAGATGGTAAAGTAAGTAGCCTGTCATTAGTCAATCGTGAAACAGGCGATAAATCAACATTTGAAACAGACGGTGTGTTCATTTATATTGGAACAATCCCATTAAGTGAACCGTTCAAATCATTAGGTATTACAAATGATGAAGGATACATTCCAACAAATGAAGAAATGGAAACAAATATCCCTGGTATTTATGCAGCTGGTGATGTTCGTGAGAAAAAACTTCGCCAAATTGTTACAGCAACAGGTGATGGAAGTATCGCAGCAGAAGCAGCGATTGCATATATAGAAGAATTGAAAGAAAAAGAAAAGGCAGCAACATCTTAATAAAAATTGGAAAGTTGATAAGTGTTCAAGCTTATCAACTTTTTCATTGTGAAAGTAATTTCAATTTAATCACCCTGTAACACGAGCGAAATAAACTTTTCATATAATGGGATTAATAATGACCCCCCTTTTTAATTATAAGATATATCTTAGGCACAGATTTCTCTCTCGTCTGTGCTTTTTTTTGCCTAAAAATGGGATTATTCACTACTTCGGAATAGTGGTATGTCCCTCATATTCATTGTATACTATATAATATATGTGTTTTTTTACAATGATTAATGCATATTCATTAGTAAGCAGCTATTAAAGTAGCGATAGAAAGGAGAGTATGCATGACAAATCAACGAAGTGAAACAAAATTAGTTATTATTACCGGCATGTCAGGTGCTGGAAAAACGGTGGCTATTCAAAGCTTTGAAGACCTAGGCTATTATTGTGTAGATAATTTACCACCAACATTATTACCAAAGTTTCTTGAATTAATGAGGGACTCTACAAATACGATTCAAAAAGTGGCTCTTGTCATTGACCTAAGAGCACGTGAATTCTTTGAGAACTTATTCGAATCTTTAGATGCATTAAGTGATGAAGAATCATTTGATGAACATATATTGTTTTTAGATGCAGAAGATGAGCAACTTGTCAGCCGTTATAAAGAAACGAGACGCTCTCACCCTCTAGCTGTCGGTGATTTACCGTTAAAAGGAATTAAACAAGAAAGACTTTTACTTGATGAATTAAAAGGGCGTGCTCAACATATTATCGATACAACGAATTTAAAACCGAAAGAGCTACGCGAGAAAATTTTAAAAGCATATAGCGAAGAAGAACAAGAAGTATTTTCAGTTCATTTATTATCATTTGGTTTTAAATACGGCTTGCCGATTGATGCAGATTTAGTTTTTGATGTACGCTTTTTACCAAATCCACATTACGTCCCGAATCTTCAACCTTTAACAGGATTGAATGCCGATGTATCATCATACGTCTTTAAATGGTCTGATACACAGAAGTTCCAAGAGAAAGTGATTGATATGTTAGAATTTATGCTTCCGTTATATAAAAAGGAAGGAAAATCACAGCTTGTCGTCGCCATCGGATGTACAGGTGGACAACATCGTTCTGTTGCACTAGCAGAGTATTTCGCTAAATTTCTTTCGAAAGATTATATTACACATATTACACATCGTGATATTGATAAGCGGAAAGGATTATAGAGAAATGAATACAATTCAAGATAAACCGCGGATTGTAGTCATTGGTGGTGGGACAGGCATGCCCGTATTATTACGTGGTTTGAAAAATATGCCTATTGATTTAACAGCTTTAGTGACAGTAGCTGATGATGGTGGGAGCACTGGAAGGTTACGTCAAGAAATAGACATGCCTGCACCAGGAGACATTAGGAATGTCATTGCAGCTATGTCAGATGTCGAGCCGATATTAATTGATTTGTTTCAGCATCGTTTTTCCATTGAAAACGGGCTATCTGGACATTCGATGGGGAATTTGTTATTAGCTGCCATGGCTTCTGTTACGGGTGATTTCTACACAGGTGTTAAAGAACTATCACGCGCATTTGGGGTAAAGGGCAAGATTTATCCTATTTCCAATGAAAATTTACAATTACATGCGGAAATGGCAGATGGAACAATTATTTCAGGTGAATCAAATATCCCGCTAGCTCGTAAAAAGATTGAACGTGTTTATTTAACACCTGAACATGCTCAACCATTTCCACATGCCATCGAAGCGATTGAACAGGCTGATCTTGTCGTCATTTCACCAGGTAGTCTCTACACGAGTATTTTGCCGAATTTAATTATCCCACGAATTGATCAGGCACTCCAAAAGACAAAAGCGAAAGTTGCTTACGTATGTAATGTGATGACTCAGTTAGGGGAAACGACGAACTACACAGCGGCTGATCACGCACAGGCCATTATTGATCATGTAGGTGATAACTGTTTAGATGCTATTATTGTCCATAATGAATCAATTAGTGATAAAATGCGCCAGCGTTATGCTATAGAGCAGGCAGCTCCTGTTGCTTTGGATCGAAATCGATTAATCGATATGGGGATTGAAGTAATTGAAGGCGATATTATTACCAATCAATATAAAACGATCCGACATGATACAGAAAAAATTTCAACATTATTATATTCACTAGTCGTTCAGTGATAATAAGAAGGAGGGAGCGTTTTGTCCTTTGCTTCTGAAATAAAAAATGAATTAACACGAATTGAATCAGATTCATGTTGTATGATAGCGGAATTATCTGCATTAATTCGTATGAACGGGGTCATTTCATTTTCTGAGCATGGATATGCTTTAGACGTACCGACGGAAAATGCTGCGATAGCAAGAAGAATTTATACGTTAGTAAAAGAAAAGTATAATCTTCCGATTGACTTGCTCGTTCGTAAAAAAATGAAGCTAAAGAAGAACAATGTCTACATCGTTCGTATTACGACAAAAGTTCGAGAGTTACTTCAAAACTTAAAAATTTTTGATGAGGAACCTTACACATTTGTTCATGACATATCAAATGAAATTGTTAAAAAAACATGCTGTAAACGCGCCTATTTACGTGGTGCATTTTTAGCAGGTGGTTCCACTAACAATCCAGAAACGTCATCATACCATTTAGAAATATTTAATGTGTATAAAGATCATAATAAAGCGTTATGTGATTTAATGAATGGATTTGGATTAAGAGCAAAACAGTTAAAGAGAAGAAATGGTTATATTGTTTACTTAAAAGAGGCGGAGAAAATCACCGAATTTCTAAGCATTGTTGGGGCGCATAATGCGTTGTTTAAATTTGAAGATGTCCGGATTGTACGGGATATGAGAAATTCAGTTAATCGGCTCGTTAATTGTGAAACAGCGAATATAAATAAGACAATCGGTGCCGCGTTTAGACAAATGGAAAACATTAAGCTGATTGAGCGTACCATCGGGTTAGACGCCTTACCAGATAGACTTCGCGAAGTAGCTATTGCAAGGATGGATAATGAAGAAGTATCACTAAAAGAATTAGGCGAATTAATTCCAAGTGGAAAAATATCTAAATCAGGTGTTAATCATCGGATGAAGAGAATAGATGAAATTGCGGATAAAATACGCGACGGAAAAATTTAAGAGCAATAAGATAGATAATAGTTAACGTTTTAAAAGGAACATGGTATAATAACAAGTATTTATAGTCGTGTTTACTTATCATTTTTTTGAGAGCGTTTCCTAAGATTGGAGAGGATGATATCATTGGTTGAAAAAACAGTCACAATAGAATTAGATACGGGCTTACAGGCGCGTCCTGCAGCACAGTTTGTACAAGAGGCAAATCGCTATTCATCTCATATTTTCCTAGAAAAAGACGGTAAGAAAATTAACGCTAAAAGTATTATGGGATTAATGAGCCTAGCTATTACTAAAGGTGAAACAGTAACATTAATAGCAGACGGACCAGACGAAGAAATGGCATTAAATCATTTGATTACCTTTGTCTCTAAATCTTAAATCTATACTTGTGAAATGAATAACAAACATTAATAGGGCCGTTGGGGAATGAAGGGCCTAAATTAAAACCGGTAGAGAATATATTTCTTAGCCGGTTTTTTCATTGTAGAAGAACTGAATTAAAGGTGTGATTTAAGTAGCGAAATCTCCCATTGGGTGTAGAGAGTAGATCCCAGATCCCTCCACTCCGTACGATCTTTACAAAGTGGTGAATGAAATGCGGAGTAGACTGCAGCACTCCGTACGAACATCGTCAAAAGATGAAAGTAATACGGGGTAGACCGCTACACTCCGTACGAACATCGTCAAAAGATGGAAGTAATGTGGAGTAAACCGTTCCACACCGTATAATACTCCCAAGATCGTATAATAACATGCAGAGTAAAGTTTTATCCTTTCTACGTCATATAAATTGGAAAATCTCCATTATAATGATGAGTAGAGTAGGACAAGGCCTACAAATATTACTTTTTGACAAAACTATTGTTCATTCAAGGAGATATACAACATAATAAAAAAGTGCTTCCCAATAACCAAATCGGAAAGCACGTTATTTATTCTCTATTATTTTTCTTTACGCTCGAGAATACTGTCAATTAATCCGTAATCAACGGCAGCAGGTGCTGTCATGAAATTGTCACGATCTGTATCGCGCTCAATTATTTCAATCGGCTGACCAGTTCTTTCAGAAAGAATTTGGTTCATTTTATCACGCATTTGTAAAATACGTTTTGCGTGAATTTCAATGTCTGCCGCCTGACCTTGTGTTCCACCTAATGGTTGATGGATCATAATTTCACTATTCGGTAATGCATAGCGTTTACCTTTTTCACCAGCTGCGAGTAAAAAGGCACCCATAGATGCAGCCATACCGATACAAATCGTTGAAACGTCTGATTTAATAAATTGCATGGTATCATAAATGGCCATTCCAGCTGTAATTGATCCACCTGGTGAGTTGATATATAGAGAAATATCTTTACCTGGATCTTCTGCTTCTAAAAATAGGAGCTGGGCAACAATTGAGTTGGCTACATTATCATCAATGGCACTTCCGAGCATAATGATTCTGTCTTTTAATAAACGTGAATAAATATCATAGGCACGTTCTCCACGGTTAGTTTGTTCAACAACTGTAGGAATTAAATGCATTTTCAATTTCCTCCTTAAATGACAATAATATGAAATCTAATTTTATCATAAACTAAAGGTCAATGAAGGTCAAACAATAAAGATTATGTTTAACATATATCATCCATATTAACCGATTATCCCGTGAAATAAACAATTTATCCTAAAAGGGCTTGTCATAAAATATAAAAGACGATATAATGAAACTTGTGTCATTAATATGCGCCCGTAGCTCAGCTGGATAGAGCAACGGTTTCCGGTACCGTGAGTCGGGGGTTCGAGTCCTCTCGGGCGCGCTTAAAAAATGGCGAGGAGGGAAGTTTCCTTGCCATTTTTTTATTCCTTCATCAAATCAATCAACACATCCGCAATGATTTTCCCAGCGGTTTTAGCGGCTACTTTTCCGGGAATCCCAAGTGCATGAATGGCTTTAATCTCTCGTTCACTCGCTTTTGAGAAATCTGTTCCCCCTGGATTAGAAGCAAGATCAATGATTAATGAATCCGAACACATCTTTACAATTGCCATTTCATCAAGAACGAGATAAGGGACGGTATTGATAACAATTTGAAACTGGTGAATGACTTCATGAAGCTTATCAAAATAAATGCCTCTCATTCCCATTTCCTTTAACCGTGCCCTGTCTTTCGACTGCCTGACACAAACAGTAACATGTGCACCAACAGCAGCAAATAATCTTGCAACAGACATGCCGACACGACCGAAGCCTAGTACAAGAACATGTGAATCATGAATTGTTTCATCGGTGTGCTCCATCGCGATATGTAAAGTTCCTTCAGCAGTAGGTATAGAGTTTAATATGGCAAGATCATCACGGTCAAATAAAGTGACTAATGATCTACCCGAATTCACCACTATTTGTTTTAAATACGCATTCGCCACACCCGTATAAATGACACATGTCTCTTTCGTTTTACTTAATATTTTCTCTGTTAAAACAAGCTTTGTATCAGCGTATGGACATAGTTCGACTGCCCCTTGATCATTCACCCCAGAAACAGGTAAGATCATAGAATCAATTTTAGAAAAATCAATGTTCGCTAATGTGTCATGAAGCACATTGTGTAAGGAAAAAGCATATTGCTCCCAACCAGCAACAATGACTTGAAAATCTGCTTCAGCAAGTGACTGAACGACTTCTTTGTAACGAGCATCTCCACCAATAACTAATACACGGTGTACAAAAGTTGTCAATTGAATCAGCTCCTCTCGTATTTTTCAAGTATATGTTTACGATAACAAATCAATCTATTTGTTGCTTCATATATAGTATATTTTTTGCTGAATATGTCTAAAACGACTATAATTGTAACAATAAAGGAGTGGCATAAAATGAAGCAAAATGAAAAGATACGCATCGGAATTATTGGATATGGTAACTTGGGACGTGGAGCAGAATTAGCAATTCAGAATAACCCTGATATGGAATTAGTTGGGATTTTCACAAGAAGAAATCCAGCAACGATTGAAACGGCTACAGAAGGTGTTTCGGTTTATCCATATCATGATATAGAATCTTTTCAGGAAAAAATTGATGTGATGGTTTTATGTGGTGGTTCAGCGAGTGATTTACCGACGATGAGTCCAGAAGTAGCGAAACACTTTTCAATTGTAGACAGCTATGATAACCACGCAAAAATTCCTGAGCATTTTGAACGAGTGAATGAAGCAGCTCTACAGGGAGGAAATACAGCCGTTATTTCAACTGGTTGGGATCCAGGTTTGTTTTCACTTAACCGCTTATTAGGGGAAATCGTTATTCCAAACGGTGGCACGCACACATTTTGGGGAGAAGGACTCAGTCAAGGACATTCAGAAGCTGTCCGGCGCATTGAAGGAGTCAAACATGCGGTTCAATATACGGTTCCTATTGAGTCCGTTTTAGCTGATGCTAGACGTGGAAAAGGTGAGAAATTGTCTGCAGCGGAACGCCATAAACGTGTCTGTTATGTTGTTGCTGATAAAATAGATTATGAGCGGATTGAAAAAGAAATCAAAACAATGCCAGATTATTTCGCACCATATGATACGACGGTTCATTTTATTGATGAGGCGACATTCTTTAATGAGCATCAAAAAATGAAACATGGGGGCTTTGTCATTCGCTCCGGAAAAACAAGTGCAGATCACCAACAGACAATGGAATTCGCCTTAACATTAGAGAGTAATCCAGAATTCACTGCTAGTGTATTAGTCGCTTATGCTCGTGCTGCTTATCGGTTACATAAAAAAGGCGAAACAGGTGCTAAAACACCGTTTGATGTACCATTTTCTATGATGACTAATAAAACAGCATCGCAAATTATGAAAGAGTTACTATAAGACGGAGTAGAAAAACAGATGACGATTTATTTTTACATGAGAGAGAACTGTCCGCTCTGTGATGAGACGGAACAATTGTTGCAAATCCTACAAATGGAACATGACTTTACGATTGAAAAGAGAAATATCGAAATGAATGATCAATGGTTAAGTAAATATCAACTAGAAATTCCTGTTGTTGAGGTAGGCGACCATATAATATTTGGGAAGGATTTAAACCTTCATTATTTAGAAGAAGTCCTCAATAAGGCATAATATCGTTAGGATAGATTCTTTAAATTATGTTATACTAAAAATAGGAAGAATGATTTTCCTATTTTTTTGACACATGCGGGACAATTCTGACCCATATGGGATAAAAAATGACCACCTATGAGGAGTTAATGACATGAATGTTTTACTCGACTTATTAAAAAGAATATACCCGAATATGCTGGAAGATATGCAACAACGTTATGACATCATGAGACATGTTAATTTGCTCCAGCCAATCGGGAGACGCTCGTTAGCAGATGTTATGGACTTAACTGAACGCACGATTCGTAGTGAAATTGAATTGTTACAAGAACAACGTATTTTGCAAATAACGAGTAAAGGCATGTTTTTAACTTCAGAGGGAAAACTCATTCTAGACCAGCTCGTCCCATTTATTAAAGAATTAGCTGGCTTAAATGAATTAGAAGAAAAGGTTAAGAAACAGTTAGGACTTGAAAGAGTCATCATTGTACCAGGCAATAGTGATGAAGAGGAAAGGGCTAAGCTGGAGATAGGAAGAGCCTGTGCGACTTATTTAGATACAATCATGACAACAGATGCGACAATTGCTGTTACAGGTGGTTCAACGATTGCCGCTGTAGCTAATCAAATGGAAGAAACAGTGGAAAAAAATAATTACCTCTTTGTCCCAGCACGTGGCGGTTTTGGTGAGAATGTAGAGTACCAGGCGAATACCATTGTTGCAAAAATGGCTCGAAAAACAAATAGCGCATATCGCATGCTTTTTATGCCTGATTTGTTAAGTGAAGCATCATTTAAAACGATGCGCCAAGAGCCGTCGATTCACGATGTGTTAGAACATATTAAAGAAGCGCAGATTGTTCTGCATGGACTAGGTGATGCAATCACAATGGCTAAAAGGCGTGATACACCACAGCCTGTCATTGATAAGTTAACTAAACAGCACGCTATTAGTGAAGCTTTTGGTTATTACTTTAATGCTGATGGCGAAATCGTACATCAAGTTCTTTCAACAGGGATAGATTTAAAACATTTAGCTACAAAAAAACATGTTATTGCTGTTGCCGGTGGGATGTCTAAGGCTAAAGCTATTTCATCCTATTTCAAAACAAGCTATAGCAATACATTAATTACAGATGAAGGCGCAGCTATTGGGATATTAAGGGAAGCTTCCCTTTAATATATAAAACGATAGATAAAATGAGGAGGAAGGCAAATGACAGTAAAAATTGGAATCAACGGTTTTGGTAGAATTGGACGATTAGTGTTTCGTGAATCATTAAAAAGCGAGAAGGTGGAAGTTGTAGCTGTTAATGATTTGACCGATGCGAAAATGCTTGCACACTTATTGAAGTATGACTCAGTTCATGGGAAAATGGAAGAAGAGATTGCTGTTCATGAATCAAACATCGTTGTTGGTGGCAAAGAAATTAAAGTCATGGCTGAAAGAAATCCAGCGAACCTACCTTGGGGAGAACTTGGCGTCGATATTGTTATTGAGGCGACAGGCCGATTTAGAGATCGCGAATCAGCACAGAAACATATTGATGCAGGAGCAAAGAAAGTGATTATCTCTGCACCAGGTAAAGATGTCGATTTAACCGTCGTCATGGGTGTAAATGATGAGCAATATGATGCAGATAAACATCATATTGTATCGAATGCATCTTGTACGACAAATTGTCTTGCCCCATTTGCCAAAGTGTTACACGAACGTTTTGGCATTAAGCGTGGACTCATGACAACAATCCATGCTTATACAAATGACCAACAGATTTTAGATTTGCCTCACAAAGATTATCGTCGTGCGCGTGCGGCAGCTGAAAATATTATTCCGACAACGACTGGAGCAGCGAAAGCTGTTGCTGAAGTATTACCAGAGTTAGCAGGTAAATTAAACGGCATGGCTGTACGTGTACCTGTACCAGATGGTTCTGTCGTTGATTTAGTAGCAGAACTTGAAAAAACTGCTACTGCTGAAGAATTAAACAACGCATTTAAGGAAGCGGCAGAAGATGAATTGAAAGGCATTTTAGAATATAGTGAGGAACCACTTGTATCAACTGATATTGTTGGTAACCCACATTCTTCAATTTTTGATGCTTTATCAACGATGGTCATTGATGATAATTTAGTTAAACTTATTTCTTGGTATGACAATGAGATGGGTTATTCTGCACGTTGTGTTGATTTAGCTGCATTAATGGCGGAAAAAGGCTTATAATATGTAAAGAGGGAGGTTATCCCTCTTTTTTTGTTGTTTATAAACAGGAAGATTTACACATCAAATTGAGCGTAAGGACGGTAAGCGGCAAATAAGTTCAGCCCAAAAACAGAAAACAATAACAAGAAATGGATAATGAAAGCATTTTACGGGAAAAACTTATATAATGGATGTGTACATATGATTTAAAATGGGAGGCTATCCAGTGAATAAAAAAACTCTAAAAGATATTCAAGTAAAAGGAAAAAAAGTATTTTGCCGCGTTGACTTTAATGTGCCAATGCAAGATGGCGACGTAACAGACGATACAAGAATTAGAGCAGCTTTGCCTACCATTAACCATTTATCAGAAGCAGGTGCAAAGGTGATTTTGGCCAGTCATTTAGGACGCCCGAAAGGACAAATTGTTGAAGAGCTACGTTTAGATCCTGTCGCGAAGCGTTTAAGTAATCTAACAGGAAAGGTCGTTCTAAAGACTGACACCGTATATGGTGATGAAGTAAATGAAGCCATTTCTCAATTAGAAGACGGCGATATTTTACTATTAGAAAATGTCCGTTTTGATCCAGGTGAAACAACAAATGATCCAGAGTTAGTTGATGCGTTTGCTGAAATGGCAGATATTTACGTGAATGATGCATTTGGAACAGCACACCGGGCGCATGCATCTACAGCAGGTGTAGCAGAAAAATTACCAGCTGTAGCAGGCTTTTTGATGGAAAAAGAAATAGCTGTCCTAACGAAAGCATTAGAAAATCCGGAACGTCCATTTACAGCTATTATTGGTGGAGCAAAAGTAAAAGATAAAATCGATGTCATTGATAACTTTTTAGATAAGGTTGATTATTTACTTGTTGGCGGAGGCTTAGCTTACACTTTCATTAAAGCAAAAGGCTATGATATCGGAAATTCATTGCTTGAAGAAGATAAAATTGATTTAGCGAAGGAATTTTTGCAAAAAGCAGAAGAAAAAGGTGTGAAGTTCGTCATTCCAGAAGATACAGTGATTGCGGATCAGTTTAGTGAAGATGCTGATTCTAAAATTGTTTCCATTGACGATATTCCAAGTGAATGGCAAGGATTAGATATCGGTCTTAAAACACGTGAAACATTTGCTGACATTATTTCTAAATCAAAATTAATAATCTGGAATGGGCCAATGGGTGTGTTCGAGATGAACCCATTTGCAGGTGGTACTCGAGCTGTAGCAAAATCGCTTGCTGAAGCTGATGGTTTTACTATAATTGGTGGTGGGGATTCTGCAGCAGCCGTTGAGCAATTCGGATTAAGTGATCAAATGGATCACGTATCAACAGGTGGCGGTGCGTCTCTAGAATTTATGGAAGGTAAAGAACTTCCAGGAATTAAAGCTCTTGATGATAAAGAATGAGCAAAAAGAATAACAAAAAATGAATCAAGAGGTGATATGGATGAGGAAAAAAGTAATCGCAGGTAACTGGAAAATGAATAAAACGGTGTCGGAGGCTAATGCGTTTGTTGCAGAGGTGAAAGATAAGTTACCACAATCAGAGCAAGTAGAAGCAATTGTTTGTGCACCATTTCTTCATTTACCATCTTTAGTAGAAATGGCTAAAGGAACAGAGTTAAAAATTGCTGCACAAAATATGCACGATCAAGAACATGGTGCGTTCACAGGTGAGATTAGCCCAACGATGTTAACTGATATTGGTGTCACCCATGTGATAATTGGTCATTCTGAGCGCCGTGAATATTTTGCGGAAACAGATGATACGGTGAATAAAAAAGTCCATGCAGCATTTAAACATGGATTAACACCAATTGTATGTGTTGGTGAAACTCTAGAGCAACGTGAAGCCAACGAAACGAAAAATCATGTCGCATCTCAAGTGACAAAAGCAATTGCTGGTCTAACAGATGATCAGATTGAAAAAACGATCATCGCCTATGAACCAATCTGGGCTATTGGCACTGGCAAAACTGCATCAAGTGAAGATGCGAATGAGGTATGTCAACATATTCGTGAGACAATTAAAGCAGAAACGTCTGTAGATGTGGCAGACAAAGTCATCATTCAATACGGTGGTAGTGTTAAACCAAGTAATGTAGATGAACTTCTATCACAGTCAGATATCGATGGAGCATTAGTAGGAGGGGCAAGTTTAGAGGCGGGCTCTTTCTTACAACTTGTGGAGGCAGGACTGAATGAGTGAACGTAAAGCACCCACCGCATTAATTATTCTAGACGGTTTTGCGCTTCGTGATGAAGTGATTGGGAATGCGGTGAAACAAGCAAAAAAACCAAACTTTGACCGTTACTGGGAAATGTATCCCAATAACCAACTCCAAGCGAGTGGCGAGGCAGTTGGTTTACCTGATGGACAAATGGGAAATTCTGAAGTCGGTCACTTGAATATTGGCGCCGGGAGAATTGTTTATCAAAGCTTAACACGGATTAATTTATCAATTGAGAATGGTGATTTTTTTAAAAAAGAGGTCTTTCTTCAGGCGATGCGAGAAGCAAAGAATAATGGAAAAAGCGTCCATTTACTCGGCCTTCTCTCAGATGGTGGTGTACATAGTGATATCCATCATTTATTTGCCTTATTAAAACTAGCAAAGCAAGAAGGCATTGAGGACATTTATATCCACGCATTTCTTGATGGACGTGATGTACCTCCAACATCAGCTAAGAAATATATCGAGATGACAGAAGCGAAAATAAAAGAATATGGTATCGGAAAAATCGCTACTATTTCTGGTCGCTACTATTCAATGGACCGTGATCGACGTTGGGAACGTGTGAAGAAAGCATACGATGCCATGATATATGGTGAAGGTCCACAATATACAAATCCGTATGATGTCATTCACGATTCTTATGAACATGGTATCCATGATGAGTTTGTGATTCCTTCTGTGTTGACTAATGAAATCGGTCAACCGGTAGCGCCGATTCAAGACGGCGACTCGATTATTTTTTACAATTTTAGACCAGATCGAGCGATTCAAATTTCACGTACATTTACTGAAAATAGCTTTGATGAATTTGATCGCGGAGAAAAACGCCCAACTGATATCCATTTTGTCATGTTAACGAAGTATGCAGATTCGATTAATGGGGCTGTTGCATATGGACCAGTTGGTTTAGAACAGACTGTCGGAGAAGTGATTTCGCGTCATCAGCTAACACAATTACGGATTGCTGAAACTGAAAAATACCCGCATGTCACATATTTTATGAACGGTGGTCGCCATGAAGAGTTTCCGGGTGAAAAACGTATTTTAATAGATTCACCGAAAGTCGCCACATATGATTTAAAACCTGAAATGAGTGCTTATGAAGTGACAGACGCACTGTTAGAAGTACTAGACGAAGGGCAGACTGATGCGATTATCTTAAACTTCGCTAATCCAGACATGGTTGGTCATTCCGGTAAATTAGAACCGACGATTAAGGCGATTGAAGTGGTTGATGAATGCCTTGGAAAAATCGTCGATCGAATCATTGAATTAGGCGGCCATGCGATTATTACAGCAGACCATGGTAATTCGGATGAAGTGGTTACAGTCGACGGGAACCCGATGACAACTCATACGACAAATCCTGTTCCAGTTATTGTAACAAAACAAGGGATTGAATTACGAGATGGCGGTATGTTAGCTGATTTAGCACCGACACTCTTAGAATTATTAAATATTGTAAAGCCTAAAGAAATGACAGGTACATCATTAATTAAAAAATAAAAGGAGAGACAAACAATGCCATACATTATAGATGTTTATGCCCGTGAAGTACTCGATTCACGAGGAAATCCTACAGTTGAAGTTGAAATTTATACTGAATCAGGAGCATTCGGTTCAGCACTCGTACCAAGTGGTGCATCCACTGGAGAATATGAAGCAGTTGAGTTACGAGATGGTGATAAAAACCGTTACCTAGGTAAAGGTGTTCTTCAAGCTGTTAAGAATGTAAATGATGTGATTGCCCCTGAATTAATCGGAATTGATGTTACTCGCCAAAATATAATTGATCAATTAATGATTGATTTAGATGGAACAGAAAACAAAGGAAAGCTTGGAGCGAATGCGATTCTTGGTGTTTCTATGGCTGCTGCCCATGCTGCTGCAAGCTTTCTAGAAATACCTCTTTACAATTATTTAGGTGGTTTCAATGCGAAAACATTGCCAACTCCGATGATGAATATTTTAAATGGGGGGGAGCATGCCGACAATAATGTCGATATTCAGGAATTTATGATTATGCCTGTAGCTGCTCCAACATTTAAAGAAGCACTACGTACAGGTACGGAAATATTCCATGCTTTGAAAAAAGTTCTTCAAGATAAAGGATATAATACAGCAGTCGGTGATGAAGGTGGTTTCGCACCGGACTTAAAATCAAATGAGGAAGCGTTGCAAACCATTGTTGAAGCCATTGAGGTAGCAGGTTATAAGCCAGGTGAAGAAGTGAAGTTGGCGATGGACGTGGCTGCTTCCGAAATGTATGCTGATGGCAAATACAACCTAAAGGGAGAAGGGGTTGTTCGTACATCAGCAGAAATGGTTGACTGGTATGAAGAAATGGTCAACAAATATCCAATCATCTCAATTGAAGATGGTCTTGATGAAGACGATTGGGAAGGTCATAAATTATTAACAGAACGGATCGGTAAACGCGTTCAACTTGTTGGTGACGATTTGTTCGTAACGAACACGAAAAAACTAGCCCAAGGTATTGAACAAGGCGTCGGTAACTCCATCTTGATTAAAGTGAACCAAATCGGTACATTAACAGAAACTTTCGATGCCATCGAAATGGCTAAACGTGCAGGCTACACATCAGTTATTTCACACCGTTCAGGTGAAACAGAAGATGCTACGATTGCTGATATTGCTGTTGCAACAAATGCGGGCCAAATCAAGACCGGAGCACCATCACGCACAGACCGTGTAGCTAAATACAATCAGTTATTACGTATTGAAGATGAATTACAGGGCCTTGGTGTCTATGCAGGGAAAAATGCGTTTTATCATTTAGAAAAATAAGACATGAGATAAACTCCTATAAGTAGCACAGTCCCATAGCTAGGGTCTGTGCTACTTTATTTTCTTAGAGATGTGGACGGCTCAACGCATTGTCTCGTAGTATATTTTCGTGTTGAGAGGCCGCATTGAAGTTCCAACGCATTGTCTCGTTGTATATTTTCGTGTTGAGAGGCCGCATTGAAGGCCCAATGCATTGTCTCGTTGTATATTTTCGTTGTGAGAGGCCGCATTGAAGGTTCAACGCATTGTCTCGTTGTATGTTTTCGTGTTGAGAGGCCGCATTGAAGGCCCAATGCATTGTCTCGTTGTATGTTTTTGTTATGAGAGGTCACATTGACGTTCTTACACCGATATTTTTGGGTGGGCATTTGTTGAGATTCCAATGCTATGCCTTGATTGCATATAAAAAAGGGAATGCCCCTCTGACATTCCCTACCACAACAAAACTATTTTAATTTCGATTCAATTAATGAGACAACTTCCTCAGCTGTACCCATCGCTAATGCTTCAAGTGCAACTTTTTCCATATCTGCTTTGGACAACCTGCGAATTTGTGATCGCGCTGGCAAAATGGATGTCGCACTCATACTAAATTCGTCTAAGCCAAGCCCGAGTAAAATAGGGATGGCGATAGGATCTCCTGCCATTTCACCACACATACCGACCCATTTATCTTCACTATGAGCTGCTTCAATTACTTGATGAACAAGATTTAAGATGGCTGGATGATACGGTTGATATAAATATGCGACTTGTTCATTCATGCGATCTGCTGCCATTGTATATTGAATCAAATCATTTGTTCCAATACTGAAGAAGTCGACTTCTTTGGCAAACTGTTTTGCGATAACAGCAGTCGATGGAATCTCCACCATAATACCAACTTCAATGGAAGAGGAAACTGCAACGCCTCCATCTTTTAATGTTGCCTTTTCTTCTAAAAAGATTTGCTTAGCTTGGCGAAACTCTTCTAAAGTAGCAACCATTGGGAACATGATTTTTAAATTGCCATGTACACTCGCTCGCAGTAAGGCACGCAACTGTGTACGAAAGACGGTTTCATTCGCTAAACAGAAGCGAATCGCCCGGAAACCTAGAAATGGGTTCATTTCTTTAGGTAATTGTAAATAATCGATTTCTTTATCTCCACCGATATCTAATGTTCTTACAATAACTGGTTTACCGTCCATCGCTTCTAAAACGGTCTTATATGCTTCGTATTGCTCATCTTCGGACGGCATGTCAGATTTACCCATAAATAAAAACTCAGTGCGATATAGCCCGATTCCTTCACCACCATGTTCAAGGACGGCTTGAACGTCATCCGGTGTACCAATATTAGCGGCTAATTCTACTTGGATACCATCTTCTGTAATCGAAGGTTCATCTTTCAATGTCGCCCAAATTTCTTTTTGTTTATTAAACGCGACTTGTTTTTCTTTATATGTGTCTTTCACGTCAGTTGTCGGCTCGATAATCAGATGACCATCATTACCATCGACGATTAAAAAATCACCTGGCTTTGTCATCGATGTTATCTCTTTTGTTCCAACAACGGCAGGTATTTCTAGGGAGCGTGCCATAATGGCTGAATGAGATGTTCTTCCACCAATATTTGTTGCGAATCCTTTTACATATTTACGGTTAAGTTGTGCCGTATCAGAAGGGGTTAAATCATGTGCAACAACAACCACTTCTTCGTTAATTAATGCTGGACTTGGTAAATTAATCCCTAACAGATGAGCCATGATTCGTTTGGCTACATCTTTAATATCAGCTGCCCGTTCACGCATATATTCATTATCCATATTTTCGAATAGATTAATAAAAAATTGACTCACTTCATCTAGAGCGGCTTCCGCTGTTAAATCGTCTTGAGTTATTTTATCTTTTATCTGATTAATAAACTCAGGGTCTTCTAAAACGAGGAGATGTGCTGAAAAAATCTCAGCATGTTCTGTTCCAAGTGTGTTTTCTGTATGAATGCGAATATCTTGTAATTCTTGTTTCGTAATCTGTAACGCATCATCCAACCGGTTGACTTCATGATTAGGATTATCCGTTTGTTTCTTATCATATGATAAATCTGGTTCAATCAAATGATATACTTTTGCCATTGCAATACCACTTGATGCAGCAATACCAGTGATTTTTTTCATGTGTCTCATCCTCTAAACTTATTTTCATCTATTTTAACATTATATGTAGCAATCTTTCTAACCACAAGACTCATTCAAGTTAGTTAAAATATCATCGATCCATTTATACACAAACTGAAACACGTCCTGTTTATTTATTTCATGAAATAATTCATGTCTTCCTTCATGAAATAGGGCAACCATTATATTTGACATACCGAGTTCTTTATATACATTCGCGGCTTTCCATATATTTTTCCCGTATTTACCAACAGGGTCTTGTTCACCGCTAATGAATAACATCGGTAAGTCACAAGGAATATGGCTGTTTTTCGCTTGATTATGAATATCTGCTAAGCCACTAAATAAATCGCGAAAGAATTGTCCAGTCGGTACAAAGCCACATAAAGGGTCGGCAATATAAGTTTGGACACTTTCTCTATCGCCTGTTAACCAATCAAAGTCTGTAAGTGGTTCAATTACTTTTCGGTTGTTTAAACCAAAGATTAGTTGGTTTAAATACGGAGCTTTCTGAAAGGGGTCAGTGACATTCGCTGCTTGTTTTCCAAAAAAAATTTCAACTGGTGATGCATAGGTTGTTCCTGATAAAACAACAGCGACAATCTCTTGACTATATAATTGAATATATTTCCGAGCCAGAAATGAACCCATACTGTGACCAAGTAAAATAATAGGTGTTTCTGGATAATCAAGTTTAATTTGTTGTGTGACCATATAAAGATCATGTGTTACTTTGTCAAACCCATGTCGTTCAGCAAAAAATCCAAGTTTTCCTTGATGCTCACCAGTTTGACCATGTCCACGATGATCATTCCCATATACATATAGATCGTGTTTGACGAAGAAACGTGCTAACTCATCATAGCGTTCTATATGTTCGACCATACCATGTGATAATTGAACAATTGCTCGTGGCGTTGTTTCTTTCGTCCATTTCATAACATGAATAGCTGTCTCGTCTTCTGCTTCAATCCAAAGTGATTCTCTCATTTCAGTCCCTCCCCTTACAAGTGGTTACCTAGAGTATAGAAGAAAAAAATTAGAACTTCCATTTTTTCGGTATAAGAAAGAGAAAATCGCTTGTTATGATGTGAACTCTATGCTAAAGTATTAATTATAATAGTGAGACGAGTATGGTAAGGTTTTACATATAGGAGGTGCTGTCAATAATGGAAACGGCAGTAAATGTTTTACTTGTCATTGATGGAATCATTATGATTATCTTTATTCTTCTACAAAGTGGAACGAGTGCTGGATTATCTGGAGCTATTTCAGGGGGAGCAGAGCAACTATTCGGTAAGCAAAAAGCGCGAGGAATTGATTTGTTTTTACATCGTGGAACGATTGTAACGGCTGTCATATTTTTTGTATTAGCTTTTGTCAGTGCATATTTTGTATAATGGATGTAACCTTATCATGTTAATGGTAGGGTTTTTTTATTTTCTGATTTTTGAAGGAAGGTAGATTCGACATGAAGTTAAAACAACCACAACCATTTACATTTGAGAGCGGACCGCGCGCCGTTTTATTATTACATGGATTTACAGGACACTCAGCTGATGTCCGTATGCTTGGTCGATTTCTTGAAAAGCGTGGTTATACATCACATGCCCCAATTTATCGCGGACATGGTGTTGCACCAGAACAATTAATTGAAACAAGTCCTCATGATTGGTGGGAAGATGCATTAGCTGGTTATGAACATTTAAAAAGTCTAGGGTTTAAAGAAATTGCTGTAGCAGGGCTTTCTTTAGGAGGAGTCCTCGGATTAAAACTTGCCTATTCATTACCAATCAAAGCGGTGATTCCAATGTGTTCACCAATGTTCTTTGATAATGAGGAACAATTAACAGCTGGCTTTCTTCATTTCTCTAAGCAGTTTAAACAATTTGAAAGAAAAGATGACCGGACCATATCTGAAGAAGTACACCATTTATTAACATCATCTCGGCCGATGTTTAATGAAATAGGTCAGTTAATTGAAAAAGTCAAAAAAGAAATCGATACCATCTACACACCAGCAATGGTTGTACAAGCCCGTCAAGATAAAATGATAAATCCCGAGAGTGCTAACTATATTTATGATAAGATAGAATCAGATGTAAAAAAAATCCAATGGTATGAAGAATCAGGCCATGTGATTACGTTAGATAAAGAGAAAGATTTATTGCATGAAGATATATACACGTTTTTAGAATCATTAGATTGGGCATAATAAAAATAACTGAAAATAAAATTCGGGAAGGTGTCGCCCTTGAATGAACAAATGAAAGAACAAATTTTAACATATTTTCGTGAAAATGATACAAAGCCTCTGTCTGTTCACGAATTAGAGGATGCATTAGAAGTTTATGAAGCCGATGCTTTTAAGGCACTTGTTATTGCACTGAACAAGCTTGAGGAAACTGGTGAATTAGTCCGAACGCGAAAAAATCGCTTCGGCTTACCAGATAGAATGAATTTAGTTCGCGGACGTATTCAAATGCATGCGAAAGGATTCGCTTTTTTAATCCCAGATGATGAAGCGGATCAAGATATATATATTCATCATTCTGATTTAACCTCTGCTATGAACAATGACCTTGTTCTAGTCCGTATAGAAAAAACTGGCGAATTCGGAAACCGTCCGGAAGGTTCTGTTATACGTATTTTAGAACGTGGGACGACAGAAGTTGTCGGAACGTTCGAAGATAATCAGTCATTCGGATTTGTCGTTGCTGATGATAAGCGTGTTCCAAATGATATTTTTATCCCAAAAAATAAAATAAATGGTGCTATTCAAGGTCATAAAGTTGTTGCTAGAATTACAAGATTCCCAGAAGGACAACGAAGTGCAGAAGGTGAGATTCTAAAAATACTCGGGCATGAGAATGATCCTGGCATTGATATTTTATCGATTATTTATAAGCATGGCATCCATATGGAATTCCCAGAAGATGTATTACAACATGCTACATCTGTACCAGAGACTGTTGCTGATGCTGAAATGAAAGAGCGACGTGATCTTCGGGATGAAGTCATCATTACAATCGACGGGGCCGATGCAAAAGATTTAGATGATGCGGTCACTGTATCCAAATTACCTAATGGCAATTATAAATTAGGTGTTCATATTGCTGATGTCAGTTATTATATTGAAGAAAATTCTCCAATGGATCAAGAAGCATTGGAACGAGGAACGAGTGTCTACCTTGTAGACCGTGTCATTCCGATGATACCACATCGCTTATCGAACGGTATTTGTTCATTGAATCCTCGGGTTGATAGGCTGACCTTAAGTTGTGAGATGGAGATTGATTCGACTGGAAAAGTCGTTCATCACGAAATATTTCAGAGTGTCATTCGAACAACAGAACGGATGACCTATCATGATGTCAATCAAATCCTTGTTGAAAAAGATGCGACATTACGCGAAAAATATAAAGAGCTTGTTCCCATGTTTGAACATATGGAAAAATTAGCCAAAATCCTACGTGGCAAGCGTATGGGTCGTGGCGCGATTGATTTTGATTTTAAAGAAGCGAAAGTTGTTGTTGATGATGAAGGAAAAGCAACCGATGTTGTCATTCGCGAACGTTCTGTTGCTGAACGACTGATTGAGGAATTTATGCTGGCTGCCAATGAAACAGTCGCTGAACATTTTCATTGGTTAAATGTTCCATTCGTTTACCGAATCCATGAAAATCCTGATGAAGATAAATTACAAAGCTTTTTTGAGTTCTTATCGGGTATGGGTATTCGGGTGAAAGGTGTTGCCAATGATATCCACCCACAACAATTACAGAAAATACTTGAGAATGTTGAAGATAGACCGGAAGAGATGATTGTTTCTAAACTTATGCTTCGCTCCATGAAACAAGCAAAATATGATCCAAATAGCATCGGTCACTTTGGACTAGCGGCAACATACTATACACATTTTACATCGCCAATCCGTCGTTATCCTGACCTTATTGTCCATAGGCTTATTCGAACGTATTTAATCAATAAGCAGATGAATAAGAAAGTGATAGATAAATGGGAACAGTTACTTCCCGATATTACAAAGCATGCCTCGTTTATGGAAAGAAGAGCCGTTGACGCTGAACGTGAAACGGATGATTTGAAGAAAGCCGAATATATGTTAGATAAAATTGGTGAAGTCTATAAAGGAGTTATTAGTTCGGTAACAAGCTTTGGATTATTTGTTGAACTCGAAAATACAGTAGAAGGGCTTGTCCACGTCAGTTATTTGACAGATGATTATTATCATTTTATCGAAAAGAATTACTCATTAGTAGGTGAAATGACGCGAAAAGTTTATCGGATTGGACAAGAAGTCAATGTCCGCGTCATTAAAGTGAATTTAGAAGAACGAGTTGTTGATTTTGAAATTGTCCGAAGTGAAGAAGAATAACAAAAGCCTATTTTACGCTACAAGAGCTCATCTCTTGTAGCGTTTTTTTGCGGTTTTCAATAAACTAATAACGAGCTAAATTCTAGGTATTTAAAATAATTATCAACGTCTAAATAAAAGTTGCGCAAGGGAAAAACAATTGTTGACATCTAATATTTTGTTATATATACTATTTATTGTACAGTGGAAACAATATAGAGTTTAACCATAGATTATTATTTAAAAATAAAATGAATATCGTAAAGTGTTACAAGGAAGGTGAAACTATGAATAAGGCAATCGAAGTTGAAAATTTACATGTGTCTTATTATGGGAAAGAAGTGATTAAAGATATTTCTTTTTCATTTGAGCCAGGTAAATTAATCGGAATTATTGGTCCGAATGGCGCAGGTAAATCAACCTTGATGAAAGCCATTTTAGAATTAATACCGCGTGATCATGGAAGGATTAAAATGCACGGAAAACCAGTCAAAAAAATGCGTAAAAAAACAGCCTATGTTCCACAAAGAAGCGATATTGATTGGGATTTTCCCATCAATGTTTTTCATACCGTGTTACTTGGGACGTATCCTAAGTTGGGTCTTTTTAAAAGGCCTGGACGCAAGGAAAAAGAATGGGCATATGCATGTTTACAGCAAGTTGGCATGGAAGAATATGCAAAACAACAAATCGGTGAATTATCTGGTGGGCAACAGCAACGCGTTTTTTTAGCACGGGCATTAGCACAACAAGCCGATATTTTCTTCTTTGATGAACCGTTTGTCGGCATTGATGTAGCAAGTGAGCAAACGATTATCCGTATTTTAAAGCAGTTACGTCATGAGGGTAAAACGGTATTTGTTGTCCATCATGATTTATCAAAAGTAGAGGATTATTTTGATGATTTAATATTAATTAATAAGAAATTAATTCAATCTGGTCCGGTATCTGATGTGTTTCAAGCAGAAACAATTTCTAAAGCATATCAGACGAACTTTCCATTTATGGAAGCGGGGGTAAGTGTCTGATGGTTCAGTTTATAAATGACATCATGCAATATGAATTTTTACAAAAAGCTTTATTTACTTCTGTCATGGTTGGTATTTTATGTGGTGTGATCGGTAGTTTTATTATTTTACGTGGTATGGCATTAATGGGGGATGCGATTTCTCATGCGATCTTACCCGGTGTTGCGATTTCCTTTATGTTAGGTATCAATTATTTTTATGGTGCTGTATTGATGGGGATTATCACATCATTAGGCATTGGATTTGTTACACAAAACAGCCGTATAAAGAGTGATTCATCCATTGGAATTGTTTTCTCAGCTTTTTTTGCATTAGGGATTTTACTATTAATGAAAGCCCAAACAGCTGTTGATTTATCATCCATATTATTTGGAAATGTCTTATCAGTTCGTTCGTCAGATATGTGGCTAACATTAGGGATCGGAATTTTTGTCTTATTAATGGTATTCCTCTTTTATAAAGAATTGCTCATTACGACATTTGACCCAGTTATTTCAAAGTCCTATGGATTACCGACAAAACTTGTTCATTATGGACTAATGGTTCTACTAACTTTAGTAACCGTTGCTTCACTGCAAACAGTTGGTGTAATTCTTGTTGTCGCTATGTTAATTACACCTGCAGCAACAGCGTATTTATTAACGAATCGCTTATCGGTGATGATTTTTCTAGCGGCCATATTTGGAACGTTATCCAGTGTTCTTGGATTGTACTTTAGTTTTAAATACAATTTGACATCAGGGGCAGTTATTGTTCTCGTCGCAACAGCATTCTTTATTTTAGCCTTTTTATTTTCTCCACAACAAGGAATTGTTTGGAGAGCATTAAAAGTAAATAAACAAAGAGCATCATTTTAATGAAGAATTGATTAAAAAATATGTCAAGGGAGAGAAAATCATGAAGCGTTTGATTTATGTCACATTTTCACTTGTTGTAGCAGTTATTTTCTTAGCTGCTTGTAACAATGATGGAGATTCTAGCGCAAATGATGGCGCTCAATCAGGAGAAAAACTAAAAGTCGTTTCATCATTTACCATTATCACGGATATGGTCCATCAAATTGGTGGAGACCATGTTGAAGTGCACAACCTTGTACCAACAGGAACAGATCCACATGAATACGAACCACTTCCAGAAGATATTAAGAAAGCAACAGATGCTGATGTTTTATTTTTAAATGGCATGAATTTAGAAGGTGGAAGAGAAGGCTGGTTCTATAAGATGGTTGACTCTGTAAACCAAGATGCGGAAAAAATATTTGAATTAAATGAAGGTGTTGAACCAAAACATATTGGAAAAGAATCAGGTGTTGAAGAAGAAGTCAATCCACATTCTTTTTTAGATCCACAGGTCGGCATCAAAATGGCAGAGAATTTAAGGGATGCTTTGGTGAAGATTGATCCTGATAATAAATCTATCTATGAAGAAAATGCGGAAAAATATTTAGGCGAGTTAAAAGATATGGATGCCCAATATAAAGAAAAAATCGGCGAGATTCCTGAAGAGGATCGCATTCTTGTAACGAGTGAGCGCGCGTTCCAATATATGACAGAGCGCTATGGTTTGGAAGAAGCATATGTATGGGAAATCGATACTGAGGAGCTAGGAACACCAGAGCAAATCAAAACATTAGTTGATACATTAAAAGAATTGCAACCAACTGTCTTGTTTTTGGAATCAAACGTTGACCCTAGACCGTTAGAAACTGTGTCTAGTGAATCTGGAATTGATATTTATAAGAAAAAAATATATTCAGATGAAATTGGGCAAAAAGGCGATCCAGTCGACACATATGCTAAACTATTACAACATAATATCGATATTATTTATGACGGATTAAAGGGTAATTAAGGTAGGGGCTTTTGTATAATCGCCCCGTTACACTGAAAGAAGCGGAGAAACCCACCATTTTTCTCCGCTTTTTTGCATTCTAACAGTGATTTCGTTGATTAATGTCAAGTAATTTCGTCTTGGCCAGTGCAGTTACTGCGCATTGAGCACTTCAATGTAAAGTAAGTCCGTCGTTGCTAGTGAAGTTACATCGCATTGAGCGCTTCAATGTAAAGTAAGTCCGTCGTTGCCCGTGAAGTTACATCGCATTAAGCGCTTCAATGTCATCTAAGCTTGTCCTTATTTGCGAAGTCGACAAGAGGAGCACAATTTTTATCTCTCGCTAGAATTTGTCACTCTATGTTGCAGCAGCATCCTTGTAAAATTGGTAATTCCGCTTATTTTTTGTTAAAATGAATCACACCGAAACAGTTGGAGGAATACGGATATGTCGAAGCAAAAAGGAAAGACAATAGCCCAAAATAAAAAAGCGCGGCATGATTATTTTATTGAAGATACGATTGAAGCTGGGATTGTACTTCAGGGAACAGAGATTAAATCAATTCGAACTGGTAGAGTACAGATGAAAGATTCCCATGCACGGATTGATCAGAACGGTGAAGTTCAGCTTATCAATATGCATATTGCACCGTATGAACAAGGCAATCGTTTTAATCATGACCCGACGAGAACAAGGAAATTATTGCTACACAGAAAAGAAATCGACCGGTTGATGGGATTAATGCAACAAAAAGGATATGCGCTTGTTCCTTTAAAAATCTACATCAAAAATGGTTTTGCTAAAGTATTGCTAGGTCTTGGAAAAGGTAAGAAACAGTATGACAAACGTGAAGATTTAAAGCGTAAACAAATGAAGCGAGATATTGATCGCGCCGTAAAAGATCATATTAGAGGTGTTTAGGTCTAATAATTACGGGCAAATTCCATGCCCCCGGTGGTATTGTGAGGTATAATATAAGTAAATAAAAAACACCGAGGTGACGATATATGGAAAAAAATGTAGGTAATGTTGATCGCGTCATTCGTTTCATTGTTGGTATTGTACTATTATCATTGTTATTTATGCTGGAAGGTGGTATTAAATGGGTGGGCCTTCTTGGAATCGTTATGATATTTACAGCACTAGTAGGTTATTGTCCACTGTATAAACCACTTGGGATTAATACAAATAAAGGAAAATAAATAATTAACTTTTATTCCAAAAGCTAGATGTTATTAGTCAATTGACCACTAATGTAAGAGCATAGCTGATATATGGTTACTGTATTATATCTATTTGATTCCACAGCATCGAGCACTTGATTTTATCATTAATTATTGATATAATATAACTGTCAAGAGATTTATCCTTTTTCACGTTCGAAATTTTTAGGGGGACGTTTTGGATTCGACAGGGATAGGTCGAGCTTGAGTGGCATGTCGAGGTTACGACTCGTAAAACGTTAACGCCTAAATTTAACTGGCAAAGAAAATAATAATTTCGCTTTAGCAGCTTAAGCTAGCTAAAGGATCCTTCCTACTATCGCCCGTGTAGTAGATGAAGGGTCTCAAATGAAGCGGGCTATACGTTAACTCGCCGTCTGAGGGTTAGCGTTGAAACGAATCAGACTAGCCATTCATAACGCCTGTTGGTAGGCCGTTGAATTGGTGAAACATAATATATCAACTACACATGTAGAAGCTTAAGTGACGATATCCTTGGACGTGGGTTCAACTCCCACCGTCTCCATACATAATATATTTATATGTCCAGAATAAATGCCGCCAGTCAAGGCGGTTTTTTTGTTGGAAATTCAAGGCGACAAGCAAATGTCTAAATGCTCTACATATAAAACAGCGTAGAAAATAAAGTGTTTTCTCCGCTTGTTCTTATTTTGGGTGTTTCAAAGAATTTTCGTGGATAAAAGTCAAGTTAATATTTAACACAATCTGATTTGACATTTTTCATTAATTGATCATATTTTCATTTTTAACTGTGCCTATTCCTTTAACTACCCATAATAATATTGGATTAAGAATGAGAATCTCAAGTGCACCAGCCTAATCATTTTCACATACTTAATAATCATTCGCATAACAGCCTTTTTAAACCTAATATAAACAGAGAACGTCAAAATTCATCGGTGCTGTGCCAAGTGTTGTATTGAAATATGGGATATATGTGATTGCAAAAGAGTGTAAAGTCACAAAATGTTAAAAACAGCCAATATACACCGATGAAAATGTTTGAAGAATAATGCAAATCTCACAAAAGCACCTTGTTCAACTCGATATTAACGCGTATGATAAATATAGAAAGCTAGAAAGGGGTTTAATAATGAGTACATATCCAAACACTGACGAAACAAAACAATTGATTCAAAAACTTGTTTCTATTCCTAGTCCATCAGGCTTTACTGATCAAGTCATTCAATTTGTAGAAGATTATTTAAAACAATTAGAGGTTGAGACGAAACGTAATAACAAAGGTGGCCTCATTGCAACAATACCAGGCACGAACAATAATGAACATCGTATGTTAACAGCTCATGTTGACACACTTGGTGCGATGGTTAAAGAAGTAAAAAATAATGGAAGATTACGTCTCGATTTAATAGGTGGATTTCGCTATAACTCAATTGAAGGTGAATATTGTGAGATTCATACGTCAAGTGGAAAAGTATATACGGGAACGATTTTAATGCATCAAACATCAGTCCATGTTTATAAAGATGCGGGAACAGCTAAACGTAATCAAGAAAACATGGAAGTTCGGATAGACGCTGAAGTGAATGATGCCGATGAGGTTCGTGAGCTTGGCATTGAAGTAGGAGACTTCGTTACATTTGACCCGAGAGTTCAAATCACTGAGAATGGCTTCATTAAATCACGTCATTTAGATGATAAAGCAAGTGTTGCGATTTTATTACAACTCATTAAGCGGATTAAAGAAGAAAAGATAACATTACCATACACAACCCATTTTCTGATTTCTAATAATGAAGAGATTGGTTATGGAGGTAACTCCAATATTCCACCAGAAACAGTTGAATATGTCGCTGTTGATATGGGAGCAATAGGTGATGGTCAATCAACTGACGAGTATACGGTTTCTATTTGTGTAAAAGACTCAAGTGGTCCTTATCATTATGGTCTTAGAAAACATTTTGTCTCTATTGCGGAACAAAATAATGTAGGCTATAAATTGGATATTTATCCATACTACGGTTCCGATGCATCAGCAGCGATTCGGTCTGGGCATGATTTAGTACATGGGTTAATTGGACCAGGAATCGATTCATCACATGCTTTTGAACGAACACATGAAAAAGCTTTAGTCAATACGGAACAATTATTATATTATTACATCCAATCGAAAATGGTTATCTAATATATAAAGGAGCATGTAAAGGTCATTTTTGACTTTTATCTGCTCCTTTTTTCATTTACTACATCGCTAGCATGATCGACGGATTTACCCTGTATTGCCATTTAATCAATTAATACTGTCGGTTAAATAACATATCCGTAAATACAGAGAAAATGAAGTAGACTGCCGATCATAATGAAAATATGAAAAATTTCATGATGCCCCATATAACGGAATTCAAGCCAGGTCGGTTTAAACCAATAAATAAGTCCACCAATCGTATAAATAACACCACCTGATACGAGAAGCAACATCCCTTCTTTGCCAATTATTTCAGCTAATGTCCCACTATAAAAAATGATGAGCCAACCCATAATAATGTAAATAGCTGTTGAGAGCCATCTTGGTGCTTTAAACCAAATAAGTTTATATAGCACACCAAATAAGGCGAGACCATGAATAATCGTAAATAATATCCATCCTTTTGTGCCTGACAACCCAATTAAACTAACCGGTGTATATGTTCCAGCAATAAAGACAAAAATCATCGCATGATCAATACGTCTAAACAGCTTAATGACATGATCTTTCGCCATAATCATATGATAAGTAGCCGAAGCACTATATAACAAAATCATACTAACACCAAACACAATCACAGCAAACAATTCGACATATGAAGAAGAAATAACAGTTGTTTTCATAATTAATAGAACAAGACCAACGACAGAGACAATCGCTCCAAATAAATGGGTCAATCCATTAATTGGTTCACGTATATAAGCGTTCATATTCAACACCCCTTAATGTAGTTATTGAAACTACATACTATAATACACACATCACAACAACTAGTCAATGTTTACATGTGTCGTTTTTATGCTTATACTAAAAGTAAAGACTTTATAAATGAGGGAAAGAAATGAAACAATTACATGAATTAATTGAGTCAAGTGGTTTAGAAACACAATTAGAATTGGAAGATATTCCTGATATAGATTTATATATGGATCAAGTGATTCAATTATTTGAAAGGAAATTTAGTGACACGAAACGTTATGAAGATGAAAAAATTTTAACGAAAACAATGATTAATAATTATGCGAAAGGACGTTTATTTTACCCAATAAAAAATAAACAATACACAAAGAACCATATTATATTAATTAGTTTAATTTATCATTTAAAAGGGACGTTAATGATTAAAGATATTAAGTCACTTTTAGAACCATTGAATAAACAAGTTGTTGAGGATAAATTTCCTTTAGAAAAGTTTTATGACCAACATGGATTGCTTTTAAAGCAACATATTAAACAAGTTAAAGAAAATATGTTACATTTGTCAGACAGTGTGAGCGATGTCGTTGATGAAATCGAAGGAATAGAGTCGACATATATAGAACAACTCCAAGTTGTTTTATTATTTTCGGAAATAAGTCAAGCTTATCGAAGGGTTGCTGAAAAACTCGTTGACGAAATAAATGCAACATTTAATGAACATGAATAGTAAGCGTGACGAAAGGAAGATTCGATGAAGTTAAGTATTTTAGATCAAGTCCCATTCTCAGAAGGAGCAAGCCAGCAAGAAGCTCTACACCAAACAATTCAACTAGCAAAGTATGCTGAACGATTAGGTTATGAAAGGTATTGGATAGCTGAACATCATGATTTACCTGGCTTGACATGTCCAGCACCTGATGTCTTATTGAGTCGCTTAGGAGCGGAAACGAATAAAATAAGGATAGGTGCAGGTGCCGTATTATTGCCACATTACCGTCCCTTTAATATAGCTGAGCGTTACAATCTATTAGCTACTCTGTATCCTGGACGGATTGATCTCGGTATTGGTCGGGCACCAGGTGGTTCAGCCGAAGCGACATTAGCTCTATCGGAGCGTTATCTTGAAAAAGTTAGACAATATCCAGAACTCATTGATGAATTGCGTCAGTTTTTAACGAATGGATTTCCACTAGACCATAATTTTTCTAATGTCACAACACGTCCTGTTCCACCAACCCAGCCGAAAATGTGGTTATTAGGAACAAGTGACAAGAGTGCTCAATTAGCAGTGGAGAAGCGCTTACCTTATTCTTTTGCTCATTTTATGTCGGATTCTAATGGCCCGCAGATTGTTCAGTCATATAAGAAAGCATGGGAAGAAACATATCCGAACGAAAGGCCATATGTGGTTCTAGCTGTATCAGCGATCTGTGCCGAAACCGAACAAGAAGCTGAAGAACTCGCTTTAAGCCAAGCACTATGGCAAGTATCCCAAGATAGCCCGATTCCTTCAACTGAAAAAGCGAGACAACATCAATTTACTGAACAGCAGAAAGAAATGGTGAAAAAGTCAAGAAAAAAACAAATCATTGGAAACCCTGAACAAGTAGTGAAGGAATTGTTAAAACTAAAAGAGGTCTACGATGCAGATGAAATCATGATTTTAACGATTACTCATTCATATGAAGCGCGGAAACGTTCCTATGAATTAATTGCGAATACGATTAATGGATAATAGAGCTGTTGCCATATAGAAGTCAGGCTATCCAATGTGTTGTCTCGTTGATAAAAATCACGTTGAGAGAACGCATTGAGCCTTCAACGTGTTGTCTCGTTGATAAAATTCAGGTTGAGACAACGTATTGAGCCTTCAATGTGTTGTCTCGTTGATGAAATTCATGTTGAGACAACGTATTCAAGGTTAAATGCAACTTAGCCCGCGGCTGATCAAAGGTAACCTCGCATTGAATGCCCATATATCAGAACAAGCGGAGAAAACTCACACTCTCCGCTTGTTCTATTCATATTTTAATCTTCATTATAGAAATTTTCTATATGCTGATAAATAGCGATTAACTCATAGAGGACGATCAGTTCAGGTGGGAAATGTGTGGGATGTTTTCCACTAGATGTCATTTCCTTATTATCTTCCCAGAACAATGTTGTTAGTTGTTCCATCTGCTCACGAAGAAATTCTTTATTGTACGCTTTCGGTTGTTGCATCGCTTCTTCAAGAATACGAATCGATTGAAGAATGATTTGGCGGTCTGCTTTCGTCCACGAAATTGTTTCTAAAGGTGTATGGACTAAGTTTTCGATGTGATAAATAATCATTCGCAAACTATTCAGCTGTTGTTTCACTTTTTCAGCATTCTTTTTCTCAATCCCTACAAGCGGATGAATCTTTGCTTCGTCCTCTTGATAGCGAATAAGTGCTTCCGCATGTATAATTTTACTCCGCATACGCTTAAGTGCCTTTCTATCAGCTATATCATCTTCATGTCTATTTTCTAGAATATCGTGAAAAACATCATATAAGAGATTCGCAGTCTTTTTACTTATTTGTTGTATATGTTTAATAATATCTTTCGAATAGTCAGGTGGTAGAATTAACATGTTAACAGCAGTTGAAACGAGTAGACCAATTGTTGTTGTACCGAGACGGATAAAAAAGGCAATTAAGAAATGACTGTGGACAACCTCAACCATGGCGACAGCTGTCAATGTTGCTACAAGTAAACCAGCATGCAAATTTAATTTATAGCATGTCAAGATTGTTAGGACAGCTGATAATGTATATGTAATCGGTGAATTACCGAATATCGAAATAAAAAAAACCGTATAAGCAGAACCAATCGCTGAAGCAGGGAAACGAATAATCCCTTTTCTAATAGAGTCTGACACGGTAGGTTCAATCGTAACAATGGCTGTAATGACCGCAAAGACAGGCGGCCAGCCAATTAATTCACAAATCCATGCCGTTAAAAAAACAGCGATTCCTGTTTTAATAACTCTTCCACCAGTAAATTGAAAACGCCGCATCATTTTTCCTCCATTTTAATTAAAATTTGACTTCAGTATAGCATATACAAGATTTAGAAATGAAAAACTATAAAAAACTTAACATGATGAAACAGTCGCATAACAAGCTCTATCACTAAAACTATTGTTTTGAAATATAATTGTAACATTACTATAATACGTGTGAAATCATTCGGTGTTATACTTCGTTTAGTAGAAAAGTATGAGAGATATACATAAGTATTTAATATATAAAATGTACTGCATATACATAATTCGTTTCGACATTTTTAAATCGTTTGCAGTTATTATGGGAAAGTGGGGAAGAATTTTGAAAAAGTCAATTATTACAGTTGCAACAGTATCAGTTGTTGGTTTAAGTAGTATGTTTATTACACAAACAAGCTATGCTGAGACTTTACAACAATTACAGAATAAGCAAGTAAACATTCAAGATGAACGCTCACAAGTCAAGAAAAATTTAACGAAAGCAGAAAAAGAGATTGCAGATCTCTTAATAGATTTAAAAGAGTTGAATAAAGAAATTGAACAAACGAATAAAGCATTAACGGCTAACAAAAAAGAAATGACAAAGACAAAAAAAGACATTACTAAGACAGAAGATGAAGTTGCTTCATTGGAAGAAGCTATTGAAGAACGTTTCGAGATTTTAAAAGAACGTGCCGTGTCATATCAAAGTAGTGGTGGAAGCATCGGTTTACTTGATGTTATCTTCGGTTCAAATGATTTCAATGATTTAATTAGCCGTGTGACAGCTGTAACAAAAATTACAGAATCAGATCAACAACTTATTGACAAAATTGATGAGGATAAGCAAAAAGTTGAAAAAAAGTTAACAGAATTAGAAGAAATGGAAGTTGAACTTCAAGGAATGCAACAATTAATCCTTGAGCAAAAAGAGGAAAATGAAGCACGTAAAGAAACATTAAAGAAAAAGGAAAAACAATTAAAGAAAAAAGTAAAGAAACTTAAAATGAAAGATAGTGATCTCGCATCACTCGAAGCACAAGTTTCTACTGATATCGAATCAGCACGTACACCTGTTGTAGCAATTCAAAATGCTTCTGAATCTGAAGGAACTACAACTGGAAGTGAAAGTGGAACGAATAAAAAGTCTACAGCACCAACAGCAAATCCTGCACAAACAGCTAATTTCGGTTCTGCTATTCAAGCAGGATATTCAGTTGTAGGAACACCTTATGTATGGGCTGGAAAAGGACCAGGTGGCTTTGACTGTTCTGGATTTGTTTCATGGGCATATGGAAAAGCTGGTAAATCATTACCATCTAACACAGCATCCATGAGAGGTGTCGGTACAAAAGTATCTTACGGAAATATTAAACCAGGTGATCTTGTATTTTTTGATACATATAAAACAGATGGTCACGTTGGAATTTATGTTGGTGGCGGTAATTTCATCGGTGCACAAAACAGTACAGGTGTAGCAGTTGCCAATATGACAAGCGGTTATTGGAAATCGAAATTTAGTGGCCATGTACGTCGTGTAAACTAATAAAATATAAAAGCAGAATCTCAAGATTGAGATTCTGCTTTTTTTTACTATAACATTAGAATTAAGAAAACAGCAATTAAAGAAATCATCGCTGTACTACATACATACATAATTGCTAACAGATGTTTTTTCTCTTGTATGAATTGTAATGTTTCGTGACCAAATGTAGAAAAAGTTGTATAAGCCCCACAGAAACCAATTCCAATGGTCAGCCAACCGACTTCAGAAATAAGCCCTAGCATATAAAGCTTAACAATCAAAACTAAGAGAATCGAACCAGTTATATTGACAATAAACGTACCAACACCGAACGGTTTAATTTTTGTCGATATATAATAGCGACATACACTGCCTAAGAATCCACCTACTGCTACAGAGAAAATCTCCATTTATAATCACCTAATTATTCACAACTTGAGCGACATAATAACCAGAATATGACAACAAGATACCACCAATCAGACTACAAAAGCAATACAAGATAGCTAGGAAATAATTTGTCTGAAGAAGATGAACGACTTCTACTGCAAATGTAGAAAAGGTTGTAAATGAACCGATTACCCCTACACTTATTGCGGTCATAAATAGTGGTGGTTTATCCCATTTTGTTCCGAAATAAGTCAATAAAAAACTAAGTATAAAACACCCACTTATATTGATGAGAAATGTAGCCAGGGGAAATCCACTGCTCGTCGAAATAAATAAGGAAATCGTATAACGTAACAGTGTACCAATAACTCCCCCAATACCTACCGCCATCATCGTTTTTAACTGCATATTACTGACAATCCGGACAACGACCATAAACTTCAAATTTATGATCGTCAATTTGATAGTTATTTAATAGGTGTGCTACAACATCATCCATTGGACAAACATTAATTTTCTTCGTATTACCACATTCTTTACAAATAAAATGATGGTGATGATGATCACTACAATTCATGCGGAAATGCTTTTCCGAATTAAGATCTGTTGATTCTAAAATACCAAGTTCATGATAGAGATGGAGATTACGATAAACCGTATCATAACTAATTCCTTCATAAATCGATGCCATATATTCATATAGTTCCTTCGCAGTTCGATAACCATCTTCTTTATGAAAATAATTAAGGATTTCTTGGCGTCGATCAGTCATTTTATAACCATTTTCTTTTAAAAGATCAAGCGATTCCTGAAGACTCATTTAATTCATCCCTCTTTCGATAAGATGTAAGAAAATCGTTTAACACTAATTGAAACGAGTAAAATAATAATAGCAACGACAACAATCGTTCCACCCGGTGGAATACTTAAGTAATAACCACTAATTAATCCTACTATAACAGCTATTTCAGCAAATACAATAGATAGAATGACCGTTTGTTTAAAGCTATGGCTAATACGCATGGCACTAGCAACAGGTAATGTCATTAACGCAGATACGAGAAGGACACCGACAATACGAATGGATACCGCTATGACAAGAGCGGTTAATACAATAAATAAAAAATGAATGCGTTTCGAATGAATACCTGAAACTGTCGCATGTTCTTCATCAAATGATAGAGTGAGTAGTTCTTTATAAAAGATACGTATCACGAAGATAATCAACGTCGCCATGCCGACAATGGTCCAGAAATCTTGCTGACTGACTGCTGAAACAGAACCGAATAGATAATTAAATAAATCATTATTAAATCCATTCGCTAAAGCAATAAAAATAACACTTAATCCGACACCACCACTTAAAATAATCGGTATCCCAATTTCTTGATAACCTTTATAGATATGTCTTAACTTTTCGATTAGAATAGCTCCAATAACAGAAAAAGCCATCCCACTATATAGTGGATTTAAAAACGGAAGTAGCATCATTTTTTCAAGTAATAGGCCGAAAGAAATTCCCGCCAATGTCACATGTGATAAAGCATCAGCTAAAAGTGATAGTCGACGTACAACGAGAAATGCACCAAGCAGCGGTGCGATAATCCCGACGAGTAAACCAGTTAAAAACGTATGACGTAAAAAATCAAACTGTAATAAATCAGCTAGCATAAGACACCTCCTTAATCATGATCGTGAATGATCGCCTGGACAGGATGACCGTAAATTTTTGATAATTGTTCTGTTGTTAGTGCGGTGTATTCCTCTGAATCACCGTGAAAATGTAATGTCCGATTTAAACAGGCGACATTTGTCGCATATTCAGTCATAACACCTGTATCATGGGTGACGAGCAGTAGTGTAAGATCGTTTTTGGCATTTAGTTCGTATAGAAGTTTATAAAATCGATCAACATTTTGGTAATCAATCCCAACTGTTGGCTCATCAAGAATTAATAGTTCTGGGTCACTCACTAAAGCGCGTGCAATAAACACGCGCTGTTGCTGTCCGCCAGACAAATCACCAATATTTCGATGTATATATTTCTCCATCCCCACGGATCGAATAGCTTCTAAAACCTTTTCTTTATGTTGTTTCTTAAAAAACTTAAAATAGCCGATTTTTGCTGTTAAGCCCATGGCAACAACTTCAAAAACAGTTGCTGGAAAACCTTTATTAAATGAGTTCGCCTTTTGCGATACAAATCCAATGCGATTCCAGTCTTTAAATTCACTCATCGGCTGATTTAATAAGTAAATCGATCCGTTATCTGGTTTTAAAAGACCGAGAATGATTTTAATTAAGGTTGTTTTACCGCCCCCGTTAGGACCGACTAAGCCCATGAACATCCCGCGTTTAATCTCTAAATTAACATTTTTCAATATTGGACGTTCACCATAGGAAAAATCAATGTTTTCCAAACGGATAACAGAATCCTGCATTTACTCAACTCCCTTTATGTTAAAGTTTACTTTGTCACTTCATCAAGGATTTTTAGGTTATGTTGCATTAAGCTAATATAATCATCTTTATTGTTAATATCTTCATCCCTCAGGACTTCTAAATTATGAAGCACACGTTCTTCTGCACCAATCTGGTCTTGGACAATTTTTGCCACACGATTAGTGCCTGTTTGATCATATAGAACATAGTTCATTTGTTTTTCTTCTGCTAATTTCGTGATTTTCGCCAAATCCTTTTGCGATGGTTCATTACTAGAAGAAAGGCCACTTATCGATATTTGCTCAATGCCATATCTGTCTTCCCAATAACCGAAAGCTGCATGACTAACTAATACATGTTTATGTTTCTTTTTTGATAAGGTATCGACAAACTGTTGATCTAAAGCTGTTAACTCTTCTTCAAGTTTCTTCAAGTTTTCTTCATATTGCTTTTTATAATCGGGATGAAGCTCACTTAATTGTGCTGTAATGATTTTACCAATGTCAATCATTCGTAATGGATCTAGCCAGATATGAGGGTCTAAATCTCCGTGGTCATGATGATGATCGTTTTCCTCATGAGCATGTTCATCATCTTCATGACCGTCGTGTCCGTGATCATGGCCATCACCTTCAATAAACAATTCTTCATGTTTTCCAATCTCCAGTAATGTGACATCATGGGATTTTAGGGCATCAGCTGTAGCTTCTGCAAAACTTTCCATACCAGAACCAAGATAAATAAAGGCGTCACCTTTAGCAATGTCGGTCATTTCTTTTGAAGAAAGTTCAAAAGAGTGGGCATCAACACCTGGTGGAATGACTGATTTTACCGTCGCTTCGTCGCCAACAATCTGTTCTGTTAAATATTGAATTGGATATATTGATGTATAGATAAGATCTTTTTGTTCTTTTGCATCATTCGTATCTTTCCCACATGCACCTAGTAATACAGTAAATAAAATAGCAGTAATCGTAAACAGTCTTTTCAAAATAAATCCTCCCTTAAATTCGTCAATTAATATCATATCGTAATGAATACGATTTGTAAATAGGAATCATTACGATTATGTGTTTTTATATGCTATCATTCACTGAGAAAGTCTCACTAATGATGGGTGGGGATGAATCGTTTATATATAATTAGTGATATAATCATAATTTAGGAAAGATACTCGATTAATACGATGTAAAAATGCTATAATGAGTTTTGTTATACATATATTATTTTTTATAACTGGTTAAGCTATCCTTAGGGAGGAAATCATAGATGAGTATGTTAGAAAAGATTGAAACGGAAATTAAAACAGCACTGAAACAAGCTGTTGTAGAAGCTGGGATAACAGAAGCAGAACAAATCCCAGATATTATTTTAGAAAAACCGAAGAGTAAAGAACATGGTGATTACGCGACAAATATTGCGATGCAATTAACAAAAATTGCGAAACAAGCACCACGAAAAACAGCTGAAGCAATCGTCGAACATTTTACTAGTGAACATGTGACAAAAGTTGATATCGCTGGACCGGGTTTTATTAACTTTTTTATCGACCATGCGTTCTTAACAAAACTCGTTCCAAGTATATTGCAAGCGGGTGATAATTACGGTCGCTCTGAAGCAGGAGAAGGAGAGCGCATTCAAATTGAGTTTGTCTCTGCTAACCCAACAGGTGATTTACATTTAGGGCATGCCCGTGGAGCAGCATATGGTGATGCGTTATGCAATGTGCTTGATGTTGCAGGATATGATGTGGAACGTGAATATTATATTAATGATGCGGGAAATCAAATTGACCAGCTCGCTCACTCGGTTGAAGCACGTTATATGCAGGCCTTAGGAAAAGACTGGGATATACCAGAAGATGGTTATCATGGTAAGGACGTCCAAAAATTTGGTCAAGAGTTAAAAGAGCGTGACGGTGATAAATGGGTTCATGTCGCTGAAGAAGAACGTCTAAAGTATTTCCGTCAATACGGACTCGAACGTGAACTTGATAAAATAAAACAAGACCTCGCTGCATTTGGCGTAACATTTGATAACTGGTTCTCAGAAACAACATTATATGAAGATAAAAAAATCGATGAAGCGCTAGACCGTTTAAGAGAATCTAATCTCGTTTATGAACAAGACGGGGCGACATGGTTTAAAACAACAGCATACAAAGATGATAAAGACCGTGTCTTAGTCAAATCAGATGGTAGCTACACATATTTAACACCAGACATTGCTTATCATAAAGATAAACTTGATCGTGGTTTTAATACGCTCATTAATATTTGGGGTGCTGACCACCACGGCTACATTCCACGTATGAAAGCAGCGATTCAAGCGTTAGGCTATGATGAAGATACGTTAGAAGTAGCTGTCATTCAAATGGTTAATTTATATGAAGATGGCGAACGCGTTAAAATGAGTAAACGGACAGGAAAAGCCGTCACATTAAGACAGCTGATGGAGGAAGTTGGGAAAGATGCAATGCGCTATTTCTTCAGCATGCGCTCAGGGGACTCGCATTTAGATTTTGATATGGACTTAGCGCGCTCCCAGTCTAATGAAAACCCTGTTTATTATGTCCAGTATGCTCATGCACGTATTTGTACGTTGCTTAAACAAGCAGATAAAAAAGGTTTTATGGTAGATGAAACTCTGGATTACTCATTATTAACGTCAGAAAAAGAAGAAGAGCTTTTAGTCAAACTTGGGGAATTCCCACAAATGATTGCTGAAGCAGCTGAGAAACGCACACCGCATAAAGTGACACAATATGTATTTGATTTATCAACATTACTTCATAGTTTTTATAATGCAGAAAAAGTATTAGATGAAGAGAATCGTGAATTGACGTCTGCGCGCTTAGCATTAATGGAAGCTGTAAAGATTACGATTGCGAATGCCTTACGAATCATCGGTGTCAGCGCACCAGAGAGTATGTAAATTCTATAAATAAAGATTTGTAAAATTTTAAAACAAAATATTTTCATTATGAGTGTTACTAAGAACCCGCAGTTGACATACACTCCGCTTTCCGCGGGCGGTCTGCGAGCCTCCTCGAACTCGGGCCAACAGGACGTTGGTCACAAAGGCGTTGCCACAGGACGTGGCGTTTTTAGCCTTTGTTCCTTAGATGTTTCTGTGGGGTCTAGCTAGCCTCGCTTTTCCCGCAGGAGTCTTCGTGTATGTCAACTGCTATACAGTTCTTCTTTTAACAATTCGAAAATAACTCAACCTTGATACGCATCATTTAAATATTCATAATGACGTATGATTCCTTCTTTCTTAAAGAACGTTCAGGAATGGCTCTATTTTTTACGTTTTTTGTTGCCATGTTAATTTCTACTTTCCTTAACTGTAAATCATGAAATACATGGTTAATGAATTGTTACAAGCAGATGTAGCCAATCCTTTCCCTACATGCCACTTACTAATGTAATCACGATATTCATCAATGAGTTGAAATAATTCTCCAGCATGCCTTGGTTCTAAGATGGAAAGGTAAGTATCCGTACATATGATATGCCTCATTTTACTTTTGTTTTTTTATAATTAGATATTAACATAGAAAGTCCATAGAGATATACGATTAGAATAGTGCATCAAGCACCACTTTGAGTTATGCCAGATTTTTTAAAAACAAATGTCAGCTAAAATCACTAATAAAACACTTTTTTCAAATAATTAATGCATTATCGTTGCGAAAAATTTAAAAGTATTTTATAGTATAAGTAACGAGGATGAGATGCCTCTTTCTTTTAGGTCAAAAAATGAATGAGTATTCATTCAAGGGCAGATAATTAATGACAGGGGTATTCATTCAAACTAATGATAGGGGGATAAAAAAATGAAACAATCCATTGAACGTGTAGCGGTATTAGGCTCGGGTGTCATGGGTTCAGGTATTGCTGCTCATTTAGCGAATATCGGCATTCCGACATTATTACTAGATATCGTACCACGTGAACTGACAAAGGAAGAAGAAACAAAAGGATTAACATTAGAAGATCCAGTCGTTCGTAACAAAGTTGCTGTCCAAAATAAGCAAGCGCTTTTAAAACAAAAGCCGTCACCAATTACGTCCAAAAAAAGTTTAGACTTAATTGAAACCGGTAACATGGAAGATGATATGGAAAAATTAAAAGATGTGGACTGGATTATCGAAGTTGTCGTTGAAAACTTAGAAGTTAAAAAAGGCGTTTTTGCTAAAGTAGATCAATATCGTAAACCAGGAACGATTGTTAGCTCAAATACATCAGGCATTTCAATTGAGGAAATGGCAGAGGACTGTTCTGAAGACTTTCGTCAACATTTTTTAGGAACACATTTTTTCAATCCACCACGTTATTTAAAATTATTAGAGATTATTCCAACAAAAGATACAAAGCCAGAAGTTATAGAATTTATGCAAACTTTTGCTGAAGATGTGTTAGGAAAAGGTGTTGTCTTAGCTAAAGATACACCAAACTTTATTGCGAATCGAATTGGAACATATGGCTTATTAGTCACTGTACAAGAGATGCTTAAAGCGAACTTATCAATCGGTGAAGTCGATTCCGTTACAGGTCCACTATTAGGGCGTCCAAAAAGTGCGACATTTAGAACGCTCGATGTTGTTGGTTTAGATACATTTATTCATGTCGCTAAAAACGTTTATGATCAAGTCGAAGGAGAAGAGAAGCACATCTTTGAAATCCCAGACTTTATGCAAGCAATGCAAGAAAAAGGCTGGCTAGGTGCAAAAACAAAACAAGGGTTTTATCTGAAGAAAAAAGGTAAAGATGGCAGTGTCATCTTAGAATTAAACCCTGAAACGATGGAATACGAAGAACGGAAGAAATTAAAGACAAAAGCAACCGAAATGGCCAAACAACAAAAAGGTTTCAATAAATTGAAAACGCTTTTATCCATGCCAGGTGACAAAGCAAGTGATTTTGTCTGGTCGATTTTAAAACCAGTCCTTCTCTATTCAGCAGAATTACTAGGTGACATTGCTGATGACATCGTTTCTATCGACAAAGCAATGAAATGGGGTTTTGGTTGGAAATTAGGTCCATTCGAACTATGGGATGTCATCGGCTTAAGAAAAGCAGTTGAACGGATGCAAACGGAAGGTGATTCCGTACCGAAATGGGTACTTGACCTTTTAGAAAACGGACACGAACAATTTTATAAAGAAGAAAATGGACATATTCACTACTATGATGGTGACACATATCAAGAAGACCAAGTTAATCCGAAACAAATTCATATTAAACGCCTGAAAGATAAACAAGGTGTCATTATGAAAAACACAGGTGCTAGTTTAATTGATATCGGCGACGGTGTTGCTTTACTAGAATTCCATTCACCAAATAATGCAATCGGTTTAGATGTCGTACAAATGGTGAATAAGTCCATCGAAGAAGTAGAAAAAAATTACGAAGGACTCGTGATTGGAAACCAAGGTAAAAACTTCTGTGTCGGTGCGAACTTAGCGTTGATGCTTATGGAAGCACAAGATGATAATTTCTTTGAATTAGATATGGTCGTTCGCCAGTTTCAAAATATGACATTGAACATTAAGTATTCGAAAAAACCGGTTGTGACAGCACCATTTAATATGACACTTGGCGGTGGGGCTGAAGTGACCTTACCAGCAGCAGCTGTGCAAGCTTCACAAGAAACATATATCGGTTTAGTTGAAGTCGGTGTCGGACTCATTCCAGGTGGTGGTGGAACGAAAGAATTGTACTTAAAGATGCTACGTGACTTACCACAAGGTGTGGATTTAGACTTAATGAAGGTCGCGAATAAAGTATTTGAACGTGTAGCTATGGCTGATGTATCCACATCTGCTGAAGAAGCACGTGAAAAAGGTTTTCTCAATAACTTTGATGGTGTCAGTGCTAACCCAGACCATCTTCTATACGATGCAAAGCAGAAAGTGCTCGCTTTAAATAAAGCAGGCTACCAAGCACCAAAACGTGAAAGAATCCCAGTCGTTGGTGACCCAGGTTATGCAGCGATGGTGATGGGAGCTAAGACATTGCAATTTGGTGGCTATGCATCAGAACACGATGTGAAAATTGCAGAAAAACTCGCCTATGTTTTATCAGGTGGCCGGGTTAAGGAAAATAGTTTTATAGATGAACAAGTTATGTTAGACCTTGAAAGAGAAGCATTCTTAAGTTTAATTGGCGAACCAAAAACACAACAGCGCATGCAACACATGTTATTAAAAGGAAAACCATTACGAAATTAATAGAAAGAGGGGGAAGGAAAATGAAAGAAGCGGTAATTGTAGCAGGAGCAAGGACACCAGTCGGTCGAGCAATTCGTGGATCATTAGCCCATACACGACCAGATGACCTTGCTGCCTTAACGATTAAAGAAACGTTAAAGCGTGCAGATGGATATGATGGAAACATTGATGATGTCATTATAGGTTGTGCCATGCCGGAAGCTGAACAAGGAATGAACATGGCACGTAATATAGCGGGATTAGCAGGTTTAAGTCATGAAATACCAGGCATTACGATTAACCGATACTGTTCTTCTGGATTGCAAAGTATCGCCTATGCGACAGAACGCATTATGCTCGGCTACGCAGATACGATTGTAGCTGGTGGAGCAGAGTCAATGAGTTTAATTCCAATGGGAGGGCATGTTATTAAGCCGAACCCAACACTTGTTGAACATGCACCAGAATATTATATGACGATGGGACATACAGCAGAAGAAGTCGCAAAACGTTTTTCCATATCTCGTGAAGAGCAAGATGCCTTTGCTGTTGAAAGTCATAAACGTGCAGCCAAAGCGATCCAAGAAGGTAAGTTCAAAGATGAAATTGTTCCAGTTGAAGTAAAAGAGCGTGTTGTCGGTCCAGACGGAAAAGTTGTTGAAAAAACGAAGATGTTTGACATGGACGAAGGTGTTAGACCGGGCACCAATATGGAAGTTCTTGCGAAATTACGTCCTGCTTTCAGTCTAAGCGGAACTGTTACGGCAGGGAATTCATCACAAATGAGTGACGGTGCTGCTTCAGTTTTAGTTATGGATCGTGAAAAAGCAGAAGCAGAAGGGTTAACACCACTTCTTAAGTTACGTTCATTTGCTGTAGCTGGTGTTGAACCGGAAATCATGGGAGTAGGGCCAGTCGCTGCGATTCCGAAAGCACTTAAAATGGCTAATTTAGAGCTGAGCGATATTGGACTCATTGAATTAAATGAGGCATTTGCATCACAATCCGTGCGTGTCATTCAAGCGCTTGATTTAAATCCAGAAATAGTCAATGTCAATGGTGGAGCGATTGCACTTGGTCATCCACTTGGTACAACAGGTACAAAGTTAACACTGACATTACTTCATGAAATGAAACGTAGAAATGTCCAATTCGGTATGGTGACGATGTGTATTGGTGGCGGAATGGGTGCAGCAGGCGTCTTTGAATTATTATAAAAAAGTGTCGAAAGGAAGATAAACATGAGTGAAATAAAAGAAAAGTATTTTAAAGGTGGCGCGTTTTTAATCGAGGAATTAAATGGAGAAGACATCGTTACACCAGAAGATTTTTCAGATGAACATCATATGATTGCCAATACGACTGAGGAATTTGTCGTTGGTGAAGTATTACCACTTGTTGATAATCTTGAAAATCATGAATTCGAACATTCTGTTAAACTATTAGAAAAAGCTGGTGATCTCGGTTTACTAAGCGCTGATATTCCAGAAGAGTATGGCGGACTTGGCTTAGATAAAATTAGTTCATCATTAATTACTGAAAAATTTGCCCGCGCAGGTGGTTTCTCAATCACACACGGTGCACATGTCGGAATTGGAACGTTACCGATTGTTTTCTTTGGTAATGAAGAACAGAAGCAAAAATATTTGCCAAAACTTGCATCAGGTGAGTTATTAGCTGCTTATGCTTTAACAGAACCAGGTTCAGGTTCCGATGCATTAGGAGCTAAAACTACGGCTGTTTTAAATGAAGCAGGTACACATTATATTTTAAACGGTGAAAAACAATGGATTACGAATGCTGCGTTTGCCGATGTCTTCGTCGTTTATGCAAAAATTGATGGTGAACATTTCTCCGCATTTATCGTTGAAAAAGACTTCCCAGGTGTCTCAACAGGGCCAGAAGAGAAAAAAATGGGAATCAAGAGTTCTTCTACACGTACATTAGTCCTAGAAGACGCAGAAGTGCCTGTTGAAAACTTATTAGGTGAAAAAGGCAAAGGTCATCATATCGCCTTTAACATTCTTAATGTTGGTCGTTATAAGCTTGCCATCGGCGGTGTCGGAGGCTCAAAACGTGCGCTTGAAGTAGCGACAAAATATGTTAACGAGCGTAAACAATTCGGTCGTTCTATCTCAAGCTTTAGTTTAACGAAAGAAAAGTTAGCCACGATGGCAGCAGAAACATACGCGAATGAGAGTGCTGTTTATCGAACAGTCGGGCTTTTTGAACAGCGTATGGGATCCATGAGTGAAGAGCAACTGAAAGACGGCCGTGAAGTTGCACGAGCTATTGCTGAATATCAAATTGAATGTTCCATGAATAAATACACAGCAACAGAATGCCTTGATTATGTCGTTGATGAAGCTGTTCAAATGCACGGTGGTTACGGCTTTATGCAAGAATATGAAGTCGAGCGCATGTACCGTGATTCGCGGATTAACCGTATTTTTGAAGGAACAAATGAAATCAACCGCCTCATCGTTCCAGGAACATTACTGAAAAAAGCAATGCGCGGTGAACTGCCGTTACTACAAAAAGCTCAAGGCTTACAAGAAGAGCTACTCATGATGATGCCAGAAGAAGTCGGCACAGAAGCACTCGAACAAGAAAAGCATTTAGTGAGAAACGCTAAGAAAATCGTCTTACTTGCCGCAGGATTAGCCGCACAAAAATATATGCAAAAACTAGAAGAAGAACAAGAAATTTTAGCTAACCTAGCTGATATGGCAGCATCTGTATACAATATGGAATCTGCTGTCTTACGAACTGAAAAAGCGATTCAGAAATCAGGCGAAGAGAAAAACAAACAAAAGCTGCTCTATACACAAGTATACGTACAAGAAGCTTTCAACCGCATTGAAGCAGATGCAAAAGAAATTCTCATTGCCGTTGAAGAAGGCGATACACTCCGTATGATGTTGTCATCATTAAGAAAGCTAACACGTCATACACCAACAAACGTGATCGCGAAAAAGCGTGAAATCGCAGACAAAATTATTGACGCAGAAAAATATGTCCTATAACTAATCAAGTTCATATCGTTTGCCCCTAAAAAAGAATGAGCGGAGACTTTTTCCGCTCGTTCTTTTGTTTTGGGTTTTATGTATGAATGGGGTGCGTTTGCACTTCAATGCATCGTCTCGTTCATTACTTCTCCCGTGAGAGGCCGTATTGGCGGTTCAATGGATTGTCTCGTTCATTATTTCTACCGCGAGAGGCTGCGTTGGAGTTTCAATGCATCGTCTCGTCATGCTTTTCCACTGCGAGAGGCCGCGTTGGCGCTTCAACGCATTGTCTCGTTATGCTTTTCTACTGCGAGAGGCTGTATTGGCGCTTCAATACATTGTCTCGTTCATTATTTCTCCAGCGAGAGGCTGCGTTGGCGGTTCAATGGATTGTCTCGTTCATTATTTCTCCCGTGAGAGGCCGTGTTGGCGGTTCAATGCATAGTCTCGTTACGCTTTTTCTCCCTGAGAGGTCGTGTCTTAGTTATCCCATCAAGCCTGACCCTCACTTCTACGTAAATAAAAACGATAAAAGTAATGGATCGGCAAATATCCAACAACCCCACCTAATTCGGTGGGAAAACCACAAGAAAAAGTGAACAACATTCAGTTTTATTAGTGGATGAAGACTTGAATATAGTGAGGAGTTTTTTTAACCCTTTCCCCCACTATTTTTCCAATTTCCTGAAGTCTGCTTCCTTAAAGGAACGTATCATCCCCCAAAATATAAAGCGATATACAATCCCAATAAGAAAAAATATATAAATATATTCAAAAGGAGTGAAAGGCTCATAATCAATTAAATAAGAATTTAAAAAAACTAGAAATAGAGATAAATACTCTATTAAAGAATTTTTAAATCCATTTTCTTCATACATGTGCTTCGTTTTTTTTATGTTAAAAACATCTTTTATTCCTTCACCGTTAGTCATTTCTTTAAGCATACCTTTGATAAAGCATAGGCCGATTAAATAAATTCCCAAAGCAAGCACATAGTCCATGTTCAAAATCTGCGTTATTAAACAATAAATTATAGTGAATAAAAGAAAATACATTTTTTACTATTTCCCCCTTGTTTTTTTTTGTATTTACTAGTATATTGTAAATCAAACATCATGTATACGCTTCCAATAAAAAATCAAGAGGGTTCATGTGTTAAAAAAGTTCTTTACTGTATTAATTGTTGTCGCTATGGTTATTTTGGCTTTTTCTACTTCAGTAAGTGCTAATGGAATTAGCTACGGTAAAAAGGAAGATTCTATTGATTGGGATGTGATTCGGAAATTCTGGTTGTTAATTCCGATGCTATCGTAATAGACAAAGAACTGATTGAATTGGCAGAAAATCTATCAAAATTTCTTTGAAGAAGACGCAAATGGAAATGTTAAATTTACTGCCGACAAAGAAACGCTTGTGGAAATGGGAATTTCAGAAAATGATGCTGAGATAATGACTTCAATATGGGCAGGCCAATAGATACCATCAAATTTAAAGGTAAAATGATTGATAATTTCTCCAGCAGGCAAATGTTTAAATAAAATGAGCTTTGTTAAAATGAGTAAATAGAGACCAAAGGCTATTATTCATCCTGTTCTGACAACAACTTGCATCATTCCCCATCTATCTTAGATATTGTTGTAACGTACCTACTAATTATGAACCATATTTATTTTGTATACTATAAAGATGTGACATGTTCAATTTCCTCATCATTACGAAACAAAGCCCTGCTGTGGAAATCCCCAATATGATAAATAAACGGATATCAAGATAAATAGCATCTATAGTCGATTGAACAGGTGCTGGTGTGATGATTAGGAGTAAAGCAATTAATCCTGTTGCTAAGAATAACGAGAGAATATAATAGACAAGTAATTCCGTTAAAAATATTTTTATAATATCTCGAGTGGTCGCTCCTAGAGATTTATAAATAAGAAGCTCTCTTTCACGTTGATAAAACTTCATTAAAAAGATTATAAATATAATCGTTCCCACAAATAAACCCAATATGCTAAATAACAGAATGCCAAGTCGGCTTATAAATCTAGCTTGGTCTTTGCTTTTTTCAATAAATGCCTCTTCAATGTAGTATAAGTTATCTGGATACATAGCTGCTAAAGTTGCCAACTTATTTTCTAGTTGATTAATTTCATTTATATTAGCTTGCGCATCTCGGTAAATTTCCAGGTTTCCATAACCAGGGAAGATATCATATTTTTGCATGGTGTTCTCATGAATCATAATGATTATGTTAGAAAATGCTTCTTTTGTTATTGGGTGAACGATCGTTTTCTTTACGGATTCTAAAACTTGTAAATCCCACTGCTTATACTCTAATTCATTATTGAGATTTTCAATTCTCCCAATGGATAATGTATCAGGTTGATCGAACTGAATCGTTTCATCTGGAATGATAAGTATCATAGATAGAGAATCTTGCAATTTATGATATGTGCGATCACTAAATTTGAGTTGAGAATTAAAAAGTGACCAATTGTTATCATTTAAAACGACATAATGAATATTAGATAAAGGAACATAGTCGAGCGGCATGTCTAACTCTAATAGATCATGTTCAGTAAAAACAACACCCGAATCTTCCACATCTTCGTGAAAACGATTAATGATTGGTGCGTTTAATGAATCGTCTTTTAACAACAAGCTCGTTCCAAGTGTTTTCGGTTCTTTATCCATGAAGGCTACTGCTTCATTTTCTATTTCATCTACTAAATGGATAGGAATATATTCTGGTGTGAAAAAGATTTCAAATTGCTGTAAATGCACAAATGCATCTGACCTTTTGGAGCTAAAAATATAATCGGCCACTTTTTCATCCGTTTCATATAATGTTTCATTTGCTATAAGCTCACTTAAAAATATTAACACGAGTAAACTTGTCAACAGCCCGATGATTAAGAAAAATGATTTCAACGAATGGAATAGATTTAAATAAAATAATTTCCATTTCACATGCCAATTCTTTATCCACTGTTCTATAAACACAGGTAAATGTCGAATGTTATCCCTTGAAGTTGAATATGTACGATGACAAACAATTAGTATTAAACATCCCATTAATAAAATCGCTATTAGGGTGATTGTCATAAGTAAAAGCATATTTAATTTAGGCAAAATATTAAAGATATAGACAGACATGATATGGATAAGAAACATGAAAAAGGCACTTATGGATACAATAATTAAACCTTGAAAGAAAGCCAATTTATAGATATGCCATGGTGTAAAACCTAAATTTGAAAAAAGATTAAAATGACTGCGAAATCGTATTGAATAATAGAATGAAAAAATGTATGTGAAGACAATCAAAGCAGTTATTGTGATTACTGACAAAAATAGTGTTGTTAAGACATAAACCTGATTGACTTGCTTTAAATGATCATCATATAAATTTGTATTAATGACAATTGCGTCATAATCCAATTCCTGCAAATCATTATGTTTAAAAAAAGTATCAATTGTATCAAAATCGAGAGTAAGTGACTCTGTTCTGTCTTTGATTAATATCATATGTTGTTGAATATCTGGAAAGAGTTGTGTAAAATCACGAGTCAAAATGATATTTGGATATGTATTTTTCCCTTTTTCAATTATCGTTGAACTAGACCAAATACCGGAATAGTTTTTAACAATCCCAACGACAGTAAACTCCTCTCTCTCTATATTGAATGTGAAAGGAAGCTTGATGTCAGTTTGCTTGGACCCCCTAGCAAGGTGTCCAATAGTAAATTCTTCAACTAGGACTTCATAATCTGATTCTGGCATTCTTCCACGGAGGAGATTCATTTGAGTCAAAGCGTGCTCGTCCATCCACCCGATTGTGAAATCCAAATCTTGATCATTGTTTAAGAGACCTGATGTATATATATTGCCAGAAATGCGGAAATGTCCAGTTTCCCTTAGTGCATTTTCTCCAGTCATGGGTTCATCGGAATTTACAATTAAAGTGTGGTCACCATATGTTTGATAAGCGGTTAATTTTGCTTGATCCACATAGTGATGCAATATCCCAATGGCAATCGTTATAAATACGAGTATAAATGTTAGAGCGCTAACAACTGACCAGAAAATTTTTTTGTTATTCCATAATAATTTCCATGCGTAAGATAATAGTTTTACCGATTTCATTGTTTACCCTTCATTCTATACGAGTTTTCCATCCTTAAGTATAAATAGATGATCCGGATTTTTAATTAAATGTTTATCATGTGTGACAACGAGTAATGTCGTTTGATTTTTTTTACAGAGACGAGTTAATAATTCAATTACCCTTAATGAATTCTCAGAGTCCAAATTACCTGTAGGTTCATCCGCAAAAATGACTTTTGGATTGTGGATCATTGCCCTTGCAATGGCCACTCTTTGTTGTTGCCCACCAGATAATTCACTAGGAAAAGAACGCATATAATGATGAATCTCTAAATCTTTTAGTAGTTGGTAAACGGCTTGTTCATTTACTTTTTGATTTGTAATATGTAGTGGCATGATGATATTATCATACACCGTCAATTCATAAATGAGTTGAAAGGATTGGAATACATAACCAAAATATTTACCGCGGAACTGTGCTTTTTCTTTTTCTGATAACCTATAATAATCTTTATTCATCATATAAACAGTACCAGTACTTGGTTTAATTAACCCACTTAATATATTTAACAGTGTTGATTTTCCAGACCCACTTTTACCCATAATAACGTTAATTGAACCATCATCAATAACGATATTTGTATTTTTTAGTGCTGCTGTTCTAGAATTGTGATACGTTTTGGATATTTCGATGGCTGAAATCATATGATGACACTCCTGAAATTTCAAAATTTGAATTAAGGGATTCATAACAATTATCAAAAATATTCATTTTTTAATTTTACCATTACTTTGAATATCTATCAATAATCTGAAGGAGCAGGGGTAGTAACGTAAATTCTATATATTACTTATTTCAAGATTTTTCTTCTATTATCCATTTCAACGTAAAACAACTACATACAGACAATTAACAATCCTAACACCAACATACTTCAATCCCACCCCAGAACATGCTAAGATAAAGATAAGTAATGAAGTAGAAGGAGGGCTATTCATGAAGCTATATTGTTATCCGAATTGTGGTACATGCAAAAAAGCTGTGAAGTGGCTTGATGAGCAAGGAATCAAATATGAGTATATACATATTGTAGAAAATCCACCGACAAAAGAAGAAATATTAGATTATATGGATAAAAGCGGTCTGCCGCCACGTCGATTCTTTAATACGAGTGGGAAAAAATATCGCGAACTTAATATGAAGGATAAAATTAAGGATATGACGAAAGAAGAGATGGCCGAACAATTAGCACAAGAAGGTATGCTCATTAAAAGACCTATCGCGACAGATGGTGAACGTGTCACTGTCGGCTTTAAAGAAGAGGCATTTGAAGAAACTTGGAGTTAATGTTCTAGGCATCTTATGATAAAATAAAAATAAGCAATGATTTACTAGCATATTTTTCTGTAAACTTGTATATTTAAGTTGGAAGTTGCAATGATTGAATGGAGGGAATTGGAATGAATTTACCAAAGGAATTATTATACTCTGAAGAACATGAATGGGTTAAAAAGGAAGACGGCAAAGTACGTATAGGAATTACTGATTTCGCACAAGATGAATTAGGCGACATCGTATTCGTTGAGTTACCTGAAGTTGGAGAAGAAGTTGAAGCAGACGAGCCTTTCGGAAGTGTTGAATCTGTTAAAACGGTATCCGAACTTTATGCTCCAGTAAGTGGTAAAGTTGTTGCAGTAAACGAAGAGCTAGAAGATAGCCCTGAGTTTGTTAACGAATCACCATATGAAAAAGCATGGATGATTGTTGTTGAGCCATCTAATGAAGCTGAATTGGATGAGCTTATGTCTGCTGATGCATACCAAGCAATGGTAGAAGAAGACTAATTTAACATGACGTTTTTCAAGGAGGTTGGTCGTTTTTGTGAACGATACAACCTTCTTTTCGTCTTCACGGTGATACTAGGACTCGCGCCTCTATAGGCGGGAGTTGCGACTAAGGTTCAAGTAGAGGGTGGAGTAAATACTCCGTCTGAACCAAATCTTTTTTATATTTTTGAATGATGATACATGGTGAGGTGCTTAGCATGCTTCCTAAAGTGATTATTGTTGAAGGATTAACCGATAAACAGCAAATTAAAAAAGTCATTACGGAAGATGTAACAATCATTTGTACAAACGGCACACTTGGAATTGAACGTTTTGATGAATTATTAGAAACATACCAACTGGACGATCGTGATGTCTATATTATGGCTGATGAAGATAAAGCAGGATGGAAATTACGTAAACAACTGAAACGCGAACTACCGCATGCTGAACATATCTATATCCATCCAGACTATAAAGAAGTAGCAACAACACCGTTACATGAAATAGCTCATGCCTTAGTGAGTAAAAACATTGAAGTAAACCCTATTTTTCTGTAAGCTTGGAAATTAGGGTGATCGAATGATAAAAATAACAGACAATGAATTGAAAGAAGAGAATATTTTACTTTATATATACAGTCCTTTTTGCGGGACATGTCACGTCGCACGCCAAATGCTCGAACAAATTGAATCCATTCACAAACAAGATATTTTCTATGAGATGAATGCGTCCCTTCATCCGGAATTTATGCAGGACAATAAAATCGAAAGTGTCCCATGTTTATTCATCAAAAAAGATAATGAAATAAAAGAAAAGATTTATGCATTCCGTTCAGTAGGAAACATTTATCAATATTTATATAAATATAAACCAGAACTGTTTCAACAAGATTAAATTTATAAATGCTTTTATAATGATAATAGTTGACATTTTGCATTAGAATGCGTATGATAACATTTATTAGGAAAAAGAATAAAAGCGAAATCTCTTATCAAGAGCGGTAGAGGGACAGGCCCATTGAAACCGCGGCAACCTTTAGGACTTTCCTAAAACGGTGCTAATTCCTGCAAAGCCATGCTTTGGAAGATGAGAGAACGAAGATGAATGATAATCGTCTTTCTGTTCTCTAGAGCAGGAAGGCGTTTTTGTTTATATGACAACATGTGATTGGAGGATGGATTTTAGTGATTTCAATAAAAGAGCTCCGTAAAGAGTTTACCGTTGATGATAAGAAAATTGTTGCGGTTGATGATTTGACATTAGATATAGAAAAAGGCGAAATCTTCGGTGTGATTGGATATAGTGGCGCTGGAAAGAGTACGTTTATTCGCCTGTTAAATGGATTAGAACAACCGACAAGTGGTGAAGTTTTCATCAATGGTAAACGATTTTCCCATATGAAAGGTGAAAGTTTACGCCTGGCACGACAAAAGGTCAGTATGATTTTCCAACATTTTAATTTACTATGGTCGCGAACAGTTGAAGAGAATATTGAATTTCCGTTAGAAATTGCTGGTGTGTCAAAAGAGGAAAGAAAACAAAGAGTTCAGCATCTTATTGAACTTGTCGGTTTACAAGGAAGAGAAAAAGCATACCCGAGCCAGCTCTCAGGTGGACAGAAGCAACGGGTTGGCATTGCTAGAGCTTTAGCAAATAAACCTGATGTCTTACTTGGTGACGAGGCAACAAGTGCACTCGACCCGGAAACGACTGATTCTATTTTAGATCTTCTTGTTGATATTAATGAAAGGTTAGGAATTACAATCGTTCTTATCACGCACGAAATGCATGTCATTCAAAAGATTTGTCACCGTGTCGCTGTGATGGAAGATGGAAAGATTGTTGAATCTGGGAAAGTACTTGATGTGTTTCAAAATCCACAACAACCTATTACAAAACGTTTTGTCTCTCAATTAACAGGCGTTAAAGATACATTACCGACACTTGAAATGCTATTCAAAAATTACCCAAGTGGTTCGCTCATTCAGCTCACTTTTGTTGGTCAAAAAACAGAAGAACCGATATTAACTGAACTGATTCGAAACTTTCAAGTATCAGCAAGTGTCGTTCACGGGAATATTACAGAAACGAAAGATGGACCATATGGCACATTAATCGTGCATATTGACGGTGAAGAAAATCAAATTCATCAAGCATTACAGTATTTACAATCAATTGATGTGAAAGCAGAGGTTTTAAGCAATGGGTCAACAAACATCGAATGATACAACGTCATTTATCGAACAGATTTTCCCAAATGTAGATTGGTTGCAAATGTGGGAAGCGACTTATGAAACGCTTTATATGACCGTTTTATCAACGGTATTTACGTTCATATTCGGCTTGGCAATTGGACTTCTTCTATTTTTAACAGCGCCACATAATATATGGGCGAATCGCATTGTTCATTTTCTAACAGGAGCTTTCGTGAACATATTTCGCTCGATTCCATTTATTATTTTGATCATTTTACTGATTCCATTTACGAAGCTCATTTTTGGATCGATCCGGGGAGCGAATGCTGCCCTTCCTGCATTGGTTATCGGAGCGGCTCCATTTTATGCTCGAATGGTTCTTATTGCTTTACGTGAAATTGATAAAGGAGTTATCGAAGCAGCGAAATCAATGGGAGCAAAGACGAGTACCATCATTTGGAAAGTGCTTATTCCGGAATCACGTCCTGCTTTATTTTCTGGCATTACCGTGACTTCCGTCGCACTTGTTGGCTATACAGCGATGGCTGGTGTAATTGGTGCTGGTGGATTAGGTCATTTGGCCTTTTTATATGGATTTCAACGCAACCGTCCTGATGTCACGCTCGTCGCCACAGTCATTATTTTATTAATTGTTTTTCTCATACAGTGGATTGGTGACACGATGACCGCAAAAGTTGATAAACGTTAACAGACTAGTTCATCTAGTTCTCATATAAAAAATAAAACATACAAGGAGAGATCACACATGAAGAAATGGTTACAATTTACAATTATCGCGTTTGTTGCTATCGCGCTTGCTGCATGTGGAGCGGATAAAAAAGATGACACAGGTTCAGCCTCAAAAGATGGTGAATCAGGTGAAACAATAACCCTTAAAGTAGGAGCATCACCAAATCCGCATGTTCCGATTTTAGAAAAAGCAAAACCGATCTTAGAAGAAAAAGGAATAGAACTTAAAATCGAGACGTATACAGAATATGTCATGGCAAATCAAGATTTAGATGCTGGTGACTTAGATGCCAACTTCTATCAACATATCCCGTTTTTCGAAGCTCAGAAAGAAGAACATGGTTATGATATAGAAAATGCTGGTGGCATCCATATCGAACCAATCGGTATTTATTCACAACGTCATAAAAGCCTAGAAGATTTACCTGAAGGTGCGACGATTTTATTAAGTAGTTCAGTCGCTGACCATGGACGGATGTTAGCTCTACTTGAAGCAAAAGGATTAATTAAGTTAAAAGAAGGTATTGATAAAACAGTAGCTGTTGTGGATGATATTGTAGAAAATCCAAAGAACTTTAAGTTTGACGACTCAACATCACCTGAGATGCTCGTTCAAATGTATTTAAATGATGAGGGAGATGCGGTACTAATTAACTCAAACTTCGCCCTTGATCATGAAATTAATCCAATTGAAGAAGCAATCGCTCTAGAAGATTCAGATTCACCGTATGTGAATATTATTGCTGTCCAATCCAAAGATAAAGATAACGAAGCGATTAAAACATTAGTAGACGTTCTTCATTCAAAAGAAATCCAAGACTTTATTTTAGAAGAATATAACGGTTCTGTTGTCCCAGTTGATGGGGAATAATTATCAGAGACAAATGTCAATAAATGGTTACTGTAAAGAGTCTGGAACAAGATGAGTACTTAGAGATTAGTACATCAAATTTTGTTCGCTAAAACGGAATCTAAGATTTTGCGATTGGAAAGAAAAATAATTTAATAAGCATAAAAATAATAATCCACACCTATTTCTTAGGCGTGGATTATTTTATAGGTGCGCGGTCATTCCACCAAAGTACAGTCTTGCCTTTCTTAGAATGATTCAATGTGATGTAACTCCGAGTAAAATCATCGACATATGTAAGATTGGACACATCAATGCAAGGTAACCTCAACAACCCTCGGTGACTTACATACGATTGAACGCATCAATGCAAGGTAACCTCAACAACCCTCGGTGACTTACATACGATTGAACACTTCAATGCGAGGTAACCTCAACAACCCTCGGTGACTTACATACGATTGAACGCTTTAATGCGAGGTAACTTCACCAACTATCAGTGACTTACATACGATTGAACGCTTTAATGCAAACTAACTTCAACTAACATTGACGGTTTACCTATGATTAAACAACCCCATGAAATGAAACGTTAACTAATTTTCGAAGGTTCCTCATAAACAAAATCAAATATTATGAAAAAAACAGCTTTTATTCTTTTAAATTCAGAGCTAAAACCACTTGAATCAATTATTATGATCTCATCAATCTACTTGATGGGGGACAGCTCAATACATTTTGTCTCGGCTTCTCTTTTTGTATCAATAACTATCCTTTTTATTTATGTAATTGAAAATGAACAATAAAATAATAACAATAATGTTTCAACTAATTAAAGCGTGAAAATATATATGTTATAATGTTTTAGAGAAGGTTATCTCAATCATTTGCTATTAATTGCTAGATGATTTAAGATGATAATGATAATAAATTGAGAATTGGTGATAATGGTTCTCAAACATAACTATTTTTAATTGGAGGTATCATTATGGCTGGATCTACATTAGAAATTAAAGACCTTCATGTTTCAGTTGAAGGGAATGAAATATTAAAGGGAGTTAACTTAACGATAAAGGGTGGCGAGTTCCACGCAATCATGGGACCGAACGGAACGGGTAAATCAACATTAGCATCCGCAATCATGGGTCACCCAAGTTATGAAGTAACAAAAGGAAGCATTCTTCTAGATGGTGAAGAAGTACTTGATATGGAAGTTGATGAGCGTGCACGTGCAGGATTATTCTTAGCAATGCAATACCCAAGTGAAATTAGCGGTGTGACGACATCAGATTTCTTACGTTCATCTATTAATGCGATTCGTGGAGAAGGTAATGAAATTCCACTCATGAAATTTATTAAAGAAATGGATCAGAAATTAGACGCACTTGAAATTGATAAAAATATGGCACAGCGTTACTTAAATGAAGGGTTCTCTGGTGGAGAGAAAAAACGTAATGAAATTTTACAGATGAGCCTTTTAAAACCGAAAATTGCTATCCTCGATGAAATTGATTCTGGATTAGATATTGATGCGCTTAAAATTGTTTCTGATGCGATTAACGACATGCGTAGTGAAGAGTTCGGAACATTAATTATTACACACTATCAGAGACTATTAAATTATATTAAACCAGATTATGTGCATGTGATGATGCAAGGTCGTGTTGTTAAATCAGGTGGACCTGAGTTAGCAAAACGTCTAGAAGAAGAAGGATACGAATGGTTAAAAGATGAACTCGGTATTAAAGATGAAACTGTTGGACAAGAAGCTTAAGTTAGGAGGGGTAGCATGACTGTTGATACGGAACAGATTTACACGAAAGATTATATTGAGCAGTTTTCAAAGGATAGAAATGAACCAGAGTGGATGAAAACGTTACGCCTTGAAGCATTGGAACAGTCAGCGACTCTAGAAATGCCTAAACCTGATAAAACAAGTATTGTCAGATGGAATTTCAGTCGCTTTAAACATGATTATGTACAAGGTGAATCAATCGAATCATTGGAACATCTACCTGAAGAAATAAAAGATTTCTTTGACCCGGAGAATTTACCTGAGAACTTACTCATTCAAAGAAATAACTCCATTGCATATGCATCACTAAGCAATGAACTAAAAGAAAAAGGTGTTATCTTTACAGATATTTTCACAGCCTTACAAGAACACGAAGATCTCGTGAAAAAATATTACATGAAAGATGCTGTCTCTGTTGACGAACATCGTTTAACTGCTTTACATGCAGCACTTATGAATGGTGGTATCTTTGTATACGTTCCTAAAAACGTAGAAGTCAAGACCCCATTACAAGTCGTGTTCTGGCAAGAAGATCCAACAATTGCCTACTTCAACCATGTGATTGTTGTTGCTGAATCTAATAGTTCGGTCAATTATGTGGAAAACTATATTTCAAACAATGAAGATGAAACAGTTGCAAATATTGTTACGGAAGTTTTTGCCCATGATAACGCAAGAATCACATTTGGTGCGGTTGATAACTTTGCGACAGGAACTACGATTTATACGAACCGTCGCGGTGTTGCACATCGTGATGCAACGATTAATTGGTCAATCGGACAAATGAACGATGGAAACACGATCTTTGAAAACATTACAGAACTTGTTGGTGACAATTCATTATGTCATGCGAATACAGTGACGGTTGGTCGTGGGAAACAAATCCAAAACATTACGGCTAAAACAATCCACTGGGGTAGAAATGCAGAAGGTTATATTTTACAACACGGTGTCATGAAAGATAGCGCAAGTAATGTCTTTAATGGCATTGGTAAAATCGAAAACGGAGCATCTGGTTCTAACGCTGAGCAAACATCACGTGTCCTCATGTTGAGTGAAAAAGCACGCGGTGATGCGAACCCGATCCTTCTTATCGAAGAAGATGACGTTATGGCAGGTCACGCGGCTTCAGTCGGTCGAGTGGACCCATTGCAGCTATACTATTTAATGAGTCGTGGAATTACAAAACAAGAAGCGGAAAAGCTCATTATTCACGGATTCCTTGAGCCAGTTGTTTCACAATTACCACTTGAATCGGTGAAAAAACAACTAAAACAAGTTATTGAAAGGAAGATAAACTAATGGATGTTAAAGCCATTCGCGAGATGTTTCCGATTTTAAACCAGGAAATCAATGGTCATCCGTTAGTCTATCTCGATTCATCTGCAACGGCTCAAAAGCCGATTACAGTTATCGAAGCTGTCAATGAATATTACCGCAAAAACAATGCAAATGTTCATCGCGGTGTGCATACATTGGGCTCACGTGCTACTGATCAATATGAAGGGGCACGTGAGAAGGTTCGTCAGTTTCTCCATGCTAAAAGTACGGCGGAAATTATCTTTACCCGGGGAACGACCACTTCGATTAATATGGTCGCTTATGGCTATGCACGTCATCAATTAAAAAAAGGTGATGAAATTGTTCTAACGCCAATGGAACATCATAGTAATATTATTCCATGGCAACAAGCTGCGAAAGCAACAGGCGCCACATTAAAATATATTCCATTACAAGAAGATGGCACTGTTACTTTAGAAGATGTGAAAAAGACGGTGACAACGAACACAAAAATTGTTGCCATCGCACATGTATCGAATGTACTAGGAACGATTAATCCGATTAAAGAAATTGCTCAAATCGCGCATCAAAACGGTGCTATTCTTGTCGTTGACGGTGCTCAAGGTGCACCACATATGGAAGTTGATGTACAAGATTTAGATTGTGATTTCTACGCACTATCAGGTCACAAAATGGGCGCTCCAACAGGCATTGGTGTCCTCTATGGAAAGAAAGACTTGTTAGAAGTGATGGAACCTGTTGAATTTGGTGGCGAGATGATAGACTTTGTTGATCTATATGATTCAACATGGAAAGAACTCCCATGGAAATTCGAAGGTGGGACACCAATAATCGCAGGTGCCATTGGGTTAGGTGCGGCAATTGATTTCCTTCAAGATGTTGGAATGGATAACATTTTACAACATGAGGAAAAATTAGCTGACTACGCACTAGAAAAGATGCGCACCATTGATGGAATCGAGATTTACGGGCCTGAGAAAAGAGCAGCTCTTGTCACATTCAACTTAGATGATGTCCACCCACATGATGTCGCAACCGTTCTAGATGCAGAAGGAATCGCTGTCCGTGCGGGTCACCATTGTGCTCAGCCATTAATGAAATGGTTAGATGTAACAGCAACCGCAAGAGCAAGTTTTTATTTATATAATACGACTGAAGATATCGATCGATTAGTAGAAGGACTTCTAAAAACGAAGGAGTATTTCAATCATGTCTTTTAATAACCTAGATACATTATATCGACAAGTCATCATGGACCATTATAAAAGTCCACGAAATCGCGGTAAATTTGAAGGCGATGTTTTGACAGTCGATTTAAATAACCCGACATGTGGTGACAGAATTGAATTACAAATGAAAGTCGATGATGGTGTCATTGAAGACGTTAAGTTTTTAGGTGAAGGATGTTCCATCAGCATGGCCTCTGCATCAATGATGACAGAAGCCGTCAAAGGTAAAAAAGTTGACGAAGCACTGAAAATGTCAGAGCTTTTCTCTGATATGATGCTCGGTAAAGATATTGACTTTGATGAAATGGATTCTGGCGATATTGCAGCACTTCAAGGTGTATCACAATTCCCAGCCCGCATCAAATGTGCCACACTGTCTTGGAAAGCGATGGAACAAGGTGTGAAGAAAGAAGACTAAGTCAATGCGTTTTTTGAACACATTGAAAAATATTTAAGGGAGGTTGTAAGCAATGGCGAAAGATTTGCCAGTGTCTGATGAATATAAATATGGTTTTCGTGATAAAGACGTTTCGATTTTCCGTACTGAAAGAGGTTTAACACGTGAAGTCGTTGAAGAAATTTCTAAGATGAAAGAAGAGCCAGAGTGGATGCTTGAATTCCGCTTGAAATCATTAGAACATTTCTTCGAGCGGCCGATGCCAATGTGGGGAGGCGACTTATCAGAACTTGATTTTGATGAGATTGTCTACTACGTTAAACCATCAGAAAAACAAGGGCGTACATGGGATGAAGTGCCTGACGAAATTAAACAGACATTCGATAAATTAGGTATCCCTGAAGCAGAGCAGAAGTACCTAGCAGGTGTATCCGCACAGTATGAATCAGAAGTTGTATATCAAAGCTTACAAGAAGATTTAGAAGAAATGGGAATCATCTTTACCGATACAGATTCAGCCCTTAAAGAGCATGAAGAACTGTTTAAACAATATTTCGGAAAAGTTGTCCCACCAACTGATAACAAATTCGCAGCACTAAACTCAGCTGTATGGTCAGGTGGATCATTTATTTACGTTCCACCAGGTGTAAAAGCAACGACACCATTACAAGCATACTTTAGAATTAACTCGGAAAATATGGGGCAATTCGAAAGAACATTAATTATCGTTGATGAAGGTGCATCTGTCCACTATGTTGAAGGATGTACAGCACCAGTTTACACAACAAACTCACTACACTCAGCGGTCGTTGAAATCTTCGTTAAAGAGAATGCATATTGCCGTTACACAACCATCCAAAACTGGGCAAATAACGTCTATAACCTCGTTACAAAACGTGCAACATGTGACGCGAACGCCACAATGGAATGGATTGACGGTAACATCGGTTCTAAAGTAACGATGAAATACCCTGCGGTCTTACTAAGAGGTGAGGGTGCAAGAGGTAACACATTATCGATTGCTATCGCAGGAAGAGGTCAAACACAAGACGCTGGTGCGAAAATGCATCATTTAGCACCAAATACATCTTCATCCATCGTGTCTAAATCTATTTCAAAACAAGGTGGAAAAGTAAACTACCGTGGTCTTGTCCAATTCGGTCGTAAAGCAGACAACGCGAAAGCAACAATCGAGTGTGATACGTTACTTCTAGATAACGAATCGATTTCCGACACAATTCCATACAACGAAGTATATAACGATAACATCTCACTTGAACACGAAGCGAAAGTATCAAAAGTATCTGAAGAACAATTATTCTATCTCATGAGCCGCGGCCTAGGCGAACAAGAAGCAACAGAAATGATTGTCATGGGCTTCATCGAACCATTCACAAAAGAACTACCGATGGAATATGCGGTTGAGATGAACAGATTGATTAAGTTCGAGATGGAAGGATCTATTGGTTAATTAGTAAAATAAACCCCGTCACTGTGGTGTGGCGGGGTTTTTAGTTGTAAAGAGTGCCATATTCTGTGCTTCCAGAGGTTTAGTAAATACATTCCGAATATAGTACTGTTTCATGTCCTGTTTTACTTCGTTCAGAAACAACAAACATATATGTTATAATTATGGACGAAATTGCCAATTCATGATGCTAGTTCGGGAAACATCTTAGAAATCTGATACGATAAAAATACGTTAGAAGATAAACAAAGCAATCTATAAATAGGTATTTTAGGAGTGAAGAAATGGAAGTATTTGAAGAAGGTATAATAAGTGGTATAGGGTTTATTATAGCGATTATTGGACTCATCATATTTGGTATCGGTAAACAAATGCCATATATTCGTTTTTTCTTTGGTGATCGCAGCATGTTTAGTCAGTTTTTTTGGGGAGCAATTATCTTTTTTATTGGATTAGGTATCATTTATCTTGGAAGATTGTTTTGAATAGATATCTAATTTAAAAAGCTATTATTAACTAATCAATAGACTTACTAAGACTAATAAATAATGGAATTAGAGATTTTCCTATTTCACTTACACGATAAGTAATGTTAAGTTTGTATGGTAAATTGAAATCATTACGTGTTTAAAACACGATCATAGAAAGTCTATTGATTAATAGATTCTTACAAAGAATAAAATGGATGTGGTGATTTGAATACATTTGTTTGTTCTGACATTCATGGTGAGTATGAAGCATGGATGCAGGCTTTAAAGAAAAGCAAATTGAATTTAGAGGCTGGTGATCGACTCATTCTTATTGGTGATTTGATTGATCGAGGTAAAGGGAGTTTGAAATGTTTGACGTATGTTTTTAAGTTGATGGAAAAGTACCCGAGTCAAGTCACCTATCTAATGGGAAATCATGAGGAGATATTTTTAGATTTTGTCAATCGGCCGAAACCGGACAATCAATTCGATTATATGGAGATGATGAGATCTGGTGAAAGATGGATTCGGAATGGCGGCCTAGCAACAGTTCAGTCGATGTTCGATGAGTCTTTTGAAAGTTATTATGATCTTTATGAGATGTTAAATAAGAAGTATGTTGATCTGATACAGAAAATGAATGATCTCCCGCTGTATTTAATAGACGATGACAATCGATGCGTGTATGTTCATGCGGGATTTAAAAGTGGTGTTCCTCTCTCGAAGCAAAAGCGTGAAGATATGCTGTGGATTCGTCATGAATTTTATAAACAATTCAAAGCAATTTCCGGAGACGTTTTAAACGATAAATTAATTATTCACGGTCATACACCTGTTAAATATTTTTCTGATTGGAATGGAGAAGGATATTATCACGGTGGACATCATCTTTGTATAGATGGTGGTGCCTATGATGGCGGGGCGATACTTGTTTTAAAAGTAGAAGATTTGAGTTTTGTAGAAGTATCTTGTGATAAACTAATTTAAAATCACAAAAATGCTAGAGCCAAAAAATAATCATTATCTTATAGAATGACGGAGGAAATTATCCTCCGCCATCATTTCTTGAATTGTATTTAAAACTAATATAGTTAAGGGCCATAAATACTAAACTAAGTCCTAATGTCACAATGATTCCCATTGTCATTGTGAAATCTGTATTCAGTGTTTGTAATTGAATTTCATGTGTGATGACTTTATCTGTATCTATATAACTAAATGGGTTGTACGGGTGTGAAATCAAGGTTCCTACAAAGGTGAGAATTCCAACGATGATCATATTAAATATAGGTTCTTTTATAAATTGAGAAACGAGAAAATACATCGTATAAATCAGTAGACTCATAACAATGGCCAAAACTAGAGTCTGAGTTAAATATTTTTGCAAAGGGATAAAATGAAACGTATCTTCGACGATATTTCGATTCATGTATTCTGTTGTGTATCCATCATAAACAAGAATAGGATATTTCAAATCACCAAATCCATGCATGATTGTGCCGACTGCTATGGGTACGCCCAACATGATTAAGACAAAGAGTAATATTCCTAAGTAACCAGTGACATACTTGGTAAAAAATAATTTTGTTCGATGTAGTGGTAAGACTTGATAAAAACGAATATGGTTGTTTTTCTTTGTATCTGAAGAAAATGTATTTCCAAATATAAAACTACCAATTAAGATGATAATTGGAATATATAATGATTGAATAAGCTGATACAAATAGTAAATACCTTCTCTTCCATATCGCTTTGTCTCTTCTTGCCACAATGCCAATGTTCTTCCACTAAAACTATCATAGATTGTCGGTAAATACATGTTAGTTGTGATATTTTGCATAAACGGCTTAATATCATTTTCTAGCATATATTTGACTTCCTCATAGGAAGCTCGAAGTGTAAAATTTGTAATTTCTTGATTTTCAAAATTAGCATCTGCTGGTTCCTCTGGGGGAGGATAGGCAAAGAGCTTGAGCTGCTTTAATTCATGTTGAAAAATCTTTTTCCAATCTTCGTTTTGATAGGCTTCTTTCATCATTAGGTAATGCTCATGCGTTGAACGAGCATGTTCTTCCATAAATGTGGCCTCTTCCAATACTTCTTCATCTTTAGCTCGTTGTGCTTCTTTCTTTTTGATTTCCCAATCTACTTGATCTTGTTTATATAAATCAATTAAAAAATCGTTATGGTTTGTCACCTTTTTTTGCACCTGTTCAGCCAGATTGAAGTGAAGTAGGTAAATTGTAGAAACAGCTAATATACTCAACATGAGCATGACCCGTGTTGTTTTCTTTTTTATCAATCTTTTACTTTCAAATGAAAATATCCTCATGATTGATAATCCCTCCTTTGACTAGCTTTAATGGCTAGAAGGAGCATGATAATCGTGACCAAAAAGCTGAAAATGGCTCCCAACCAGGAAGCTGCTTCATGCTGTAACACTGTAAAATCTAAATCTTGATAACTCCAAGGAAGTAATGGGTGTGCGCCTCCGTTTTTAATGATTAATAAATTTATACTAAATAAAATGAATAAAACGATATGGACAATCAATGTGTTTTTTACAAGAAAAGAAAGACAAATAAAAACACTCATCAGTACGAATAGATAAATGACACTAAAAATAATCGATTGTTGTACGTAATCCCCTGCTGAAATAAATGTCATATCCTTAGTGAAAAACGGATAATTAAATAGACTCTTTACCTCGCTACCAAATAAACGAGAAATCGTATAAGCTGACAAGAAGACGACAAACAACCAAGCCATTCCTGCTAATACTAAACTGATCCATTTTGATACGACCATACGAGTAGATGATATAGGTAAAACATAGGTTAATTTAATCGTTTTATCATCAAACTCTCTCGCAATTGGTGTCCCGATGATGACTAATAAGATAAAAAATCCAAACGTATTGACAAGTAATTGAACAGTTTGTTTCATAAACACAGCCGGTTGAATAGAAATTGCAAGATTTTCTTTCGGTAATTCGTTTTTTAATAGTTTATTATTTAATTTGATTTCATCTTCCATTTCAGGTTGTGACATCGGATAGCGTTTGTCTAATGATTGGTAATGCATAGCTAATTCATACACATCATTTTCTAATTGTAGTGCCTTCATATGTCCATCCTCAGTTATATGTGTGATTAAATCTTGTAGTTTAGCATATAACGTTTTACCAACTTCTATTGATTCTTCAAGTGTTGAATCAGCACCTTCACCAATTTCAGATTGTCTCTTTTGATCCGTGACCAACTGTGATGTTACTTCAGATGAGTGATGACGGAAAAATTCCACACGTTCAGCTTTGACCATATCTTGTTGCATATCATTACGAATAAATAAACAGGCTATTAAAAGGATCGTCATTAGGAGAAAGAAGATAAAAACTCTTAAGCGACATAGTTTTTTCCATTCGAATTTGATCATATGCATCGCTCGTTAGCCTCGCTCAAAGTACGTTTCATACAATTTTTCAGAGCCAGAAACTTCTTTTTGTATATCTAAGATCGTCATACCGTTATTCTGAATCTGTTGAATGCATTCATTTAAATCCTTTTCTCCTATTATGACATGGATTGTTTCATTTTCATCGATGATGTTGTATCCGGCATCTTTTAATATTTGTTTTGCCATCGATTGATGAGATAGTTTGAATCTATACTCTGTTTTGGTATGTTCGCGACGATCAACTTCAATTAATTTTCCATCTTTTAAAAAGATAATCTGATTGGTTACACGATCAATTTCAGCTAAGTTGTGAGAGGATAAAATAATCGTTGTGCCATGTTTCACTAGTTCAAGAAGGATTTTACGCATCAGTATCGCACTTGATGGATCGAGACCATTTAATGGCTCATCCATGAATAAGAGCTTAGGTTTGTTGACTATTGAAAGAGCTACAAGTAAATGTTGTTTCATTCCAAGAGAGTATGTGCCGATCCTTTTATGTAAGTAACTTTCCATACCTACATATTCAGCGACTTCTTGAATACGACTCTTTGGTAATTCATGCACATCACATACATACTTTAGGTGGTCGTAACCTGTTAAGTAATGAAATAAAATCGTGTTGTCTTGCAAATAGGAAACCTTTTTAAAGATCTTAAAATTTTTATTCGACTCACCTAGCAACTCAATTTTCCCCGAATTAATCGGAATGATGTTACATATACAGTTTAGCAATGTTGTTTTGCCGACCCCATTAGGTCCAACTAATGCCCATATCCCTGGTTGTTCAATCGTTAAACTGACGTGATCAATGACCTGGTGGGATTTGTACTTTTTATGGACGTCCTGCAACACAAGTATAGATATTTCAATCACCCCTTTTAGATTAGATTGTAGCACTGGTTGCAGAAAATGCAATATATTTTAAAAATTTAATTTAGAACGCTGATAGACATCCTGAGTGATTTAATAAATACCGAGGTCATGCAAGTGGATCCTAATTCAATAGCTCTATTATTATTGAGACTTATTTTTGGTATTTTCAGAAATAAATTATCTTCGTATATAATGCAGTATAATTACTATAAAATGACATCCAATTCAAATAAGGCTCAGTGGATATAGTGACTTACAAATATTCATTAGCAGAAATTGCCCAGGTTTTGGAAGAACATACAACCATCATTTAGTCTGAAGCAACCAATCATAAAAAACTCCTGCCACTGCTAAAATGTGACAGGAGTTTTCTTTTATTTCACTAACTTCACCCGATAACTGAGACAACTAGAAAGTGACACGGTTTCGTTGTATGTCCATGTGTCAAAATCCATTGCACCACCGGGGTAGAATGCTTTTACTTTTAGGTTTGCTTGATTGGCAAGTGCTACAATGTCATCTGGTGAATAGCATGTCAATGTTTGTGTATACACGTTTTCAGGATTATCCTCATGCCACCACGTATCTGTCATCTCATTTGTTTCTTCTATAAACCCGTATTTACGGGCTACTTCTTTCGTTCCTAAAGGATACATACTCTTTCCATCTATCTTTTTCCAATAGTTTGGTTGATAAATATCAATCAGTGCAACCCCATCATTATTCATCCATTCATAGATTCGGTGCAATAGTAATAATTGATCGTCATCATTACCTACGCCAAAACCATCAATATAGAGGATGACATCGAACGTTTCATTAAGTGGTAAATCATTAAAACTCCCACAAAGTGATTTTACCGATGAAGGAATCGTTTTAGCAAATTCGACCATTTCTGGAACGAGCTCAATTGTTGTGACATCTTTTTTTCGATGTGCGATACTTCTTGCTAATTGGCCATTTCCAGCTCCGAGTTCTAATACAGTTTGAAAGTGTCTCCCGATTTGTTGTTCAATTTCATCGACTTCTTTGTCTAATATGGTTGTTAAATTTATAACGTTTTTAAAATCGTGAAACTGTTTTTTATAAAAATTTAACGCTTCTTCTAATTTCATTTATTGTTCCTCCTATCATATTTTGATTATGAGAGAAGGATTTTGTCTAAGTTACGTGTACCCATACGGATTCCTCCTTTAGGAAAAGTATATCATAAAACTCATAAGCTATCTGTTATTTTACGTGAGTGTGTAAATTGTGATGTAATAGTGTCAATTTTCAGGAGGGAAGGTAAAATAATTACAGGGGAGATTAATATGCCAGATTATTTACCCTATAAAAAATTTCTTTTTGCCTGTTTATTCGTTTGGGCACTCACTTTAGCTTCTATTAAACGAGTACCTAAAATAGAAATCACATTAAATGATGTCGATTTACCAAATGATTATTTGACAGTAGAGGGGTATGTTGTTTCCAAGAGATTTGGGATGATATGGTTGGCCGATGAGCCAATTAGTATTGGGAATAGATTATTCGCCTATATCACATCAAACTATGGTGTTGGAAGTGTTCAGGTGTTAAAACACGATGATGCTAGAAATTTGAACCTGTTTAGTGAACTGAAGATAAACCAAAAAGTACGTATATATGGTGATTATTTAATGGAATCGAATCCACCTAGAATTTCAGCTTATTGGATTGAGCACCTAACTAATGATAAATAAGGAAGATTTGCGGGAGAAAATTAACTACACAGAATAGGCGGTTAGTTTTTCGAATGGGTTTAAATTAGATTTTTATGTCTAGAATTCCATCTTAACAAAAGGTAAAAGACGATTTAGATGAATAGGAATATTATTTTATCAGAAGGATTTTTATTGAAAAAGGATTTCCTGACAACATCTATTTTATTACTAATTAATTCAATTGTAGTTGGTTGTTCATCGCATGAAAAAACAGAATTGAATCCAGATTATGCAGGAGTAGGTACTGAAATACCTGGTGGAATAGATGCTAGAATTGTACCTTTTGATTTTTTTTCTTTATGTGAGATAATCTATTAGTATTTTATGAATGAATTTGCCGTACACATCAAAAAATGTTTTTGAAAAAGGAATGAAATGCTAGTAGTTAGTATCACTCGCAGTAAGTTTTTCTCATCATGCTTATATACTTATTCTTGATGAGTTGACAGTGGGAATGGATAAGGTTTTCCCGGGCATTTATAAATCCCTTTCATGATTCTATGAGATATAACAGTTGTCTATATAACACATATAAAAGAGATAAAGGCTACTATTGTTAACTTTAATAGAAGCCTTTTTAATATATCTGTTCTTATTCAACATTAATCTTTCGTAACAGTCAATAAAATTGAAATCTAGTGGTAGTAAATAAAGTAATCTAGGGTTTTATTCCACCATATATTAGATGATAAATTATGATCTGAAAGATAAAGCTTGTTAGCTTTAGTAATATCCTTTAAAAAGGAGAATCCGATTAGTTTTAATTTGTCATTTATGTGGTTATTTGATGACCAAAGAGATATTAATTCACTAGAAAATAAGTTTATCATTCCATCGTTAAAAGATTTATTTTCATTAAAAGAATTCAACATTAAATTATTTGTTAAGTGATTTTCCTTTAATTGTTTTATTATAAAAAAAGATGAGCACAGTTGGTTATATATAGCTGCCATATGAACTTTATTACTATTAATTAATTCTAAGTAGTTCTCCAAAAACATTATATATTTTGGTAAAAATTGTAGCATCGATTGATTGTTTTTTATTAATGTGCTATGAATATGATCCACAATTATCACCATGATTGTTTTCACAGCGTTTACAATTACATGTACTATGGAGATTCCGTGATTTTTTACATTTTTGTTTATCATGTTTACATTTACAATTACTTATTAAGTGTTTACATGAATGATTTTGAAATATAGTAACGACATCTTCTAATTTCATTTGTAATAGTAATTGGGATTTCACTATTGAGCGAAGCATCTGATTAATTTCTTTGTTTAATTTAAAATAGTCATGAACACAAATATTATTATTTTTTAGTAAACGTTGAATCTTTTCTCCCTCTGCATTTAATATATGTGAAATACCAATTTCCTCCATTGCAATTGAGCTTAATAATAAATTAATGACCTCACATCTATCTAATGTAATATTAGGATCAATATCTGGGATATTTGGTAAGGACATAACAATCACCTCATATTATTACGTGCATTTTCTTTATTATATTCTTTAGGCTAATTTGTGGTGAACAATATTATTATTGTTTGTAACAATACCCCATACAAATGATTAGAGAATGCATAAGATGAATTAGATACAAAGTGTATTGAATATTGATATAAGGGGAGATGAATGATGTCACAACCGAATATACCAGATATAACACCTAGTATTAGTGTCACACGTGATGATGCAATAAATTTATTATTGTTATCCATAGCAATGGAAGAACTAGGATTAGCTCACATTGTAAATGCAGAAGGGGAAAAAATACAATATGCATTAGGTACTTTGCCTGGTTTAGAAGAAGATGTGACTCTTGACGATGTCCTAAAAGTTAATGACAGCGTACTTGAAACTTTAGCAGCAATAATGAGAAAAGAATTAGTGCTGGATAATAAACTTAAACAGGTAGTATCGCTAATTCCAAATGATGTAAATGGCACGGAAGGCCCCCCAGGCCCTCCAGGTCCCGAAGGCCCTCCAGGTCCCGAAGGTCCAGCAGGCCCCGAAGGTCCAGCAGGTCCCGAAGGTCCAGCGGGTCCCGAAGGTCCAGCAGGCCCCGAAGGTCCAGCAGGCCCCGAAGGTCCAGCAGGTCCCGAAGGTCCAGCGGGTCCCGAAGGTCCAGCGGGTCCCGAAGGTCCAGCGGGTCCCAAAGGTCCAGCAGGCCCCGAAGGTCCCGAAGGTCCAGCAGGCCCCGAAGGTCCCGAAGGTCCAGCAGGTCCCGAAGGCCCTCCAGGTCCCGAAGGTCCAGCAGGCCCCGAAGGTCCAGCAGGTCCCGAAGGTCCAGCAGGCCCCGAAGGTCCCGAAGGTCCAGCAGGTCCCGAAGGTCCAGCAGGTCCCGAAGGTCCAGCAGGTCCCGAAGGTCCAGCAGGTCCCGAAGGTCCAGCAGGCCCCGAAGGTCCCCCAGGTCCTGTCGTTGGTGAAGTTGGCTTCTCAGCACGTAGAAATGCGTCTAATGTTTCATCATCACAGCAGTTAGATAACTGGACTGCAACTACACCATTTTATGGAGGGTCAGGTTTTAATCCAACAACAGGAATTTATACTGTTCCAGAGGATGGGCGATACAATATAAATGCTATTATAAATTATAATACTACAGCTGCGATTTCAGTTGGTTTAGGTCCATCAGTTAATCCATCTTTTGTTGTAAGAAGAATAGCACCTACAACGACAGACTTATTGTCAGGGTTGTTCCCGATGATTAATACAAATATTGCTTTAGTATTAAACCTTAGAGCCATATTAGGAAGTTCCACAGTAATGTTATCTGGAGATGTTTTTCTAGAGCAGGGTGATCAAATTGGTATTTTTTATGAAGCTAGTGGTTTGAATATCGGAATAAATATAGGTGGCACCTCTGCAAATGGAACCGTTTGGTCAATGCACAAAATAGCTGATTAAAATGTAAATAATTTATTAGTAATAATAATCATTATTTTTATCATTGTAATTGAGTAATAAAACCATAAAGTGTTGGAATACATGAGGACAACTCTCGTAGTAAGTTGTCCTCTATTAGTTTTTTTAGAATTAATAGAGAACATACCGAGTGTATTACCAATTAAATATTAGTTATTATTTTTGTATTGGTAATTTGTATTTAATTCATTAAGTCCTACTTAGATAGTAAGCATAGACAATCCTCGAAACGAATAAAATGACGTGGTAAACTGAATCTTATCAGATAGGTGGAGGATTGTTTTATGTTAATCAATCAATTAAAAGAGGCACCTAAAAGTCGACTCATTTTTTATAGCATCGTTATTGTGAGTTGCCTGGCCTCTTTTATTTTTGTTTATCATAATCATTCATTTTATGATCGACCAATTGCGAAAGTCATTGACACGACGATTACAGATTCAGAGAGAATAATCGATGGATTACAAAATGAAGATGAACGCTTTACACAGAAAATAGAGGCTGTCGTTAAAAACGGTGAACATAAAGGAAAAACAATTTATTTAACGAATGAGTATTCATCATCTGGTGCGTATGATCAAGCGTTTCAACCAGGACATGAATTATTTGTTAAGATTGTCCAGACAGAAGATGAGGCATTGACCGGTTATATTATGAATGTGAAACGTGATAAATATGTTGTCATAACGGCATGGGTGTTTATTTTTACGTTACTCATGATTGGAAGAAGACAGGGTTTGTTTTCGGTGATGAGTTTAGGTATTAACATTGCTCTATTATCACTCGTCCTTGATTATTACGTGGAAAACCCCCAATCGAATTTATTATGGATCAGTGCGATGACGGTTATTTTGTTTACGATTATATCACTATTATTTGTGAGCGGCTTGAATGAAAAGACATATGCTGCGATTGTGACCACTTTAGTTGGGACGTTTGCTTCTTTATTAATTACATATGTTGTCTTATCGATGACTTCTGATAGTGGGATCTATTATGAAGGGATGTCCTTTTTAACACGTCCTTATCGATTAATCTTTTTGGCTGGGTTATTCATTGGATCACTTGGCGCTGTGATGGACGTTGCGATTACAATGTCGTCTTCCATCTTTGAGTTGTATGAAAAGAATAAAGATATATCTGTAAAACAGCTTAAAGAAACGGGACTGGAAATCGGAAGAGATGTGATGGGGACAATAACGAGTATTTTATTTTTTGCCTATGTGAGTGGTTCGCTTCCGATGCTTATTTTATATTTGAAAAATGGTGTTCCTTTTGGATTTACGCTTTCGATGAATCTATCATTAGAAATTGCGAGAGCTTTAGCTGGTGGTATTGGCGTCGTCTTAACGATACCGATTAGCTTATATACAGCGATTTTCTTTGTTCAGCGAAAGAGGGCGAGAGTATGAATGCAATCGGACTATTATCGGTTATTTTATTTACATTAATGGCTTTTGTGGGTGGAAAGCAAGGCGTACGTTCTTTCTTTGCATTGTTTTTAAACTTACTCGTTGTTATTTTAACGGTATTCTTTATATTGAATACATCAATTAATCTGCTAATCATTACATTGATCGCATGTGTCTTGATTAGTTGTATCAATCTCTTTTTTATCAATGAAATAAATGACAAAACAATAGCAGCATTCATTGCAACAATCATTACCGTCACCATCTTACTTCTCTTTATCCATTTGATGACAAAGTATGCGTTAATTCAAGGGTTTAGTGAAGAAGAAACAGATGAAATCAGTGGGTATTCTCTTTATATTGGTGTTGATTTTGTTAAAATAGCTACTTCCGTTATCATCATGAGTACGATTGGTGCGATTATGGACGTTGCGATATCCATCTCATCATCACTGCACCATTTGTTTAGGTTGAATCCGTTACTTACTAGGAAAGAATTATTTCAATCCGGCTTAAATATTGGTCGCGATATTCTTGGAACAGATGCGAACACGATATTCTTCGCCTTCTTTGGTGGTTATTTGGGACTGCTCATTTGGTTTAAAGATTTAGAGTATTCATTTGGAGAGATTGTCAACTCGAAAGTGTTTAGTGGAGAAATGATAACTATCTTTTGTGCGGGTATTGGTATTGCCTTAATTATTCCTATTTCTGCCTGGATGAGCACGTTTATTTTGATGCGGGATAAGGAGAAGTTGGATGAGCGGAAGACATCCCAGAATTGAGCGATAAGTGGGGGCGTTTGGAAATTTCTTAAGCTTAATTAAGCGGAGAAACAAGGTTTTGTCTCTCCGCGCTGTTTCAATGTGTTACAAGTCGATCTATTCGCTTGGAGTTATATCACATTGGGTGCTCCAATGCAATGTGTGTTTGCTTTTCACGATACATGGTAATAAACGGTTCGAATAATTTATTTAATAGATCTTTCATTTTTGTTGAAAAATCATCTAATAATTGAATGTATTCCCCTTTGAACAAGTAATCGCTCGATTCGTTCACAATTAGTTGGAACGAGAAAAGTCCCCCTGATTGAAGTCTCGCTGTATCAAAAAATATAATCATACTATAGTTGGGATATGACTTGAATGACCCCGACTAATACCGCTCCTGTAAGTGGAATACTCCGAAACAACTTTAACCCGAATGAGGTCTCGTGAAATTTGTCGAGTGGATTTTGGGTTGGTGATGCCAAGTAACGAATCAAACGTTCCCATCTCGTGGTCCTTATTTGTAATTTTTCCCTTGGTATGGGGACATGATATTCATCTAGCCACTTTTGTAAATCATCATCTATGAATTCATTTTTTGCCATTAAAATCCTCCTTCAATTGTTCTTTTAATATTTTTGTTGCATGATATAATCGTGACTTTACGGTGCCAATTGGAATATCTAGAATTTGCGCCATTTCATCTTGCGGTAAGTCTGCATAATATGCTAATAAAATAACAGCGCGGTGCTTTTCAGATAAACGAGCAATGGCTTGTTGAATGACCAATTTCTCATCCATAGAGAATACGGGTGTAGGAGTGGGGGCCAAAAATGGTAAGATTGTACGCCATTTTTTTCGACGGTTTAATTTATTTATTAGTAAGCGATATGCAATTTGAAAAAGATATGCTTTCACCGTACCCTTATGCTGATTATATTGATGCTTCTTCTTTTGTAATACTTCAAACGTGTCATGAACGATGTCAATACTGAGTTGTTCTTCACGAGTATATCGGTAGAGAAAAGAATATAATGTCTCGTATAGTCGTTCATACAACACAGTTAATCCTCTTACATCACCACTTTGATAGGCTTTCATCCATTCTTCATTCGTTCTCATTATTCGCATCCTTCATATGGGCTTTGATTGCTTTTAAAGTCATGGTCACACGTGAAACGAGATAACAAATAGTAACAATAACCCATGCTTGTGATTGATTTGTAAAGAATTGAACGAACGGATTTTCAATTGTTTCTCCAGATGATAGAAGGAAATTCAATGCTTGCACACAAATAATGGTATAAATCGCGACAATTAATGTTAACGTATCAAACACATTCCAACGCAAAAGAATTTTTGTCTTTTTATAGTTGATTTTTCCATTCTCTCGGACAATATACTTTCGATTCATTGGAATGGCAATCATTAGTATCAAGATTATCCAAATTCCCGTAACAATTAAGGATATAATCCAACCTATATCCATTGTTTCCACCTACTTTTGATATGTTTTTTTCGCTAATAGACTGAGTACAAAGCTAAAGAATAATAAAATAACTGCATATTTGCCGTAGGATAGCCACATATCATGTATTATATTGAGTTGATATTGTAACATATCATTTAAATACAGCATTGGATTCCAACTAAGAAAAATATAATAGTCTTGTGGGTTTTTCCCACTAATTGTTAAAAACATGGATGGCATTGTAATTGAAAATATGAATGTAATTAAAACCGGAACAAGCATGCTTTGTGCAATTTTTCCATTCTTGAAGATACCAGCTAAGATAAAACTGGTTGGATAGAATGCTAGAAATACAAAGTTACATATTAATAGAATAATGAAAAAGGATGGTAATGAAATGTGAATGATGATGGCATATGCTAATAAAATAAAAACTAATGAAACATTCATTAATAGGAAAACACCAATCCCCATACCGAAGTAATAGGTAAATGGAGACACATTCGTTCGTTTTAACCAATGGTATGTTTTGTTGGCTTTCAAATCCGCTAAATAGATTGTTGCTCCTGACAGAGAAAATGTGAAAAGAAGCATCATCAATGAAATGGGTAAGAATTGTCCTTTTATCAAATAGTCTACCGTATCTGGATTATTTATTAAACTGATTTTGGATATCCATGAACAAATAATAAATATGAATGCTGGAAACAAGTTTCCAAAAAGTACTCCTCTATTTCGAACTTGTTCTAAGATAAAACTTCGTGCAATTTGATTGGTCATTTCTTATACCCTCCTAACACTTGCCCCGTTACTTCAAAATAAATACCTTCGATTCCTGGAAAAGTAGTCTCCTTATACTTCTTTCTCAAATCATTCATTGTTCCTTGTTCCGTGATTTTTCCATTGTGTAAAATCAGTATGGAATCAAACAAATCTTCAAAACCTGCAATTTCATGGCTAATGATAATGAATAAACGATCTTGGTGTATTTGATTTTTTATAAATTCAGCAAAGACTTTTTTTCGTTGCAAGTCTAAAGTTGCAAAAGGTTCATCAAGAATGATGATTTTTTTATTTAATAAAAATGCCAGAATAATAGAGAGTGTTTTTTGTTGTCCGCCTGATATATTTTTTATTAGTGTTTGTTCAAATGATGAAACATCCAATAATGTGTAAAGTTCATTGATATCGTATGCATTTACAATTAGACGTTGGAATAATTGGATGACCTCTCGTACTTTTAAATGTGGATAACTATTAAAAAATTGATATTGTAAAGCGACGATGTCCGATACATTAGTGGATGAGTTATGCCACTGAATTGAACCACTTTCATATCCCTCATCACCTGCAATACATTTTGCTAAAGTAGATTTCCCAGCACCATTTGCTCCGAGTAGTAAATAACATTTTCCTTCTTCAAATGTTGCTGAAACTTCGTCCAAGACAGTATTGGTGTCATATCTTTTTACAAGATTTTCTATTTGCAGCATGATTAATTGTCTCCTTTCTATTCTTGCCTTCACTAACTATACAAACGACGGAGAAGAAACGTTCAATTTAATTTTAAAAATGAATAAAGAGCCTTGATATTTAAATTTTCAGTACATATAATGAGATACAATTATAGGTGTTACAGCAAATATTTGAAGAATTTAAAAATCACAATGCTAATGATAGAAATATATTGGGAGAGAAACGGTTAGAAGATGTGTAAATAGAATGGTGAAATTTTTATTCGAAAACTATAACAATATCGTATTGAAGCAGGTGGGCTTTCATTGTCATACAGACTGATTCATCATATAGAATTGTACGTTTCGAATATAAAAAAGTCATGTGATTTTTGGAGCTGGTTTTTAGGAGAGTTAGGTTACAACCCTTATCAGCAATGGAAAAGTGGACAAAGCTTTAAAAGGGGGGAACATATATCGTTTTTGTTCAAGCAGATGAAAGTTTTTTAGATATTCCATACCATAGGAAAAGAGTAGGCTTAAATCATTTAGCCTTTTATGCAAAATCACGTCAACACGTTGATGACATAACTAGTAAATTAAAAGAAAAAGACGTTCAAATTCTTTACACAGAAAAGCATCCTTTTGCAGGTGGAGAGGAACACTATGCGGTTTATTTTGAAGACCCAGATCGAATAAAAGTTGAATTGGTAGCGCCTCACTAGGATAAATGAAATACTTCAACTATAGAAACTATACCTTCAACACCATCTAAAAAAGCTTCCAAAACAATATATCGAGAAGCATGATTACTAAGCTGCTTCTTAGATGAAAAACATTTCAGAAAAATGTATAATGATATTAAGCTATATTCAACAAAGAAAAGTCATATAAATTCCTATAGTGAATATTTGAGTAAAGAGGTGAGATAAAAGCAAAGGATGATATCTTGAGTTAGTTTTCGGAATATTATAACATTAGGGGGAGGAATCGAAAAATGAATAAAAAGCTTTTAACTGTTTTAGTTATTGCTTTAATCGCTACTGCGCTGAAATTGCCTTCCTATTATGCCGAAGAATCGGATAAACAAACTGAATTAGACACACAGAGGATCGTTATATCAAATGATAAAGCAGATAAACATCAAGAAATCACGAATGAAGAGCTAGAAGATCTGACATTAATAGCTGAAAGTGAAGGGATTACTTTGGAGGAAGCGATTGAGCGTTTCGGTTGGCAGAGTGATTTTGTCCGTGTAGCGAATGAACTTGAAGAAACTTATCCTGATACATTTACTGGAGCTACTTTCAATGAAAATAGAGGAGCATGGTTCGGATTTAAAGGAGAGATTCCTAAAGCAGCCATTGATTTAGTGAATCAATTACCTGGTAATAGCGAGGTCGTAGGTCGAATTGGTTATTCTGAATCGGAATTGGAAAAAGAACGCGATACTATTCACGATAAGGTTTATCAGCTTGATAACATTGTAGATGTTAGTAGCCATTATAATATCGGAAACGGTGTTATTATAGTCGAACTTCAATTAATAGATTCTTTATCATCTCAAGAACGGAAACAAATCATGGAAAAACTCATGCAAATTCAACCAAAAAGCAAATCCATCTCTGTTGAATATGAATTAGTTGAACAGCTAGAAAGTGGAAATGATAATGATATATAAAAATTAAATTAACTTTAAAAAACCGAAATAAGTCATGTAGCCCGCTTTATTATTTAATAGCTTGAATCCTATTTGAGATAAGTTATTTTAAGGAGGAACATGCAAGAGGGTGTTAAGAATTATATCAATGTTCAGATATAATTCTTTTTTTATATTTACCATGATTTAATAAATAGTGCACTAAACTAAATATGATACGATATAACCGAAAGTATTAAATAATAGCATGCAAGTAGGAAGTGATTCAATGACACGAATTTTATATATTGAAGATGAGCCAGAGATTGCCTCTTGGTTAAAAGAGGAAATGGTTGAATATGGGTATGACGTCTATGCGTATGAATCATTTGAAGCATTTGAAGAAAGTGGGGAAAGTGTTGAATTCGATGCTGTCATTCTTGATATTATGTTACCGGGGTTAGACGGTTTTTCGATTGCAAGAAAATTAAAGCGAAAACACACTGAACTTCCGATTTTATTATTGTCAGCTCGATCGATGTTAGATGATAAATTGGATGGTTTACAGATAGCAGATGATTATGTGACGAAACCATTTCACCCCGCTGAAGTCATAGCACGAATTGAAGTATTGCTCAGACGTTTTAATAAAAAAGATGATGTACTTTATTTACAACATCTAAAAATCGATTTAAAAGACTTTCAAGTTGTTGATATGGATGCTGGTGAAGAAATCGTTTTAACACAGACACAGTATGGACTGCTTCAATATTTTATTACGCACTTAAAGCAAATATTAACGAAGGAACAATTATATGAAGCGGTATGGAAAGAGCCGTACATAGATGGGGATAAAACGTTGATGGTTCATATCCGTTATTTACGTGAGAAAATTGAAAAGGATCCTTCCCACCCAACGATTATTGAGACAGTGCGTGGGATTGGCTATCGGGTAAGAACATGAAAAAAATAAGACGTTCTCTCTTATTAAAATATATATTCTTATTTCTCTTTGCCATCGGTTTTATTCAAATAGTAGTTATGTTGTATATGCTCACGATAAATGTCGATCGATTATTCAAAGAGCAACCAACAAGTGTAGATATTGAGGAACGTTGGGCTAAAGATATGAAACATGCATCTCCGGAAACATTAGAAAATGTTGTAACGCAATGGCATCATGAGTATCCATCAGCAAGCTTCTTTTATGTAGATGGAGGTGGTATGTTAAAAAAGCAATGGTACCGAAAAGACGGTGATGACTTACCAAAACAGTGGGATGCGATGCGCACAACAAAATTTATTAAATCACGATATGACAGTGATCCGTTTACAGTGATCCAATTTATTGGCGACGATTTAGATAATGGTTTTGCAGTACTGGAAATCGATCGTGCGATTTTTGAAACGAATAAACTTGATGACCGATTTATCATTATTGCGATTGTCTTATTCATTGTATTTATCTTTGTATCAATCCTTTTCTTTTTACGTATTTTAAAACGTCTCGTTCAACTGGAAAATGCAATGACGGTTCGTGAAGTAGACGGATTACCCATTAAAATCGAAGTGAAGAAAAAAGATGAAATTGGTGCAGTGGAACTAGCGTTTAATCAGATGGTTGATGAGTTGCGAGAGGCAAAAAAACAAGAGCGACGTGAGGAACAACTTCGCCGAGAATTAATTGCTAATTTATCACATGATTTGAAAACACCACTTACAAAAATGCGCGCACAGCTACGTCACTTTGATAAGAAAGAAACAAAGGAAATTGATGCGTCGATTGATCAGATGAGTGCTTTAATAGAGAATTTAATGGCCTATACGTTACTAACGGCTGATAAAATGCTTTATAAACCAGAAGACGTACGCATTGATCGGTTAGTTAATCGAATTGTAGCATCATGGTATCCTGCCTTTGAGCAAGCCGGATTTTATGTTGAACTTAAAACAACACAAGCAATGTGGACAGTTGATGCCATATGGTTCGAGCGAATCATTGATAATTTATTACAAAATGTATTAAGGCATGCAGACAAAGGTAAATATGTTGGAATCAGAGTTAGTGTAGATGCTGTTATTATTCAAGATAACGGAGAAGGGATTCAGACCAATGCGCAAACAAAAGGTGCAGGAATAGGTTTGTCAATTGTTCGTTTAATGGCTGATAAAATGGATTTACAAGTGGAAATAGCTAGTTCTAAAGAAGGGACAACAGTCCGTATTGGAAAATAAGTCACTCTGGTGGCTTATTTTTTATTTTAAACGAAATTTAAACAAAGCATACCGTGAATTTAACCTCTATTCCGTATAGTTAACTATGAGGTGACAATTCATGGGATATATTGTAGAAACAAAACATTTAACAAAAGCTTTTAATAAACATAAAGCGGTAGAAAATGTTCATTTAAATATTCAAAAGGGAGACATATACGGATTTCTTGGGCCTAATGGTGCAGGAAAATCAACAACAATCCGGATGTTATTAGGGTTAACATATCCGACAAGCGGGGACATTCGCATTTTCGGTCAGGACTTAAAACAAAATCGTATCAAAATATTACATCATGTTGGTTCACTCGTTGAAAATCCGTCGTACTATCCACATTTAACAGCTTATGAAAATTTAGAAGTTGTACGTAAAGTATTACAAGTACCGAAAGAGAGAATTTCTGCTGTGTTACAGTTGGTCCGTTTAAAGCATGTCGCAGATAAGAAAGTGAAAGGTTTCTCGCTTGGGATGAAACAGCGTCTCGGGATTGCTGCGGCTTTATTGCATCAACCTAAATTGTTAATTTTAGATGAACCTACAAATGGTCTCGACCCAGAAGGTATTATTGAAATCCGTACATTGATGAAAAATCTAGCAAATCAAGGCATAACGATTCTTGTTTCAAGCCATATGCTATCAGAAATTGAACAAGTTGCCACAACAATAGGGGTCATTGTGAAAGGAAAATTAATTTATCAAAATAATATGTCGGAGTTACGAAAACTTGCTAAAAGTCGTATCCGTTTACGCGTAAGTGATATGTTTCAAGCCCAAAAACTAATCAGAGGCATGGTTAAGGATGAATGGCTATATACGAAAAGTCAAACGGATCAAGAAGTTGCCCAGCTAATTGCTAAGCTTGTTCAACATGATATAAGTATATATCGTGTTGAGGAGGAAAAACGCTCTCTTGAGTCCATATATTTACAAATGGTGAATGGGGCGAATAAACAATGATGACATTAATGCGGGCAGAATTTATAAAAATCCGTCGTAAAGGGTTTCTATTCCTAGCATGTCTTGGTGCATTTGGTGTTGTCGCTTTACAAATGGTGAACTATGGCGTTCGCAAGGATTATTTATTGTCCTTAAGTGAAGATGATTGGAGTTATTATTTACTCAATGTACAATCCTTTATTCCGATAGCGATTGTTCTTGGTGTTACGATTTTAACGTATCAAATTGCGAATATAGAAGATGAAACGAATGCGTGGAAACAACAATTAGCATTGCCGATTTCAAAGATAGGATTATACACGGCTAAGTTTTTAACGGTAAGTTTTTTTCTTGCTGTTGCCTCGTTTCTTCTGGCAATTTTTACTTTTATATATGGGCTGACGCTTGATTTCACTCAGGCTGTTCCAATCAAAGAGTTACTTCGGCAGAGCTTTTATCCTATGTTTGCTGTGATGCCAATTTTGGCTTTTCAGCTTTGGCTATCACTCGTATGTAGAACACCGTCGATTCCAACTACTGCTGGCATTGTCCAGTTTTTATTAACATATTCCGCTTATTCGTTACCAGACTGGACACCATGGAAATGGGTATTATTACCAGAACCACGGCTGAATGTCGGATTAGGGATGATGTTTGGTTTAATTATTTTTATTATTGGAATTTACGATTTTTACAGAAGGGATGTGAAGTAAATGATGTATTCTCTTTTACAAGCAGAATGGCATAAGCTGAGAAGGACGCAAGTTTATGGTTTGCTTTTGGTAGGGCCATTATTATCATTATTGATTGGGATTATGAATCCGATGTTTAAAGAAATCGATGAAGCCGACCCTTGGTATATGTTACTTTTGTTTATGAACTTGCCTTATGCGCTTTTATTTTTACCACTTGTAACAGGTGTTATTGCAGGAATAATCTGCCGTTATGAACATCAGGCTGGAGGATGGAAACAACTCGCTACACTGCCTGTGAATCGTGCAAATATTTACGTTGTGAAATTTATTATGATCGCATTAATCGTCCTAGCCATTCAATTAACATATGGAATCGTTGTTTATCTTGCTGGAACAATCAATGGCTATGAAGAAGCGTTTCCGTTGCTAGTTGTATTGAAGATGATTATAGGTGGTTGGTTAGCAACATTTCCGATGATCGCGATTCAATTGTGGGCCGCGATGAACTGGCGTAGTTTTGCTGTTGCGTTTACGATAAATGTTGTATTGACTTTGCCATCTATTTTAGCAATTAACTCAGAACGATTCGGTCCGTATTACCCTTGGGCACAAGCATTTTTTATGATGTATGTGAATGATGAGTCGGGAATGTTTTTCGTGCCGTTGACACAGTTTTTATTGGTTACTTGTGGAAGTTTTATTATATTCTTTGCTCTTGGGTTACTTACATTTTTTCGGAAATCAATTTCTTGAATAGCATAGCAAGTGATTTTATTTCTCTATATAGATGGAAGCGGGATGTTGAAAGGCATCTGAAATGAAATACGCGGAGAAAGTTTGGAGAATCTCCGCTGTTTTGTTTCCTTATATTTTTATAGATCTGACGGTGTTTTATGTTTTGTCCAATGAGGGCACCATCAATTATATACAAGTCTGATCTATCGGCGTGAGTTACATCGGATTGGAGCTTCAATGCGTTATAAGTCTGGCCTTCAGCAATAAGTTACATCACATTAGGAGCTTCAATGCGTTATAAGTCTCTCTTTCAACAATGAGTTACATCACATTGGAAGCTTCAATGCGTTATAAGTCTAACCTTCAGCAATAAGTTACATCACATTAGATGTTTCAATGAGGTATAAGTCTGTCCTTCATTAATGAGTTATATCGTATTAGCTATTTCAATCATAGTTGGTTAACATATTTCAGCGGATAATAGTGTAAACCTTAAACAAGACAAAAAATAAGAGCGTCCATTTGTCAGTTAGCTTATTGGACAGCTCATTACTTAAGCTTTGTCATATAGAATTGTCTGGGCAATCCCCATATAATATTCAGATTCTACGATAATGTGATTTAAAACAACTTTGGCAGTCATATTATTTTTGATGACTTCACTTTCATTCTTTATTTGTCTACACAGATCAATGAATTTTTGACTTTGATCTAAGCAAAAGGAGACTAATCTTAAAACATCCTCATACAAAGATGGTGTGATAACATTTCCTGAACGAATCACTGTTTCAATAAAGCGTACGACTCGTTGCTGAGTCTCATTTAGTGCTTTTTGCCATTCATGTAAGGCGGTTACATGTTTTTTCTAAGTTTTTTACTAATTTCCGATTGGCAACGGTATGTTCTTCTTGATGCTTCCAAAACTCACACTCATCTAATACCCTTAAAGGCATCTGATTTCCATAATAAAATTGCATATCTCAATATCTTCCCTATTTATGACTTCTTTTAAGCTGTATTCACAGATAAAGAGGAGTATGAATGAACTTGTTTTGTCAGGGAAATTGCTTGCCCCTATGTCCGCATTGTCACCAGAAAAGCACCCCGTTCTGTGAGCGGAATCAGTGATGGGCTTGATGCATATACGTCCAGTTGTTTGAATCGATGAGTTCGTCGATTGTAACTTCTAAATTTCCACCTAGATAGACGGTATTTCCCTCCATAGCAATAACCATGGCTTGCATGACAGGGTCACTATCATTTTTTTGGTATATATCACCGATTTTCGGTGTTCGTGTTTCAGGCATAAATGTTTCTTTTGTACGCTCTTGATGAGCGTCATCAGAATCAGGAACCTGTTTATCAATAATCGTAGCATTTTCGGCTAGTCCAGGTTCCATCACCCAATATTCATGATGCTTAATGCCATTTGATTTATGACTGACGATTCCTTCTTCTTCAATGATAGAAACCATTTCAATCGCATGGAGATAATGGCGGTCAAGTGAATCAGGGCGTGGTTGAATGACTAAAATATAGTCCCCAACTTTTGCACGTACATCCTTGTTTAGAGTATAGCGCGTATGATTACATACAAAACTGTCGAGATGTTTTGGCTTATATAAATCAATTTCCTTAGCTGTCGCGAGTTGTTGCTCTAAATCTTCCAGTCGAATAAGGTGAACGGATTGTCTATAAAAGGGTTTCACTGAGTAAACTTTGTGTAATTTGTTTTGATAATATACAAATTGTCCTTTTCTGACATTAATCAGTTTCATTGTGATGTTCCCTCCATTTAAAATACTTTCCTATTTTTCTTTATAATTTGTTCGTCTTTTAATCCTTTATGAAGAGAGATCATGATGAATATTAAAATAAACACAAACGGAAATGCAGATACAATGGATGCTGTTTGTAAAGCATTCAAACCACCTGACCATAGTAGAACCGCAGCAGCTGCGGCTTGGACTAATCCCCAAATGATTTTAACGTGTAAAGGAGGATTTAGCATGCCATTTGTTGTCTGCATGCCGATTACAAACGTTGCAGAATCCGCTGATGTAACGAAAAAGGAAGCGATTAGTATAATGGATACAATTGTAGCGATTGTACTTAGAGGTAAATGCTGTAATGTCGCAAATAGTGCAATTTCCGTGTTTTCTCCAAAATTCATTGCTTCCCAAATACCACCTTCACCAAACATTTCAATATGAATACCTGTACCACCAAAGATTGAAAACCAAAGCGCACAGAATAACGTAGGAACGGCTAATACACCGAAAACAAATTCTCGAATAGTCCGTCCTTTTGACACTCGAGCAATAAATGTACCAACAAATGGAGACCAAGCAATCCACCAAGCCCAATAAAAAATGGTCCAACCTTGAATCCACTCACTGTTTTCTTGATCAAAAGGTGATAGCCGGAAGCTCATCCGTGGCAAGTATTCTACATAATTACCTAAGGATGTTGTAAAAAGGTTCAATAAAAACGTCGTCGGTCCCATGAATAGGAAGAAAAGCATAAGCAAGATAGCCAAAACAATATTGGCATTACTTAACCACTTAATTCCTCTCCCAAGTCCTGAAATAACCGATAACATGAATAAAATGGTCACTGCTACAATGATAATCAATTGGGCTATGAATCCATTCGGAATGTTTTCGTTTAGAAAATGAAAGCCACCATTTATTTGAATTGCCCCAAGACCTAAGGAAGTAGCAACACCAAACACCGTTGCAAAAACGGCAATCGTATCAATTATTTTACCGATCGGACCGTTGATACGATCTCCGAGTAAAGGATAAAAAATAGCACTGATTGTTCCAGGAGCCTCTTTTCTAAATTTGAAAAAAGCTAGTGCTAAGGCGATAACAGCATAAATACCCCATGGATGTAAACCCCAATGAAAAAAAGAAAATCTGAGTGCTGTCTCTGCTGATTCAGGACCATTACCCACACTATATGGTGGAATATTAAAATGAGAAATTGGTTCAGCTATGCTCCAAAATACAAGCCCAATTCCCATACCAGCACTAAAAAGCATCGCAAACCAACTAAATGTACTATATTCTGGTTCGTCATCTTCTTTGCCTAGTTTAACATTGCCATATTTTGAAAATGCAAGGAAAATAGCGAATAAAAGAATGGCACTTGCAGTGATTAAGTAAAGCCAACCAAACTTTTCTTGCAAAAATGTCTGGATTGCTGATGAGACTTTTTCAAGGTTTTCTGGGATGAATGCTCCCCACAAAATGAATAAAATGGCAAGTGTAATTGAGATAAAAAAAACTGGGCTCATTTTCCTCAAAGTTTGTTCCTCCTGTAGATGATATAACGAATATATGGACAAGTCTTTTAACTTATAAAGGAGTCAATGTTAATTAAAACAAAATGTAATAAACATTATTATGCTTATCCTGCACTGAAATCATAGATAAATTCATGATTAATTAATGCTTTAAAGGATTGAGGAGGAAATGTATAGTCTCCTAAGCAGCCAGTAAATTTAAACTGTCGGTTTAAAAAACGTTGATAAAGAATCGGAGAATGATATGAAAAAAACATAAAAAAGTCGGGTGTCTCGAAATAAAATGAGACACCCGATTTATAAGGTTATGCAAATACAGCGCCTTTTAAATAACGTATTTCTGTTTCGTGTTCAATGGAACGAAAGGCAAGCGTTTCAATAATCTTATCTTGTTTTGCTTGAAGATCTGTAACTGTTTTTAAGGTTTCAGCATTAGTAGCTACTTGTTCCATAATTCCATCCAACTTCTTTTCTAAGCGATCAAATCGCTGATCCATTTGTTCGAATCTCGCATCGATTTGCTCGAACCTCTGATCAATTTGCTCAAATTTCTGGTCGATTTTTCCGAACTTCTGATCAATGTGTCCGAACGTCACATGAATCTGTTCGAACTTGGCATCCATTTTTTTGTTCGTTGTTTGGATATCTTGTCTAATCGTTTTTAAACCTGATAAAATTTGATTTAACACAGCTTCACTCACGAATACCATCCTTTCTCCATATTTTTAGATATTCCCCCACTCACATTGAATTAGGATGTAAGAAGATAAGGCTTTAGTAGAATTATTGTAGAAGATATAAGTGCATGTAGCATAAAATGAGGCATATATCAGTTATATATATCATAATACAAGCTTTACTTTAACACAATAAAATTTCTTTGTTCTCTTCATAGACTCTTTACAATAATAAGACTCATTCTAATAGGAATCAGATTTCAATCATGCTACTATGGATATGTAACTTAAATTCATAAAAGGAGCTTTCATTTGGTTTATTTAATCAGTTTAATCGCAGGTATGATTGCCTCGTTTATCGGAAGTTTGGTCGGTTTAGGCGGTGGGATGATTTTAATTCCACTCTTGCTGGCGCTTCATAAATTCATTCCTAGCTTTTCTTGGGCAACACCACATACGATTGTCGGGATTTCTTTAGTGTTAATCGTCTTTACAGCGCTCTCATCGACCATTTCATATATTAAACAACAACGTGTTGATAAAAAGTCTGGATTGCTGTTTTTACTAGGAAGTATTCCAGGGGGGATAATAGGATCGTGGCTTAATCAATTCGTCCCTGCTGAAAAGTTTACATTGTATTTCGGTCTATTGATGATTGTCATGTCATTATTACTATTTATTAAACGTGAAGAAAAGGCACAGCCATTTATTTCTACAGGTTCAAAACGGATATTCACTTTAAATGGAGTGGAATACCAATATGCTGTGAATAAGTGGCTAGCTATATCCATATCATTTATTGTTGGGATACTATCAGGTTTATTCGGTATCGGTGGTGGGGCCATTATGGTGCCAACGATGATTCTCTTGTTTGGCTTTCCGCCACAAATTGCAACAGCGACTTCGATGTTTATGATCTTCTTTGTCAGCTTATTTAGTGCAACGACACATGTGTTTTTAGGTCATATTGATTGGCAGTATGTGCTTGTCTTTATTCCAGCGGCATGGATTGGTGGTAAGTTAGGGGCATATACGAATCAAAAATTAACAGGAAATGCAGTTAAGTGGATTTTACGGATCATACTAATTCTTGTAGGGATACAATTAATTTTTGAAGGGTTGGGCTAAGGTGAGTAGGAGATGCTAGAACATATTCATTTCTATTATACGAATGACTTTCATAGTCATTTTTCACAATGGTCACGTGTAGCAAATTTTTTAAAAGGGAAGAAAATAAAGCATCAAATAGACGGTGATTCTTATTATCTTGTAGATATCGGTGATCATATGGATCGGGTTCATCCTATTACAGAAGCAAGTATGGGAAAAGCGAATGTAGAATTATTGAATGATTTAGCTTATGATGTTGTCACTTTTGGTAACAATGAAGGGATTACATTAGCACGGGATGATTTTTTCGATTTATATGAAGAGGCGCAGTTTGATGTTGTTTGTGCGAATTTACATAGTACGGCTGGAGATGAACCAGACTGGCTTAGACGATATACAACAGTCCAATCAGTCGGTGGAGTGAAAATTGGCTTTCTAGGTTTAACTGTGCCCTTCAATGATTTCTATCATTTATTAGATTTGCATATTACATCACCGTTTGATGCACTTGAACAATATATAGAAAAATTAAAGTCTGAAGTAGATGTAATTATCTTATTATCACATCTTGGCATTACGGTTGATCGACAAATTGCTAAACAGTTTCCAGAAATTGATGTCATTATTGGTGGGCATACCCATCATTTATTTAAACAAGGAGAGTTAGCACATCAAACACTCATAACGGCAGCTGGAAAAAACTGTTACTATGTTGGTGAATTACATCTTGTCTGGGATCATAAAGAACAAAAGCTTTACCATAAAGATGCTATCGCTACCGACGTATCACATGTTCCAAGAGATTTGGCAACTGAAGAAATGCTTAATCAATTAGAACTTAAAGCACAAAATATCTTAGGAAAAAAGGTCGTTTATTTAGAGGAACCTTTGGAAGTTAGATGGTTTAAAGAAACGGAAATTATGAAATATTTAACAGACACTGTAAAAGAATGGACAAATGCAGACGGGGCCATGTTGAATGCAGGGCTATTGTTGGAAGACTTTAATCCGGGATATATTACTTATGGTGATATACACCGTATTTGTCCACATCCCATTAATCCTTGTATTGTCAGTATTTATGGTAGTGAATTAATCAAGGTCATCCAGAAAACATTAAAACGATCATTTACTGAGATGAAATTGAAAGGATTTGGTTTCCGTGGTGAAGTATTAGGGAAAATGATTTTTTCCGATATCGAATTTACACCAATAACAGATGAAAAAGAAGGTCTTATTATAACAGATGTTGCGATTCGTGGTAGGGCGCTAAAAGAAAATACAACTTACAATATTGCAACGGCTGATTCGTTTACGTTTGGTGCGTTATTACCTGAAATATCACAAGCAAAACAGAAGACGTACTTCTTACCAGAATTTTTAAGAAATCTTCTTTTAGAAACATTAGTGACTTATTATGGAACAAATGAATAGGTATTTGAACAGTTTATCTCCCTTTGTCATATAGTGTGTATTATGACAAAGGGGGATTTTTTTAATGATTACAATTAATCCACTTGATGTAGAAGGAATTATCTTTACGGCTATACGTGTTGAATTACCAAAAACGAATCTATTAATCATAGCAAATGAAATTGGTTATATTATGTGTGCGGCTTTAGATGTTAACGTCCTAAATGAAAGGCTTAAAGAGAGGAAAGTGATTGCAGGAAGGGCATCGGGTGTTCGCACAATTGATGATTTATTGCATGCACCGTTAGAAATGATTACTGATGCTTCAAAGGAATATGATTGGAGAGTCGGCATGACCGGAAAAGAAGCGTTATTAAAAATTGCATAAGTTACCTTCTAAACCCCCATAAACAAGCATAATTTTGTGTTAAGGGGGTTTTAAAATGCGAAAACGAACACGATTTAAATCACGAACACCACCTCCCATGAGCCAGCTATTATTTATTTCTTTTCTTTTTGTGATGATTAGTACACTTCTTAGTATTTGGTATATCGACACAAAAATTAAACCAGTACTAATGGAGATTGCTAAAAGAAAGACAACCGAATTTGCTACAAGAGCGATTAATTCGGCTGTTAAATTCGCCGAAAATTATACATTTGACCAAATTGCCCGAACGATTACAGACCAGAATGGTAATGTCTCCATTGTTGGTTGGGATTCGTCTGTTGTTAATAAGATAAATCGGGCGGCAACTGATCGTGTTGAAGAATTCTTTCGTAGTATGAATCGTGGGGAACCACCAGATTATGAAGATCCCTTAAGTGAACCGGAAATATATGGTGATACGGTCGATGAACTAGTTGAAAAAGATCCCACTGTAGTAGAAATCCCAATTGGTCAAGCAACAGGAAATGCTATTTTAGCCAATTTAGGCCCCAAGATACCGGTAAATTTAGAACTGATTGGGAGTGTTCGCACGGATATTCAAGAGGAAAGAGAAGAATTTGGTATTAATAATGTGTTTGTCACACTGTATGTCTTAGTAGAAGCGGATGTCCAAATCATTGTACCTTTTACGACGGAAGTGACGACTGTAAAAACACGGATCATGATTGATAAGCATTTAGTCATGGGGCAAGTACCGAATTTCTATGGTGGTGGAAAGGAGGGGCCATCGATTGCGGTTCCAAAAAAAGACTTGCAAGATCTCCCGTAATATGTGTATAATGAAGGGTAACAAATTAAATATAATACCTTATCACGTCGGTGAGGTAGAGGCGCAGGCAACATGAGTAAACTATCTGAGGATGACAACAATGATGATAGCTAAAAGGGTTGTTTGCCGAAGTAATACAAGTGTCTAACTAGTACTTACTGGGGTGTCTTTGAATAAGAGGCGCACTGTCATACACATTGTGTATGGAGGACTACTGATCGAAATGGAGGATAACGCTAATTGCCAGGCAATGACAAGTTATTTTCTATCATTGCCTTTTATTTTTGAAAGTATATCCTCCACCCTCCATACTAAATGTGTAAAAAGAGATAATGGAGGGTGTTTAAATGGTAGGGACATTTTATTCAATCATACCAGCACTCGTCATGCTGGTTTTAGTTTTATTAACGCGAAAAGTACTTTTATCGCTTGGAACAGGGATTGGGATTGGAGCATTATTTATCCATGAATTTAATGTAATCGATGCACTAAAGGAAATTGTTCAAGTCTTTGTTGCTATTTTTTATAGTAGTGAAGGAATTGAAACAGGCAATATATTATTATTACTCTTTTTAGTGCTCTTAGGTGTCATGATTGCATTTTTACAAGCATCAGGGGGGAGCCGGGCATTTGGTGAATGGATGATTAAACGTATTCGTACTCGGACTGGCTCACAATTTATGACCGTACTTTTAGGTTTTATTATTTTTATTGATGATTATTTCAGTAGTTTAGCAGTCGGACAGATTTCACGTCCATTAACGGACCGCCATAAAGTATCACGAGCAAAGCTTGCTTACTTAATAGACTCCACCTCGTCACCAGTGACAGTGTTGTCGCCTATTTCAAGTTGGGGTGCTTATATAATCGGGATATTAGGCGGATTATTCGCTGCTAAAGAAATTACTGAATATAAACCGTTAGAAGCGTTTATTAAAATCATACCGTATAATCTCTATGCGATCATCGCTCTTATTCTCGTCTTTGTCGTTATCTATGTAAACTTTTTAGTTGGTCCGATGAAAAGACATGAGGAGCGGGCATTGAAAAAAGGTCAGTTACTTAGTCAAGACCGTTTGCCACCTGGAGATTTATCAAATACATTCACAGCTAATGCAAACGGAAAGGCATATCACTTATTTATTCCGATTGTCGTTTTACTAGTAACAACCATTGCAAGCATGCTTGTAACAGGATGGATGGCAAGCGATGAAGGAACAAGTATACTGGCGGTGTTTGCCAATACGGATGTTAATATATCACTCTTTATAGGTGGGATTCTATCTGTCCTTGTTGCTCTAGGCCTATATTTGAAGTTGCCATCACGCCAAGCTGGATTGGTGAAAATCGCAAAAGAAGGGACGCTTACAATGGTTCCGGCAATTACTATTTTACTACTCGCTTGGATGATAGGATCTGTTATTGGTACGCTTCAAACAGGTGAATATTTAGCAAGTCTCGTTACAGAAGCGGAGATGCAGACGGCATTTTTACCATTTCTTTTCTTTCTTATCGCTAGCATCATGTCATTATCAACGGGAACGTCATGGGGAACGTTCGGAATTATGTTACCGATTGCTGTAGATGTTCTCGTTGTAACGGATATGAGTTTATTATTGCCAACATTAGGTGCAGTCCTTGCTGGGGCGGTCTTTGGTGATCATTGTACACCGATTTCAGATACAACAATTCTATCGTCAACCGGAGCGGGTGTTCACCATATCGATCACGTCGTGACACAATTACCATATGCCATCATTGCTGCATTATCAGCTGGGCTAGGCTACCTATTTATCGGATTCACAAATCAAGTGGGTTTTGGCTTACTTGTATCGATTCTTATCTTAGCAATAATTGTAGCTCTCTATCAGCTGTTTCGTAAGCGATTGTCGTAATTCAAAAAAATTTGCTAAAACATATTCCTTTACAGAAACATAGCAAAGGAATATGTTTCTTTTTTTCCAATAAAAATACTTTGACATCTTGTATAAGTCCTTGTATAATACAAAACAAATATATCTGAAAATAGTTAAGTTTTACAAGATTGCGCTATTCGGGTATGATATGACAATAAAAAGGAGGAGAAGCAATGGAAGAGCGATCACAATGGGGTACAAGGGCAGGTTTTATATTGGCGGCAGTTGGATCAGCAGTAGGACTAGGTAATATTTGGCGTTTTCCAGCTGTCGCCTATGAAAATGGTGGAGGGGCATTTTTCATTCCTTACTTAGTAGCTCTATTAACAGCAGGTATTCCTATTTTAATTTTGGAATTTACATTGGGGCATAAATATCGTGGTTCATCCCCACTCACATTTCGCAGAATGAGTAAAAAAACTGAGTTTGTTGGTTGGTGGGGTGTCTTAGTCGCATTTGTCATTTCTACTTATTACTCAGTGATTATTGCCTGGGCAATTTCCTATTCTTTATTTTCATTCAAATTACAATGGGGTAGTGATACAAAAAATTTCTTTCTAAATCATCTACAGGTAGCTAGTGCAGGAGAAATTGGCAGCTTAGTACCAGATGTTTTCATTCCTTTAATCGTTGTTTGGGTCATTATATTAGGAATTCTTTTATTAGGTGTTAAACGAGGAATTGAGATTGCTAACCGAATTATGATTCCCTTACTTATCGGTGTTTTTTTAATTATCGTCATTCGAGCTTTAACATTACCAGGTGCACTGGATGGACTGGAAGCCTTCTTTAAACCTGATTTTAGTAAGATTTTAGATGGTCAAGTATGGGTAGAAGCTTACGGGCAAATCTTCTTTAGTCTTTCGATTGCCTTTGCTATTATGATTACGTATTCGAGTTACTTACCTAAAAAGTCAGATATAACGAACAATGCGTTTATTACAGGTTTTGGTAATTCGAGTTTTGAATTACTTGCGGGTATTGGTGTTTTCGCTATATTAGGATTTATGGCTGGCCAACAAGGTGTAGCCGTAAATGATGTTGTTGAATCTGGTGTTGGTTTGGCTTTTATGGTATTTCCAGCAATCATTAATGAGTTACCTGCATTAAACGGGTTCTTTGGATTTTTATTTTTCTTTTCACTCGTCCTTGCAGGGTTAACATCATTAATGTCGATTTCGGAAACGTATATTTCCGGTTTAGTTGATAAATTTCGTATCTCTAGAAGTAAAGCTGTGTTATTTGGAGGAGGCTTAGCAGCGGTTATTTCTATGATTTATGCGACAAAAGGTGGTTTACACATTTTAGATGCTGTCGATTACTTCATTAATAGTTTCGGTGTTGCTATGCTCGGTTTGGTTGAAGTCGTGGTGATTGTTTGGATCCTGCGTAAAGCACGCGATTTAAGACAGCATGCCAATGATGTCTCAGATATTCAATTAGGTGCATGGTGGACCATTTGTTTAGGAGTCATTACACCAATCATATTAGGGTATATGATGTATGATTCACTAAGTCAAAACATTATGAAGACCTTTGATACGGAAACAGGAAACTATAGTAACCTGCCAGATTCATTTATTATATATAGTGGTTGGTCTGTTGCAATTGGAGCGTTAGTCATTGGTATTATTATTAGTCTCATAAAGTGGAAGAAGAAACCTGAAGCAACCGACTTTGATATGAAGGAGGCTAAATAAATGAGTACGAGTTCAATTATCGTTATGATTATCGGTATGGTTATTATATGGGGGGGCTTAACAGCAAGTATCACCCATGCTGTTCGTAAAAGTAAAAAGTCTGAATCTTGAGTAATCGGAGAAGCTGCCTCTGTGTGAAGCAGCTTCTTAGTTTACTTTTTTTTAGAGCGTGCCATGCGTTCCCAACGGCGTAAATATGGATATGGATCAAATGCCCACTCGCTATATCCGTTATCTTTGTACATACCATAATGTAAATGTGGCGGGAATTTTCCAGATGTTCCTGGTGGACCGTATCCGCTTGAGCCGACACTTCCGAGTACATCACCAGGTTTAACAATATCACCTAATTTTATACCATCTGCATAACCATTTAAATGGGCATAATAATGATAAATATTGTAAATGTCTCTAATTCCGATTCGCCAGCCACCGTATAAATTCCATCCGAGCATCTCTACAACACCATATGTTGTTGATTTAACAGGGGTCCCATAGTTGGCGAATATATCTGTTCCCTCATGACTTCGTAACCCACCAAAGCCACGACGATCCCCAAATGTACTACGATAACTATAATTATGCTGTAGAGATACAGGAAAATCGCGTTCGGTCAAATGTACATGTTGAAATTTTTTAAAGACACGCGCTGTATTTTTAATCGTTTGCACAGTAAGTTCTCTTTGGTAATAGTTCCATAATCCAATTTTTACATCGTCTTCTGTTGGACCGTATTCTAAAATTAACTGCGCCATTGTAAATAGAATATCTTCTGGATCATCAATATCTGCTTTACCGTCTCCATTGCCATCTTTTCCTTTACCTTGAAATAACGCGATAATCTGTTGATCTTGAACGTTCGAATTGTTTCCAAGACCATACCATAATATGTCTGGAATCTTGATAGAGATAAGTTGATCGTCTGGTAAATCTTTGTGTATTTGCCTTTCATATTGATCAATTGCCGCAATGAAATACCATGGTAGCTGTGTGATAGCTTCTGTTTTCTTATATAATGCAAGCCGCTCCTTGTAAATAGCATCATCTTTCATATCAGCACTGATGGGAGCTGGTACAAACAGAAGACCTATGGCTAAAATGAAGAACAAGTATAATATATGCTTATACATCGATGTTTAGTCCCTACCTCCTTTTGTGAAACATTTATTCACCTTGATTCATTTCGTGGATAATTTGGTCAACAACATTTTGATAATTTTTATCTGTTGTTAAACTGTTGTGTAAGCTCTGTAAATCATCGATTAAATTAGGGTTATCTGATACATGTATGTCAAAATAACGTGGCATAACGGACATAGCTGTTTTTCTGGCATATTCAATGGTTTCCTTTTCATCAAAATCATCATGTTTCTCATAGGCTATTAATACTTCATTACCTGTTACGACTGTTGCAACTTCTTCGAAAGCTTTATTCTGTAATAAAAGTCGAGTAATCATATCTGCTAAAGCAAAGCGATCGACTGTCATTTGTCTTTGACTTTCATTTTCAATTTGATTACGTTTATAATTAACAAAGCCAATCCGTTTATCAAAGTCAGGATCAACCGTTTGTGTTGAATTTGGATCGAGCTGATTGTTTAGGTGTTCGCGTTCACCTAATCGCTGATCACCGTTATCACATCCAAATAGAACAAAGCTTGTTAAAAATATCGTCATTATTATTTTTTGCATGATATATCGCCTCTTGTATTCGTTATTAATCATTAGTTTGAGAATAAAATTTAAAATCATACAGTAAAAAACATGTTAATCCCAGAAAAGAAGAAAAGTGTGATAAACTAAACGAAGAGAAAGTCGGGAGGGAAGGCATTGATTACAATTGAGGACATGACATATGAACTCGTCAAAGATGTTCGTGATGGGTTTCAGGAAGAAGCATTCAAAGAAAGATATTCGGATATTTTAAAGAAATACGATTATATTGTTGGCGATTGGGGTTATGACCAACTCCGTCTTAAAGGTTTTTATGACGACTTTCATAAAAAAGCTTCACACGATACAAGAATTAGTACATTACAGGATTATATTTATGAGTACTGTAATTTTGGTTGTGCTTATTTTGTCGTTAAGAAAAAGGGAAGAGCAGGGAGCTAAATAGCTACTGCTCTTTATCTTTATCTCGACTATTTAATGGGTGTGCTCCGGCTGCTCTTCTTGGTAAATCTTCATGTCTTTCTCTATCTGGATAAACAAAAGCACTATCGCGATATTGACCTTCTTCCCAAGGTGTTGACTTGCCTTCAACTGGCTCATCCTGGTTAATGGCTGAACCATATGTCCCCTCAGGAAATTCTTCGGGAATTAATTGGTTTCTCATTTGTTCGACATTGGAAAAGTCGGAATACTTTTCTTTATCTTTTCTACCCATTTAGACAATCACCTCACGTTCTACTTTTTGTTTTAATTAAAAATTTTACACATGTAAATACTGGGATTTCTATGGCGCGACCGCATCATTAATAATGTCACAAGAGTCGTTTAATGCTATGATATATGTAGAAGAAGGAAGCAATGGGAGGATTTATATATGTATTTTGTAGATCGAAGTAAAATCATTGAAACAGTAACTTATATTGACAATCATTTAGATGTATTAGATAAACATCGTTATGATACCCGACTAGAAGAACTTGCACTAGAACGGATGAGCCACATGATAATCGAAGCGATTCTTGATACTGGTAACTTAATGATTGATGGCTTTATTATGCGTGATCCGGGAAGTTATGAAGATATTATCGATATCTTAATCGACGAGAAGGTTATCCCTGAAGCAGATGAAACAGCCTATAAAGAAGTGATCGGGTTAAGAAAAATGCTCGTTAATGACTACTTAACTGTTGAACAAGCAATATTGAAAGAGACGATGCAAAAACATGCATCTGTCCTAAAACAGTTTAGCACATATATAAAAACCTATTTAGACAATGAATTGGGTGTTGCTAATGCGTTTTCAAAAGAATAGTAAAAAGGTGATGTGATGCATATTGAAACGAATGCCATCTGTTAAACAGAAAATATTAGATACGCTCAAGAAACAGAAAGATGTGTCAATCGATGATTTAATGATTCATTTTACTATTTCGGAAATTGCTGTTAGAAAACATTTACAACAACTTGAAGCAGAGGGGTTTTTACGGAAAAGAACTCATAAACAGAAAATTGGTCGTCCCTATCATACGTATCAACTGACTAAAAAGGGGCATAATCTTTATCCAAATCATTATGAACAGCTCCCTGTCGAGTTATTAGATGATTTAAAGGAACTTGCTGGCGAAGAAATGGTCCATGCGTTATTAGAAAAACGTTTGGATCGAGAGAAAAACGAACTCGAACAACAATTAACAACCGATGATATTGATTTGGAAAAACGTATAAAAGAAATTGCACAAATTCAAAATAAACGGGGATATATGGTCGAATTAGAAAATAAAGCGTCTGGTGAGTATGTGATGACGTATTATCATTGTCCAATCGCTAATGTAGCATGTGATTATCATGAGATGTGTCGACATGAGAAAAAAATGTATGAGGATTTATTTCCGGGTAGTCAGGTTGAAACACCAGCGATGATTACGAGAGGTGACCACTATTGCAAATGGGTGATCAAGCCTCCTACTAAAAACAAATGATGATTGTATAAAGGGATGACGAGAAGTGAAACAGTATAAAGGATATATTATTGATTTAGATGGAACAATGTATCGAGGGAACGAAGTCATTGATGCTGCCATTCCATTTATTCAAACGTTAATCGAAAATGACCTTTCTTATGTTTTTTTAACGAATAATTCAACCATGACACTTGAGCAAGTTGCTCATAAGTTAACATGTATGGGTATTCATGCTACAACACAAAACATTTGTACAACGAGTATGGCGACTGCAACATATATTAAAAGTAAAAAACCTCATGCGCGTTGTTATGTCATTGGTGAAGAAGGTTTACGTGACGCCATTAAAAAAGAAGGCCTACAATTAGTCGACGATGAGAATTGTGATTTCGTTGTTGTTGGTTTAGATCGCTCTATCACATATGAAAAATTGGCGATCGGCAGCCTTGCGCTTAACCGTGGAGCGGAATTTGTTTCAACAAATAGTGATGTAGCCATTCCGAGTGAGAGGGGATTGCTCCCAGGGAATGGGTCGTTAACGTCTGTTTTAACAGTCGCTACAGGGAAGAAACCAACGTTTATTGGAAAGCCTGAGGAGATCATCGTTAAAGAAGCATTAAAATTAGTTGGCACAAATCATAAAGACACATTAGTTATTGGTGATAATTATGAGACAGATATTAAAGCAGGTTTAAATGCAGGTATTGATACATTAATGGTGTTTACGGGGGTTACCCCATTTGAAACATATGAAACGCTAGCAACAAAGCCAACCCATTACGTGAAATCGCTTAAAGAGTGGATTCCATATATATAGTGATGTAAGCAGACCACCAATGATTGATGGTCTGCTTATTTCTTATTTATTACTTTCAAATGAATGTGCTAATCGACTAGATGCTGCAGCAGCAATTGCACCTACGATATCATCTAAGAATGTATGGCATTCGCCAGTCGATGGATCATTTAACTGTTTTAAAATACCAGGTTTCTGTTTATCGATATATCCGTAATTCGTAAATCCAATCGAGCCGTACACATTAACGATTGAAAAAGCGATAATTTCATCCACCCCATATAAACCTTCATCTGTGCGAATGATATTTTGCAGGGGCTGTTCTAATTTATTTTGTTCGGCTAATTTATCGAGTTGAATACCTGTTAATATAGCATTCTGTACCTCACGTTTAGTTAGTACTCTATCGACATTTTCTAAACACATCTCCATCGTTAAATCATCATGATAACTTGACTGGAGATAGTAGACGAGTTCAGCAATATGTTGAATGGTTACACCACGTTCTTTTAATAATTGTCTTGCTTTAATTTCAAGGTTACTTTGGGTTTTTTGTTCATCATTCATTTCTTCTCACCTCGGTCGTTTTGAAAATGTATTAATAATCCCAAGATACCATATTAAGTTATTCAAAGAAAGGTATGTCATTGTATAAAGTATAAATACTGAAGATTTAAATACTCATATGGTATAGTGAAATAGACTACATATGACAAAGGAGAGAAGTAAAATGTCAACACCGACCGTTTATATTACCCGAAAATTACCTGAATCATTATTAAAACCATATAGAGAGCGCTTTCAGATTCGTACATGGAAACATGAAGAAACGCCCGTGCCAAATGATATTTTACTAAAAGAAGCAAAACAGGCAGATGGTTTACTATGTATGTTATCAGATAAAATTGATGCCGAATTTTTAGAGGCAAATCCCCAACTAAAAATGGTTGCTAATCTTGCTGTCGGATATGATAATATCGATATTCAAGCAGCAGAAGGATTAGGAAAGACGGTTACAAACACACCTGATATTTTAACTGAAACAACTGCTGATTTGACATTCGCATTATTAATGGCGACAGGTAGACGTTTAATCGAAGCACACCATGTCATTCGAAAAAACAAATGGCGTGATTGGTCACCATTCTTCTTAGCAGGGACAGATATTTACAAGAAGACGATTGGAATCGTTGGGATGGGACGAATCGGCGGGGCTGTTGCTAGAAGAGCAAAAGGGTTCGACATGCCGATTTTATATCATAACCGCTCGCGTAATGAGTCATTAGAAAAAGAATTAGGTGCGAAATATGTCGACTTTGACACATTGCTTCGGGAAGCGGATTATGTCGTTTCACTCGTCCCTTTGACCGATGAAACGGAACAATTATTTGATGCAGAAGCTTTCCAAAGGATGAAACAAGAAGCTATTTTTATTAATGTATCCCGTGGTGCAGTTGTTAATGAGCAAGATTTGATTGAAGCTTTAACAACAGGAGAAATTCGTGCTGCCGGATTAGATGTGTTTGAGTCCGAGCCGATTACGGCGGATCATCCATTATTTACTTTAGAAAATGTTGTCTGTCTCCCACACATCGGTTCAGCAAGTTATGAAACACGATCAAAGATGATTCAATTATGCATGGATAACTTTGAAGGTTTCTTTTATGGTGACGGCGCATTGACACCTGTTACTAAGAAATAAGTAAAGAAGTGCCAATAAGTCTTGTTTGACTTTTGGCACCTTCTTACGATCTTGACAGGAGCAGATAAAGCTATTATTGTGGTGTAGACCCTTTCGAATAGACAGTATCGAGCGCTAACTAATGTTAATACTTATAGATCTTGGTTCGAAAAGCTTTTAAAAAAGGAGCAAAAAAAATAACAAGCGACTAAGTGCATGCTTTTTGTCGCTTGTTATTCATGCATCGAAGGGCTTTTAGATAGCCACTTTCATTACTGTATCATTAAAAAACTTGCTCTATTTCAGTTACACCAGGTACTTCTGCCATAAGGGCCCGTTCGATTCCTGCTTTTAATGTGATGGTTGAGCTCGGGCAATTGCCACATGCACCCATTAGTCGAAGTTGGACAATCCCATCTTCATCGACATCGACAAGTTGAACATCACCGCCGTCACGCAATAAAAAAGGACGTAGTTTATTTAATACTTCTTGTACTTGTTCACGCATCATGCATTCCCCTTTCCTATGTCATATTATATGATGATTTATGAAAAAAATCTAATTCAACAACTTTACTTAAGAATCATTCTCAGTTACTATTATTTTATCTGTTATTAGCGGTTTTGTAAAATAAAAGTAATCGGTAAATCATAAACAATGAAACGGGAGGGTTTATATATGTCAAAAGAGTCAATAATAATCACGGTTTATGGTGCTAAACAAATTTGTGCTAGTTGTGTCGGTGCCCCTGGGTCAAAAGATACGTATGAATGGTTACAAGCAGCCATTGGTAGGAAATATATTGATGATCATATTTCTTACGAATATATTGATATTGATTCACCACCAGCCGAAGAAAAGCATGAGCAATTTGTACAGCGTATTTTTGATGAAGATTTATTTTATCCAATTGTTATGGTTAATGATGAACTTGTAGCAGAGGGGATTCCACGGTTAAAAACAATCTATGCGGCTTTGGATAAACACGGTGTGGCATTACAGTCTTAGCGAAGTGTAATATTTGAAGGTCATTCAATGGATTTGTATAATTGATAGTGAGTTATAATATATGAGTGTTAAATAAGGAGGCAGTGAAATGGTCATAACACTAACTGATCAAGCGAGCCTACAGATCAAAGAAATGATGAAAGAAGAGGAGAGCTCTGTTCACTTTCGTTTTGGAATCCAAGGTGGTGGCTGCAGTGGTCTTTCTTACTCTCTTGGTTTCGAGGAGAACGTGAATGAAGAACTAGATCATGTAGAAGAAATAAACGGCATTTCAGTCGTTATTTTTAAACAAGATATTCCAATTATTGAAGGAACAACAATTGATTATAAACAAAACATGATGGGCGGCGGATTTACGATCGATAATCCGAATGCAATCGTCTCATGTGGCTGTGGTTCTTCATTCCGTGCTAAGGAATATGAAGGCACACCTGAATCATGCTAAATCTGTGTAATAGAAAATAAAATATATTTTATAACAAATAATAAAAAAAAATCACGGACAAATTGACTCTGTCAAGTAGACAGTGGAAAGAATAATGAATAACTTAACCGGCTTTAGCTCTGTATTAAAGTGAGCTAGGCCGCTTTTCTTTTTTGACAACATTTTCATGATAATGATAAAAGTAAATATATTAATAATTATTATGGAGTATCATTGGCCATATGCTAAGGTTTTATATTCTTGAAGTGTTCAAATGTATATAAGTCAATGGCATTATCTGAGATTAACGCGTCTTGAAGTGTTTAATGGTACACATCGTTAGTAAAGATAGCCAAAACACCCTCGCATTAGAGAGTGAACTGATCTCTGGAAAGTAGACAGCAGAAATTATAAAAAGGTTTAGGCGGCTTTAATTCAATAGGGCTAAGGCCGTTTAGTCTTTCTAGATATCTTTCACAGAAAGTAAATATATTCATCAATTGCCTTTGAGTGTTCCCCAATTGTATATAAAAAAATCCCCTTAAGGAAAACAGAAGTTTGATTTTTTAATCTGTCTGCCTTAAAGGGAACATATTAGAAAAAGGAATGATTTGTTTTTAAGTCATTATTAAGTTGCTTTCTTTTTATACTAAATTATACTAAACGATACTTCTAAATACTGTTGTTCGTTTCAGTGAAATATGATGTATCAATCTGGACGCAAGGCTAAATTTTCCTTCGTTTAAAACATACTCGTTGAATGCCTTGGTTGTATTCGCGCTTTAGGATTAATATATTGCATCGCATTATTGACTGCAGTTGGACCTTCACCAAACCCTGTTGCAATTAATTTTACTTTTCCAGGGAAGGTGGTAATATCTCCGGCTGCATAAATACCTGGAATATTTGTTTCCATTTTCGTATTAACAACGATGCTATTACGTTCGATTTCTAAGCCCCAATCTTTAATTGGCCCCAAACTTGAGACGAATCCGTAATTACAAAGAACATCGTCAACAGGAAGTTCAATCTCCCGTTCGCCTCTCACTTCTTGTAAAACAATCTTTTCAATCTTATTAGACCCAATGATATCCTTAGCTGCAAAAGGTGTTAATATATCAACAGATGATTGTTTTAACTGTTCGACACTATGCTCATGTGCTCTAAATTGATCACGTCTGTGAACAAGTGTCACTTTTTTAGCGATTGGTTCAAGCATAAGTGCCCAGTCTACAGCAGAATCTCCACCACCGAGGAGGACAATTTCTTTATCTTTGAATTGATTCATATCTTTAACATAATAATGTAAATTGACACCTTCAAATCCTTCACTATCACCGATGTTTAAGCGACGTGGTTGGAAAGCACCGTTTCCAGCTGTGATGATTATGGTCTTAGTGTAGTGTGATTCACCAGTGTGAGATGTTAATTTAAATGTATCATCTTCTAAACGTTCGACCGTTTCAATCGATTGTCCTAAGACGATTGTCGGGTCGAACAGTTTAAGCTGTTCTTCAAGCTGGTCAATTAAATCTTGAGCACGAATCTTCGGATAGGCCGGGACATCGTAAATATATTTTTCTGGATAGAGTGCCGTTAGTTGCCCACCGATATGTGGTAAACTTTCAATTATTTTAACACTGGCCTGCCGCATTCCGCCGTAAAAAGCTGTAAATAAACCAGCTGGACCAGCTCCGATAATGGTTATATCATAAACCTTGTTTGACAACGTGTTTCCTCCTATTCGTACATTTAAGCATAAATGCTTGTTTGTTTTCTTGTGTGACTTTCCTTAGGGACGGAAGGAAAGGAATATATTTAAGAATGAAATCATTATTATCGTATCATAAATTAAAAAAAATAGGGAAATGAAGCGGCTTCGTATTGGGACTTAAATGCATTATCTTTCATTTTTTGTTTGTATAGTATAAAATGAACGTTGTAAAAGAGAACTTAAATTGAAGGGGAATAGAACGTTGATACAATTGATTGTTGCAGTATTACTATATTTTGTCATCTTCTTTGGTATTGCTTTTATACTAAATATGTTGCTTCGTCGTACATGGCTGATGAGTATTCTTTATCCTGTCATTATGGTTATGATGCTTGATGGTATACCAACGACACGGTATTTTACAGCACCTTCAGAAGCATTCGCACATACATATGACAAATTGACAAATTTATATCTCATGGATTATGTGACGTTTCTCGCTGGTTTTTTAGGAACGATTGTATCTGGCATTGTGATTAAGCTGTTAAGAAAAAGTGGTTATCAGATGTTTTAATAAAAATATAGCTATGATGAATAAAAGTTGCTGAATTGGACATGCTGACATTCTGAAAGGGTGTTGACATTGAAAATGAGCAACTTTTTTAAATGGTTAGGTTTAAGTATTCTCTTTGTCTATGCATTAGTAACGACATTTAGTAGTATATCAAATGTGACTATGTCAGAGCTTTATTCATTCATTAGTAATGGTGCACATGTTTTTAATGTAGATGAAAGAGAGGTATCCTTACAGCCAAAAGCGTTAAAAAAACTTAATGCACATACACGTTATATTTCTAGTGAGGAAATTGTCGGACCTGAAACATTAGAAGAAGTGATGAAAATGTCGCAGTACCCGAAAGCTTCCGTCGTTGCTACGGGCTATACAGCGGGCTATGAATCAACTGGTAAAAATCCAGGCCATCCGGGGTATGGTATTACATTCTCCGGAGTTAAAGTCAAGCGAGATTTATATTCTACGATTGCTGCTGACTTATCAATCTATCCGATAGGAACGATTATGTACATTCCTGATTATGGATATGGAGTCGTGGCTGATAAGGGTGGAGCCATTAAAGGAAATAAAATTGATTTATACTATGAGACAGTAGAAGATGTGTATAGCCAATGGGGTAAGCGTGAAATCGACGTATACATTATTCAGCAGGGTGACGGAACATTGTCAGAAGCTGATTTGAAAGTATTAAATGAAAATGAGGCATTACAAGTTTTTAGAGAGCAAATGATTAAAAAATAGATTGATGTATATATGCTAGAAAGAATTCAAACAAGGGATGTCTTATTGCCTTTTCTATTATCTGTTAACACGATCTCTTACGAAGAGGAATCGTAGCAAGAGAACGCATTGGAGCGTTAACGTAGCCTCTCGAGATGAAAACTCATGATGAGAGAACGCATTGGAGCGTTAACGTAGCCTCTCGAGATGAAAACTCATGATGAGAGAACGCATTGAAGCTTTAACATAGCCTCTCGCGGCGAAAATTCACGCTGAGACAACGCATTGGAGCTTCAACATAGCCACTCGAGATGAAAATTCACGCTGAGAGAACGCATTGGAGCGTCAACATAGCCTCTCGCGATGAAAACTCATGATGAGACAACGCATTGGAGCTTCAACGTAGCCTCCTGCGGCGAAAACTCATGATGAGGCAATGCATTGAATCGTCAATGCATCCTCGTGTGTGACAAAAAAAAGCTAAGATATCGCATTCTATAAGAAACAGCGGAGAAAACTGAAATGTTTTCTCCGCTGTTTCATTTAGAGGATTTTTAGCTAGCCTCCAACTATTTAATGATTGTTTCTAGAGCAATTTCCATCATATCATGGAAGGATGTTTGTCTCTCTTCCGCTGTTGTCTCTTCTCCTGTAATGATATGATCTGAAACCGTTAAAATGGATAATGCTTGACGATTAAATTTCGCTGCTAGTGTATAAAGGGCAGATGTTTCCATTTCAACTGCTAACACATTGTATGTCGCTAACAGTTCGTTTAATTCTTTCGCGTTATCACGATAGAAAGAATCGCTTGTGAAGACATTACCAACTTGGACATTTAGTCCTTTTTCTTTTGTTGTATCATAAGCGTTTTTTAATAAATCAAAATTTGCAAGCGGTGCGTAATCAACACCATTAAAAATGAGTTTGTTTACTTGGGAATCGGTTGTTGCGCCTTGTGCAAGAATGACATCCCTTACTTGTATGTTTTCTTTAATTGCACCACATGTTCCGACACGCATAAGCTTTTTAACGTCATAGCTCTGAATCAATTCGTTAACGTAAATAGAAATGGAAGGGACGCCCATCCCTGTTCCTTGGACAGAAACGCGCTCACCCTTATACGTTCCGGTAAATCCAAGCATGCCTCTAACATCGTTATATTGTTTAATATTCTCTAAATAAGTTTCAGCAATATATTTTGCTCGAAGTGGATCCCCTGGTAATAAGATTTTATCAGCGATTTCACCTTGGTTTGCACCAATATGTACACTCATTTGCCTGCCTCCTTAATCTTCTTTATCTCAAGTAAAACGTTATCATAGTTTGCAGGGAAAACAAAGTATATTCCACAAAAAATTAATCTTTAATAAAAAGTCACTTATGATGGTTAATTTCATGTGTCAGATAGTATATAATAAAGTTATGCGATTGAATACATATAAAAATAATCGTAATCAAAATAGATGATTTTAAGAAAGGAAGTTATAGGGATGAAAGAACAAACATTTCATATTACAGCTGAAACAGGTGTCCATGCACGCCCAGCTACATTACTTGTTAACAAAGCAGGCCAATATGAATCTGAATTGGAAATCGAGTATAAAGATAAAAAGGTTAATCTTAAATCAATTATGGGCGTTATGTCTTTAGGTATTCCAAAAGGTTCCGACATTAAAGTGATTGCGAATGGTTCAGATGAGGAAGAGGCAATCAAGGGAATCGAAGAAGTTATTAAAGAGCATTTAGGAAAATGAAGCTAGAGGCCTTTGCCTCTAGCTTTTGCATTAGTAGTAAATATGATAATAATTTTTTTCAAGGCTTTCAATATTTTTTAATGCCTTTTTATTATATGCCGTGTCTTCCTTCATTAATTTTTCCTTAATCATTTTTACCGCTTGTTTTAATGATTCGCCATAGTTTGGTACTTCTTCCGAAAAAGCATGGACCGCAGGCTTTTTAATGTTCGCCTTTTCGCGATAGGCGAGTGCTTTTCGTTCATGGAAAAATACATCATCCACTTGGAACGGATTATGAATATCACCTTGCATTGGATGTTTGTGTACAGCTAGTACCTCAATAAGGTAACGATCGCCACGGTCTTCAACAATTTTACCGATATAAGTACCTGAGTTATAATGTGCACGGACGAAATCACCAGTCTGAAATGATGCCATCATATCAACCTCCCTTATCCATTGTGGCAAAAATCATGATAATAATCGAGTGAAAAGCAGTTGTTATTTTGATATAATCAATTTAGAAGGAAGTGATTTAGCAATGATGGAATTTCTTTACTTTCCTAATGATAAGTCGGAGTACATTCCAGCTATTATTACATTCGTTGTTTTTTTAATCGGTGCCATTGTGACGACACTCTATTTTATTAAAAAATCACGAAAAGAAGAAAAAGATTTTGATGAACAATATATGCGAGTCACTATTGAAAAAGATGAACAAACTTCAAAAAAATGATTCCATCTTGGAATCATTTTTTATTTTTAGGTGAAACTAAAATAAAACAGATGAAAGGGAGCTTACTATGCGTTTCATCGTTTTATTTGTAATTGGTTTTCTTACTGCTTGCTCACCCTCAATATCGTCAATAGATGTTGATATGTACAATGCTTCTGGTGATTATATGGGCAAAGTGATGTTATCAGAAGGTGAAGAAGGCGTTCTAATTAAACTGAAGGTAGAAGGCTTTACACCTGGTTTCCATGGGATACATATTCATGAATTTCCAAAGTGTGATGGTCCCGACTTTAAATCAGCGGGAAATCATTTAAATCCAGAAGGAAAGAAGCATGGTTTATTACATCCCGATGGTTCTCATCTTGGTGATTTACCTAATGTTGAGGCAGACGGATCTGGTTTGATTGATACGGAGGTCACACTAAGTGGTGCCACGTTAAAAGAAGGAAAAACATCGTTGTTAAAGGGTGAAGGTACATCATTAATAATTACTGAAGGAGAAGACGATGGCATGACACAGCCAAGCGGTGAATCAGGGGCGAGACTTGTTTGTGGAAAAATTATCCATCCTAAACACCAATCACCAGGGGAGTCACCATCTGACCCGACCGAAGAAGGGAAGACCGAGAAGAAAGATGAATAAAGCGAAACAAATCGTTAGCTGATTTGCTTCGCTTAAAAGAACAGGTTAACGTGACTGGACAGCTGCTACAATGCGTTTCATACCTTCTTCCAGAGTTTCCCTAGGACAGGCAATGTTAATACGCATGAATTGTTCACCTTCAATACCGTAACCAAAACCTGCATTTAATCCGACTTTAGCTTTTTCTATCATAAATTGCTGTAAAGCCTCTCCTTTCAACCCAAGGGATTGGCAGTCAACCCATACTAGGTAGGTTCCTTCAGGGCGAATGACTCGTAAATCTGTTTCTGCTTCTAATGTTTCGATGACGTAATGAACATGCTCGGTTAAGACGTTCCTTAGTTCATCAAGCCAGGCTTCCCCGTGTGAATAAGCTGCTTCCATCGCTAATGTACCCATCGTATTTAATAAAGAAAGTCCTTGTTTTTGAAATGATGCATCGATTTTTTCTTTTAATGATGGGTTTTCGGTGACAATATAAGAAGCTTGTAAGCCAGCTAGGTTAAATGTTTTAGAAGGTGACATACACGTAATCGTTCGCATGGACATCTCTTTTGATAAGGAAGCAATCGGGATATGTTTATGATTCGGATAAATTAAGTCGGCGTGAATCTCATCCGAAAATAATAAAACATCATGCTTTTCACAAAGTGTTGCTATTTTTATCAATTCATCCTGACGCCACACACGACCGACCGGGTTATGAGGTGAGCATAGAATAAATGCCTTAGCTTCTTTTAACTTCTCATCTAAATCGACAAAGTCAATATGATAAGTACCGTTTTCATAAATAAGTGGATTTTTTACAATTTCCCGGTCATGACTTTCAATCACTTGATAAAAAGGAGTATAGACTGGTGTTTGAATAAGCACTTTATCTTTAGGATTAGTCAATGCTTGAACAGCCATATGTAAACTTGTCACAACGCCAGGACTGAAGGTAAGCCAATCCGTCTGAATTCCCCATTGGTGACGTCTTTCTAACCAATTCACAATTGATTCCTTCACTTCTTGATCTATCATTGTATAACCGAAAATACCGTGTTGTATCCGCTTACTTAATGTATCTAAAACAGGCTGTGGTGCGGAAAAGTCCATATCAGCTACCCACATAGGAAGAATATCATCTGCTTGGAAGATATCTTGTAAAGCGTCCCATTTAATGGATTTCGTATTTTTACGTTGATGAATTGTGTTGAATTGTGTCATGTAAATTCCCCCTTTGAATTGAATGATTCTATTATTATTATATCTTATTTTGTCAAACAATTGGATGTATTAGAATAAAAGTTATAAAAAAAAGCAAAGCGTCTCTAACGCCTTGCTTACAGGGGGAATACGAGAAAGTCTTACATTTATATTTTACCCAATAATAAAATTAGTAAACATTTTTTTACAAAAACATTTATTTTGATATTCTTTTTTCAAGTTTTGCTTTTTCAGCCTCAAATCCTGGTTTACCGAGTAGAGCGAACATGTTTTTCTTATATGCTTCAACACCAGGTTGATCAAATGGGTTTACCCCGAGTAAATAGCCACTCATAGCACATGCCTTTTCAAAGAAATAGACGAGGTAACCAAATGTATATGGTGTTAGTTCGGAAATTTCCACAACTAAATTCGGTACATTCCCATCTGTATGTGCCAGAAGTGTCCCTTCATATGCTTTATGATTAATGTCATGAATTGTTTTACCAGCGAGGTAATTAAGGCCGTCTAGATCTTGTTCATCACTTGGAACAGTGACATCATGTTTCGGCTTGTTCACGTGTAATACGGTTTCAAATAAATCACGACGACCTTCTTGGATATATTGGCCTAAAGAATGTAAATCAGTTGTAAAATGGGCAGATGTAGGGAATATTCCTTTTTGATCTTTACCTTCACTTTCACCGAATAACTGTTTCCACCATTCAGCGAAATAGTGTAGATGTGGTTCATAATTAACGAGCATTTCAATTGTTTTGCCTTTATTGTATAAAATATTCCTTACAGCAGCATACTGATACGCTTCGTTTTTAGCTAAAGATGGTTCTGAATAGCTTTGTCGTGCTGCAGCAGCTCCTTCCATCATTTCTTCAATGGAAATACCACTTACAGCAATAGGTAATAATCCGACAGCTGTTAATACAGAATAGCGCCCACCAACATCATCAGGAATAACGAATGTTTCGTATCCTTCTTGAACGGCAACTGTTTTTAAAGCACCTTTTTCTCGATCCGTTGTAGCGAAAATACGATTTTTAGCTTCTTCCTTACCGTATTTTTCTTCCAGATACTTTTTAAAAATGCGAAAGGCGATAGCAGGTTCTGTTGTTGTTCCGCTTTTGGAAATGATATTGACGGAAATATCTTTACCATCAATGACATCGAATAACTCTTTTATGTAAGTTGAGCTTAAATGATGGCCAACGAATATGACCTGTGGTGCTTCCCGTTTTTCTTTCGGAAGTAGATTTTGAAAAGAGTGATTCAGCATTTCAATCGCTGCGCGTGCTCCAAGATAAGACCCACCAATGCCAATGACGAGTAAAATATCAGAGTTATTGCGGATTTTATTAGCACTAGCCTGAATTCGTGCGAACTCTTCTTTATCATAATCCTTTGGTAAGTCAATCCATCCGAGAAAATCGTTTCCTTGTCCCGTTTTTTGATGTAATGCTTCATGAGCCGTTTGAACGGCTTCTTCTAAATAATCGATTTCATGTTGTTTTATAAAATCACTTGCTCTCTTATAAGAGAAATGAATCTGTGCCATGATTATGCCTCCTAGGATTTGAAAATTAAGCATGAATTACTTTAACTGTATCTAAGAAAATTAATAAAATCAAGCGAGGTTTGAAACCTTAAAAAAACTTCTCTTTTCTGTCTTAATGTAGAAAAAAGAAGTTATTTTAGGTACGTTAATTTTTATATGTTTGTTTTCTCTCTTCTGTTTGTTTAATCCAATCTTGTAGTTTATACTTTAATGTATTGAAACCTTCACTTGGACTATCCTGTTTAGAAATAATTTGCGACTGATTTTGTTTTGGTTGTTTTTTTGGTGGTTCTTCAGTAGCACGAATAGAGAGAGAAACTTTTCCACTTTCATCATCCAGGTCGATGATTTTAACCTTAACTTCGTCATCCACGGCTAGATGGTCATTAATATCTTTAACATACCCATGGGTAATTTCTGAGATGTGGACAAGTCCTTGGACCTTATCAGTTATCGCAACAAATGCACCGTACGGTTGTACACCAGTTACTTTTCCTTGTAAAACTTGTCCTACTTCTAGATGTCTTTCATTCATAGTAACAGCTCCTTATATTTGCACATTTTTAAATTCTAACATAAAGTATTGCTCCTGGCAAAACATCTTTTAAAAATCGCAAATATATTTTAATATTATTTTAATGTTGCGATTATACTGTCGAATACATCACTCCAAAATTGTTTATTTTGATGGTAAGAGGTGGTCATTAGTTGGATTGCCTTTTTGAATTCTTGCTCATAATTGGCAGCATCTTTTGGTGGCAGAGCAGTTAAGGTTTCGTCAACAAACTGCTGAACGGCTTCTGCTCGCGGTCCCCATTTCGCCACTTCATTTCCATCTTCATCAATAAATATAAAAATAGGGATTGACCTTGATTTACCATTCGTTAAATATTGATCCATTAATTCTAGGTTGTCATCACGATATAAGATGCGTACGTCCATATTAATCTCTTTTGCAATATGGAGTAAGATTGGTAAATTTAACATCGCATCTCCACACCAATCTTCTGTTAAGACAATAACACGTAACTTTTTTTCCTCAATTTCCTTTAATGTTTGACGTTTATCAGGTAATTTGAAGTGATTGTAAACATGAAGAAGCTGTTCCTTATGTTTCTCCATCGATCGAATATACTCTTCTACTGGAATCCCTTTGTTATACCACTTATTTAAATCCATGAATAAAGCCCCCTTTTGTAATATACTACTTGAAAGTTTACGTTTAATATGAGACGACGTAAACAAAAATGCTTTATCTTTTGATATGATAAAAAGATGGAAAGGGGAGAAGAAAATGAATCAGGAGTTTTTATTGGAATTATTAAAGACGACATCACCGTCTGGACAGGAAATGGCCATTCAAAAGAAATGGCGGGATTATGTCAAGCAATTCGCTGATGAAGTTAGAACAGATTATGCTGGGAATGTGATAGCCATATTAAACCCAGATGCTAAGTTTAAAGTCTTATTAGCTGGTCATGCAGATGAAATTGCTTTAATGGTTAATCGAATTGATGAGAATGGTTATTTGTTTTTTGACAAAGTAGGTGGCGTTAACATAAAAGCGGCTGTCGGGATGCGTGTAACAGTACTAGGTAAATCACAATCGATTACAGGTGTCATCGGTGTTAATGCGCAACATCATGGTGGCATAAAAGATGCTTTTGGAGTAGAAGAGTTATTTATCGATTGTGGTTTCCGTTCACAAAAAGAGGCACTAGAATATGTTAATATTGGCGATTATGTCGTCTATAAAAGAGACCCAGAAATATTAATGGACCGTTTTCTTTCCGGAAGAGGATTAGATAATCGAACAGGGGCATTTATCGTTGCAGAAGTGTTGAAACGTTTAAAAGAAGCAGGTTGCCAAGTTGGAGTATATAGTGTTTCAACAGTGAATGAAGAGACGAATATGGGTGGTGCCTATTTTGCAGCGAGTGGCATTGAGCCTACCATGGCCATTGCTTGTGACGTAACATTTGCTACAGATTATCCAACTGTTAACAAAAATAAATATGGCGACGTTAAATTAGAACATGGGCCTGTATTAGCAAAAGGTGCACCAATTAATATTAAAATAAATCAGCTACTAGAAGAAACAGCTGAGAAGTTACAAATGAATCTGCAGTATGAACTGACACCGCGAATGACTGGAACAGATGCAGATCGGATGCGACTAACTGGAAAAGGAGTACCTGTAGCACTCGTATCTTTACCACTTCGTTACATGCATTCACCTGTTGAAACAGCAAGCTTTAAAGATATTGAAGATGAAATTAAATTATTAACTGAAATGATTCATCAATTAGACGGAACGGAAAATTTAAATCCGCTTGATGATTGAACATGAGGCTATCCTACGAACTGTAGGATAGCTTTTTTTATAGAACTATTCAGCCATACCGTTTTTAAAAATAGATATTTCGACTCACGAAGAACTTAAATTAATCCACTTTTTCGATGTTTCCTCAGGTGGTCATGAAAATTTTCCTTCAATCTATTCATCTACTTAGAGAAAAATATTCATTTTAAACATTTAATAGAGCATAAAAGTCATATAGGACTTATCATCTAAATGTTAAGAAACCCTTATGTTTACTAGTATTAAGCAAATAAGATTTATAAATCATAAAATGAAATTAGTTCTTTAGACTTAAATAAAAAAATAAAAAAACTATGACTTTACGCTCAATTTATTAATAGTAGATTTTTTCTACAAATTTCGACAATATTTTAAGCGGGCATTCGCTATAGTAGTAGATGTCAACTAGATTCACTATTTGAAAGAGTAAAAAAACGGGGAGGGAGATTTGGTTTTTCAAAGAGTTCAAGGGGTTAAAATCAATTAAGAGGAGGAATTTATTTTGAAAAGGCGTCAAAAGGCAAGGTTTTTCAGTATAGTCGCATCCTTGTTCATGGTGTTTTCACTTTTTGCACCAACAATCAGTGCACATACACAAGACGTAAAAAACAGTGGTAAGTTACATGAGTCAGTCAATGATTCAAAACAGCTTACGAAAAACAAATTGAGTAAAAAGTTACTCGATGAGTTTAAAGATGATGAATATGTGCGCTTCATGGTTAAATTTAAAGAAACAGCAAATGTAGATAAAGTAGCAAAAACAGCTAAAAAACAAGCACAAAAAGCAAATTTAAGTGCAAATCGTTCTCTATTTATGCAACGTTCAGCTGTTGTTTCAGAACTAAAAGCAACTTCACATGAATCACAACAGGATGTGAAGGCGTTTTTAGAAGAACAAATGAATGAAGGATCCGTTAAAGATTTTCATTCATATTTTATTGTGAACGGAATGGCGGTCACTGCAACTAAGGAAATTGCTGAGAAAATCGCTGCATTTCATGAAGTCGAAAAGATTCTTCCAGATGAGAAAAGACAATTACACGCTGCAACAAAAACGAACGAAAAAGCACCCACTGCAAAACTAGAAAATGTGGAGTGGAATATTGAACGTGTTAAAGCTCCTGAAACTTGGAATCTAGGAGTGGACGGAACAGGAACGGTTGTTGCAAGTCTGGATACGGGTGTCCAGTGGGATCATCCTGCATTGAAAGAAAAGTATCGTGGATATGATTCTGCTACAGGTGAAGTTGACCATCAATTCAGCTTCCTTGATGCAACGGCTGCGGGGAGAGAAGCTTCATACGATGATAATGGTCATGGAACACACGTAACAGGAACAATGGTAGGAAGTGAGCCAGATGGTTCGAACCAGATTGGTGTTGCACCAGGTGCAGAATGGATCGCTGTAAAAGTGTTTGATGGTGGAGGGAGCACGAGCGATTCTATTTTATTAAATGGTGCCGAGTGGATTTTAGCCCCTGGTGGGCGGGTTGATTTGGCTCCAGACGTTGTTAATAACTCTTGGGGTGGTGGCCCTGGGCTGGACGAATGGTATCGTGATGCTGTTCGTGCTTGGAGAGCAAGTGAAATCTTCCCAGAATTTTCAGCTGGAAATACGAGAATTGGTAATCCAGGTGGACCTGGGTCAATTGCAGTTCCAGCAAACTACCCTGAATCTTTTGCAACAGGTGCAACTGATAGTAATGATATGATTGCAAACTTCTCATTACGCGGACCATCTCCATACGATGAGATCAAGCCGGACATTTCAGCACCTGGCGTGAATATTCGATCATCTGTTCCAGGAAGTGGCTATGAAGGTGGTTGGAACGGAACATCAATGTCAGGACCAGCCGTATCAGGAGTCGCTGCGTTATTAAGACAAGTAAATGCAAATATATCTGTTGATGAAATGGAAACAATTTTAACGTCAACAGCGGATCCAAGAACGGATTCAGAGTACTCTGAAGTACCGAATAATGGATACGGTCATGGAATTGTAAATGCGTTCGATGCTGTTTCTTCTATTCTTTCCGGTGTTGGAACAATCGAAGGTACGGTAACGATTGATGGTGAAGACACTGAAGAGCCGACATTTGAACATACACCAATAAATGAAACATTTAGTCAGTTGGATGTCGATTTAACTGTTCAAGCTCGTGACAACATAAGTGTTACTTCTGTGAAGCTAAGTTATAAAATTGACTCAGGTGATTGGACAACTGTTGAAGCGAATCGTGTGTCTGGTGACTTTAGAGATGGTGAATACGCTGTCAAGATTAAAGGTGATGTCGTCGAAGGTGATACACTCACTTATAAATGGCTAATCAATGACTTTGGAAATAATGAAGTTGAAAGTGATGAATATACAGTTGATATACTTGAGGGAATTTCAACAGGCTATTTCCACGACTTTGAGTCGCAACCAATAGGATGGACATCTTTTGGCGACAATGATTCTTGGGAATGGGGTGTTCCAACTTCCGGACCTGAGAGTGCAGCATCAGGTGAAAAAGTATATGCAACGAATTTATCTGGTAACTATGAAAGTAGTATGAATGCTACTTTAGTCATGCCACCGGTAGACTTACCAGAAGGTGGAGCGGTTCTAAAGTTTAAGAACTGGCATAATTTTGAGGAGTCTTCTACAGGTAGGGCTTGGGACTATGGACATGTCGTCATTTCTACCGATATGGAAGATTGGACTGAATTACAGATGTTCCAAGGACTAACATCAGATTGGGAAGACGTTGAGATTGATCTTTCTGATTATAGTGGTCGCGTATATATCGGATTTAAAGCTTATTCCGATTTCAGTGTTGTTCGCGATGGTTGGTATATTGATGATGTCCAGTTAGTTGAGGTAGGACAAACAGGTAAAAAGTCAAATGCTTTAAATGCTGATAAAAAAGCTTCTAAGGATCAAGTCAAAAAGAAAAAGCAAGTTAAACCATCACAATTACCATTAGGTGCGAAAGTAAGTGTCCTTGAAACAGGCCGTTCAGTACAAAGTAACCCTGCCGATGGATCATTCTCATTTATTCATTCAGCAGGTGACTTTACAGTTGTTGCTGAAGCATACGGTTATCAGTCAGAACAAGAAACAGTTACTGTTAATGCTGATGAGACAAGCTCTGTTCACTTTGTATTACAGGAGCTTGCACAATCCGTAATAACAGGTACCGTTACAGACGAATCTACAGGTGCTATAGTTGATGGTGCGACTGTTATGTTAGTAGAGGATGCTAATATTGCACCAGTCGAGACAAATGAAGGTGGGGAATTCTCCTTAACAGCATATCATGGCACATATACACTGAAGGTCATGGCATTAGGTTATCATAGCAAGGAAGTTGAAGTAACTCTGGATAAGGATATGGAACTTAATATTGAGTTAGAACCATATTATACGTATCCAGGTGGAGAGATTGGCTATGATGACGGAACAGCTGAAAACGCCCGTGCATTCTATGATGCTGGAAATGGTTGGGCTGTGAAAATGTCATTACCAGAAGGAAAAGATTCCGCAATCGTAACAGATGGCGTTTTCCGATTCTGGGAGACAGATTGGCCAAGTCCGGGTGGAACAGAATTCCAAGTTGAAGTGTGGGATGCGACCGGAACAGACGGACAACCGGGTAAGAAACTAGTTGGACCAATTGATGCAGAGGCATTAAGAAATGGTGAATGGACAGTCGTTGATCTAAGAGAGCATAATATTATCGTAAATGGAGACTTCTACATGGTCTACATTCAGACACGTGACAATCCTTATGCTCCTGGTCTTGCTACTGATGAAAGTAGTGCAAATGCTGGAAGAAGCTATCAATACGTTAGTGGTAATTGGTCAAAATCTCCAGCGGATGAGGGTAACTATATGATTCGTGCACGAGTGGCATATGAAGTAGATACACCTGTTATTACAACACCTGCCGAATCATTTGTAACTAATGAAGCAAACATGACAATTGAAGGAACAGCTTCACCGACAACAACGATTCAATTACTAAATAATGGAGAAGAAGTTGGTTCCGCTGATATTGGTGAGAATGGAACATTTAGCTTTGATATGGAATTAACAGAAGGTGTGAACGAATTCAAAGCTGTTTCTATTCAAAATGGTGGAAAAACGGGTGAATCTGAAACTGTAACAGTTACTTTAGATACGGTTAACCCAGAACTGTCGATTGATAGTCCAAGAAATAATGATAAGACGAATCGTGAAACAGTTACCGTTGAAGGAAGTGTTGCAGACGAAAACCTTGATTCAGTAACCGTTAATGGTCAGAAGACGAAGATCAATGATAACGGTACATTCGCTAAACGTATTTTACTAGATAATGGTGCTAATGAAATTGAAGTTGTTGCTGTTGACTTAGCTGGTAATACAACTACGAAAACAGTTACACTATACGCTCAATATGATGCACCTGAAATCATTAATTTAACGCCAAGCGAAGATAAGTATCTTGAGTCAGGAGATAGTATTAAAATAGAATTCGAAAGTGCTCCTGATCTAAATGCAACGTTTGCAGTTTATTTACCATTGGCAAACTTATCTTCTACAGATAACCCAGTTGAATTACCGATGATGGAAGTATCACCAGGTAAATATGTCGGTTACTGGACTGTGCCAAAAGGCGTTCAAGCAAATGGTGGGCAGATTGAAGTTAAGGTAAAAGATTCATTTGGTAATGAATCACGTAAGAAGGCTGAAGGTAAACTATTCATTAACGTAGAATAAACCAATCAGTCATAAAGGCTTCCCTAGCAGTTTATGGGAAGCCTTTTTTTATACCTATTTTTTTCTTGTTGGTAATTGTTGTCCAATTTCATCATAAGGTATCCTAAACTAGCATAAATGAAGGAATGAAAAACCCGTAAAAACTTCTATACTTGCTATTTCAGCACATTTAAGTTATTATAATCATACAATAATATATCGATTCCATCTTCGGGGCAGGGTGCAATTCCCGACCGACGGTAACGAATAATTATGTTCGAAGTCCGTGACCCACTAAAATAGTGGCTGATCTGGTGTGAATCCAGAACCGACAGTTAAAGTCTGGATGGGAGAAGATGAGTAGCTTGAAGACAAAACAGGTGCAGTTTGTGCCTTCATTTCCTATGACAATGTTTACCCTAAAGCCCCGATTAGGCTTTAGGGTTTTTTGAATGGAAAATTGTCCAAGGCTAAATCCTTCATCATACGAGATGTGAATCGATAAATAGATGAAGGAGGTAGTTGATGATGCAAACAAATGTGAAATCATCAAAACTAGTTAAATTAACGATTTTATCCATATTGGGAACAATATCACTGTTACTATTTTTCCTGAACTTCCCACTCCCATTTTTACCAGCTTATTTAAAAATTGATTTTAGTGAGGTTCCTGCCTTAATTGCGGCATTGATTTTTTCACCAATGGCTGGGGTGATTGTTGAAGGAATAAAAAACTTATTATATCTTTCAATTGGAGGCGGCGAACCAGTCGGTGTTACAGCTAACTTCTTAGCTGGGGTTCTTTTTATCGTACCAGTAGCTGTTCTCTATCATCGTTATAAAGGGACAAAAAGCATTGTGACTGGTCTTGTCGCTGGTACAATCATTATGGCAGTCGCCATGAGTGTATTAAATTATCTTGTCATTTTACCGATCTATGCGATGTTTATGGGGATGGAGGACATGGCACTTGCTCACGTTAAGCGTGCTGCTGTATTATTTGGTATTCTTCCATTCAATATTCTTAAAGGTATTATTGTCGGACTCGTATTTGTTCCTGTGTTTCTAAAAATGCGTCAATGGATTGAGAAAAAACAACATGCTTTATCATAAAATAAAGAGCCTGCTCCTTTTCTTGGAGCAGGCTCTCCTATATATGTTGATTATAAACGAACTTTCCTCGGTACAACCCCGATTGTACAACGAGAAACACAAATTAACTGTTCATCTTCATCCGTAATATTTATCTCCCAAACCATCGTTGAGCGTCCTAGATGTAGAGGAGTGGCTGTAGCCATAACATAGCCTTCACGTTTGCTTTTAATGTGATTAGCATTAATCTCGAGACCGAATACATGTTGTTTTTCGGGGTCAATATTTAAATATGAGCCCAGACTGGCAGCTGTTTCAGCAAGTAAGACGCTTGCACCACCATGTAAGAATCCAGCTGGTTGACGCGTTCTCTCATCGACGGGCATGGTCAGTTGTACTTTTTCTTTATCTGAAGACTTGATTTCAATGCCTAATAACTTGATAACTGTATCATCAATGTTCAAAGATATCCCTCTTTTTAGATCAGTTTCTCTAATAATAACGATATGCCTAGTAGGAAACCATAGATTGTATTCGTTTGCCCTGTAGCTACCATTGCAGGCATCATTTCAATCGGTTCTGATTTTCCTTGGAATTTATTTATTACATCAAAAGCTTTAAACATACTTAAAAAGGTAATGACTGACCATCTAGGCAAAATACCATTTACAATAAAGATAGCCGTTAGAGCATAAGCGATTAGAAATAATAATCCTAGGAATTGGATGGCTTGTTTTCGACCGAGTAAAATAGCTAAAGTATGTCTGCCACTTTCTTTATCATTATCTAAGTCTCGTATATTGTTTGCCATGAGAATCGCACCGATAAAGATTGCGACAGGAATTGAAATATAGATTACGTTTAATGTAATTGTTAATGTTTGAATATAATAGCTAATACCGATAATGACTGTTCCCATTAATACCCCAGAAAAAAGTTCTCCAAAAGGTGTGTAAGCAATAGGGATGGGACCACCAGTATATAAATAACCAATAATCATTCCGATTACACCGATGACAGCAACCCACCAGCTTGAAGCATAGGAAATATAAATCCCTAGCAAGATCGCGATACCGAAAAAGGTAAGCGCTAGATTCAAAATCGTTTTCGGTGCTACACCATCTCTAACGATTGTTCCACCGATACCGACTGAACCTTCATGGTCAAGCCCGCGAACATAATCATAATACTCATTAAACATATTTGTTGCGGATTGAATTAAGATTGAAGCAATGAGCATGGCTAAAAACAAGCCGATATGTAGCGGTTTTTCTAAAAGTGCAGCCATTGACCCGATAAAAACGGGTATAAATGAAGCTGTCAATGTATGTGGTCGAAGAAGTCGCCACCATACATGGAATCCATCCTTTTCATTAAGTGCTTTTTTCATCGATTGTTTATTCGTCGTTTGCATGATTTTTCCTCCTGCACAAAACTATCCATCTTAATTTTATGATAAAGGATAAACTTGTGTCAATGAAACGCGCTCTATGAGTTTTAAGGACTGTCATTTATTGCTTCACTATAAATAAAGTCCATTCCTTGAGAAACATAGGAAAAGAGCATAAAATAGATAGAGTGAAATGTTTATATGTTATAGCGATTATGTTGGAGGCTTACATAGATGATAGATCATAATGAAATAACATTAGATTGGTTATTAGATGACGTTCTGAGCCAAGGTAGTCACACTAAACGTCAGTTAGTAAGTTATACAAAACGGATTCCTGCCTTTAATCCTTTATCCGTTCTGGAGTTAGGAAAAGATGAGAATCGTTTCTTTTGGAAGCGGAATGACGATTATTTATATCTGGTTGGAATCGGTAATCTCATAGAACTAGCTGCAAAACAAGTTGATTACCAAGCGATTTATGAAGAATGGATTCAACTCGTTGATAAAGCATTTGTTCATAACCCTTATCTTGTACCAGGAACAGGTCTTGTCTCATTCGGAGGGATTGCGTTTGATGATCGCAAGGAAACATCCCAATTATGGGAGAATTTTAGTGCGAGCCAATTACGCGTGCCTAAATTCCTTTTCGTAAAATATAAAAACGACTACTATTTAACGATTAATCTCATTGTTCAAGACAATGAACATGTCGATTTACAACTTCAAAACATTCAGCAAGAAGAACAACGGTTATTACAAGATTTAGGGGAATTTCCACAATTAGGTACTATATTAAGGCGAAAAGAAATTGATACAGCATATTGGAAACAAACAATCGAAAAGGCGAAACATTCGATTCAAAATCATTTAGCAGAAAAAATTGTGTTAGCACGTGAACTTCGTCTGAAATTGTCTGCACCAGGCGAAATGAGTCCAGTTGTAAAAAAACTGATTGAAACGCAACCAAATAGTTATGTCTTTGCCTTTGAACAAGGTAATGAATGTTTTTTAGGTGCCACTCCTGAACGATTAGTGCGACTTGAACAACATAAATTGCAATCGATGTGTTTAGCAGGGACAGCACCACGCGGTGAAAATGACGTAGAGGACAAAAGAGTCCGTCATGAGCTCTTAAACGATAAAAAAAACCGCGAAGAACATGATTTTGTCGTTCAAATGATTCGACGGGCGATTGAGCCGTATTGTGAGGACATCTATATACCTGATAACCCAACTGTTTACCCGTTAAAAAACTTACAACATCTTCATACACCAGTAACAGCTATATTAAAACATGAGTATCATATTTTTGATATCATCAGACAGCTCCATCCTACACCTGCATTGGGAGGAACACCAAAAGAGGTAGCTTTAGCATTTATTCGAGATGATGAATCATTAGATCGTGGATGGTATGGAGCACCAATTGGTTGGATTGATCATCAAAATAACGGAGAATTCGCCGTAGCGATTCGTTCTGGTCTCATTCAGAATGATGAAGCATCATTATTTGCAGGATGTGGGATTGTTAAAGATTCTGATGTTGAAGCAGAATATGAAGAAACGAAAATTAAGTTCTTACCGATGTTACATGTTTTAGGAGGCCAACGATGAAACATACAGAAATCTTGACACGATATGTAGGAAACTTCGTTGATGAACTAGTAGCAAGTGGCCTAAGAGATGTTATCATTTCGCCTGGTTCAAGATCAACTCCACTTGCGATGACATTTGTACAGCATTCAGAGATTAAAGAATGGATATTAGTTGATGAGCGCTCTGCTGCTTTCTTTGCTTTAGGATTAGCCAAGGAAACAAAGCGGCCAGTTGCACTTGTTTGTACCTCAGGAACAGCAGCAGCGAATTACTTTCCAGCGATTGTTGAAGCCTATTATAGTCGTGTTCCTTTAATTGTTTTAACAGCTGACCGTCCACATGAACTACGTGATGTAGGAGCACCCCAAGCAATCGAGCAAATTAAAATGTTCGGTGAGTATGTCAAATGGTTTCATGAAATGGCGCTTCCAGAGGCAACGGACTCTATGTTAATTTATGTGAGACGGGCGGCATCACGTGCTGTACAAACAGCCAAGCAAGATATCGGTGGACCTGTGCATTTGAATTTCCCATTCCGAGAACCACTCGTACCTGATTTTACATTAGACGACCTATGGGGAGAAAGAAATGAAATAGACCTCCCGTTTTCACCGTACTATGATGGGCAGAAACAGTTAAATCATTCCCAATTAACTTCACTCTTACATGAAATTAAGGAGAAGCGTGGCATCTTGGTTGTTGGTCCACAAGCCGATGAACGTTTAGCAGAAGTAATTATTCAATTGGCGGCGTATTGGCATGTGCCAATCTTAGCTGACCCATTGTCGCAATTACGAACGGGAAACCATCGTAAGGAGCATATTATTGAAGGGTACGATGCTTTTTTGCGTCATCAATCCATTCGCAATGAGTTAAAACCTGATTTTATTATTCGCTTTGGAGCAATGCCCATTTCAAAAGCTTATTTATTTTATTTAAAAGAGAACAAAGATATTCCACAATTTATTGTTGAACCATATACTGGCTATCGTGAACCTGTAGGAAATCCAACACATATGGTTTATTCGGATCCTATCTCTTTTTGTCAACAAATAATGAATGTATCACCACCGATAGAAGAGATGGCATGGTTAAGTAAATGGCAGAAGATCAATGCTATTACCAAAGAGTATCTCGAAACAGATACAAACGATCAATTAACAGAAGGAAATGCTACACGAACGGTGATTGAGGAACTACCTAACCGCACAATTCTTTTTGTCGGAAATAGCATGGCTATTCGCGATGTCGATACATTTTTAATGACCAATTCAAAACAGATATCATTGCTTGCTAATCGTGGTGCAAATGGAATAGATGGTGTTGTATCAAGTAGTATAGGAGCTGCTGCCACAAGAAGACGTGTGACATTGTTAATTGGTGATTTATCTTTCTATCACGACTTAAACGGTTTGTTAGCTGCTAAACATTATGAACTTGATATGACCATTGTCTTAATGAATAATAATGGAGGAGGAATTTTCTCCTTTTTACCACAATCTCAGGACAATAAGCATTTTGAATTATTATTCGGTACACCATTACATATCGATTTTAAGCATGCTGTTCAGATGTATGGTGGTACTTACCGTGTTCCTAAAACAATTGAAACACTTCGAAAAGAATTAAACGAAAGTTACGAAAGAGCGGGTTTGACTGTTATTGAAGTTCGAACAGATCGAACGGAAAATAGTGCATGGCACCGTGAAAAATGGCAAGCGATTCATGATGATATTTTGCAAATGAGGTGGAAATAATCCATGTATCTTCAAGTCAATGATGCAACATATTGGTACGAGCTTTATGGTAAAGACCATGCGGAGACACTCGTTTTGTTCCATGGATTTACGAGTCGAACGACAACATGGCATCCCTTCATAGCTGATTTTCAAAAAGACTTTCAAGTTCTTGTGATCGATTTACCAGGGCATGGGAAAACAAAGACACCACCTCGGACCATGCATACTTTTTGTGCTGATTTTGAGCAGATTCTAGCAAAATTGTCGATTATTTCATGCCATCTACTAGGCTATTCAATGGGTGGTAGAACAGCATTATCATTTGCGATGCTTTACCCTGAACGAGTTAAATCGCTCATATTGGAAAGTGCATCACCGGGATTACGTACAGAACAAGAACGTGCAACCCGTGTTGCTAACGATCAAGCACTGATGAACCGTATTATGAATGATGGAATAGAATCTTTTGTTAACTATTGGGAAAACATGCCACTATTTAATACACAAAAATCGTTACCTAAATCAACTCAGAGAAAGATTCGCGAAGAACGTTTATCACAAACAGAAAATGAATTGGCTCATTCGCTTAAATATATGGGGACAGGTGCTCAGCCAAGTTGGTGGGAACATCTTAACCTATTCAGCAATCCTGTCTTCCTACTCGTTGGCGAGAAAGATAACAAATTTATTCATATCAATAAACAGATGGATGATTTATTTCCACAAAGCCAATTCAAGATGATAGAAAATGCTGGACATGCGATTCATGTGGAACAACCTGAAAAGTTTGGTAAGATAGTATTGGAGTTCATTCATTCTAGAAAATGATATACCATTTAATTAAGGGAGGAATTCTTAATGACAGTACAATGGGAAAAAGTAAGAGACTATGAAGAAATTATTTATGAAAAATATAATGGGATTGCGAAAGTAACGATTAATCGCCCCGAAAAGCGTAATGCATTTACACCACTGACTGTAAATGAAATGATTGATGCATTTGCGGATGCAAGAGATGATTCATCAATTGGTGTCATTATTTTAACAGGTATGGGAGAAAAAGCATTCTGTTCAGGTGGTGACCAAACAGTTCGCGGTCATGGTGGATATGTCGGTTCCGATCAGGTTCCACGCCTGAATGTGCTTGATTTACAACGTTTAATTCGTACGATCCCGAAACCGGTTATTGCAATGGTCGCAGGTTACGCGATTGGTGGTGGACATGTCCTACACGTTGTTTGTGATTTAACGATTGCAGCAGACAATGCTATTTTTGGTCAAACAGGTCCGAAAGTAGGTAGCTTTGATGCTGGTTATGGTGCGGGTTTATTAGCTGAAATGATTGGCCAAAAACGTGCCCGTGAAATTTGGTACTTATGCCGTCAATATAATGCAGAAGAAGCCTATGAAATGGGAATGGTTAATAAGGTCGTTCCATATGAAGAATTAGAAAAAGAAACAATCGCTTGGTGTGAAGAAATTCTTGAAAAATCACCAACAGCGCTGCGTTTCTTAAAAGCATCATTCAATGCTGCAACAGATGGTCTTGCAGGTTTACAACAAATGGGTGGAGACGCGACACTACTTTACTATACGACAGATGAAGCGAAAGAAGGAAGAGACGCATTTAAAGAAAAACGTAAACCAGATTTCGGTCAGTTCCCTCGCTTCCCATAATTCAAATTAAAAAACCTTTGCTATAGTGCAAAGGTTTTTTAACACAAAAAAGGGGTAAGTATAATGAATGACATCATTCCACATTGGTTAACACAACAAGCTTTCATATCATCTCATGTGCCTGCGATAGAAATGGAAAATGGTATAAATATTACATTTTCAGAGTTACAACAAAGGAGTCAACAAACAGCTTATCAAATAGCAGCATATGGTATTCAGGAAGGGGCTCATGTAGCTATTCTTTCAAAAAATGACCCTAGAATGATCATAACGATTCATGCGTTAAGTTATCTGGGAGCGACAGTTGTTTTGTTAAACACGCGATTAACACCAGCAGAGCTGCAATATCAAATTGATGATGCAAATGTCTCATTATTAATCTATCATGATGTCTTTATTGATAAAGTCAAACAACTTCAAATAGAGAACTCGCTTTCGTTTGATGAGGTTAAGCGATTAAATATAGAGACGGGAGTAGCTCTAAAGGAGGAAATTAGGTTAAGTGATCCGTTTACGATTATATATACATCAGGAACAACCGGTTTTCCTAAGGGAGTTATCCATACATACGGTAATCATTGGTGGAGTGCGATCAGCTCAGCCTTGAATCTAGGCTTATCAAAGGCAGATAAATGGTTAGCCGTATTACCTTTTTTTCATGTCGGTGGTTTATCTATTTTCTTAAAAAGTGTGATTTATGGCATGCCTGTCTATTTGGTGGAAAAGTTTAATGCTGCAATGGTCAATGAAGCTATCCGCGAAAAACAAGTCACCATTATTTCCGTTGTGACTGTGATGTTACAACGATTATTAGATGATTTAGGTGTTAAGCGTTATCCAGATACTTTTCGCGGCATGCTATTAGGAGGAGGACCAGCACCTGAAGTGTTGCTGGAACAAGCGAAAGAAAAACAAGTCCCTGTTTTTCAATCTTATGGTATGACTGAAACATCGTCACAAATCGTCACTTTAAGCGCTAAGGATGCATTAAGAAAAATCGGTTCATCTGGAAAACCACTTCTATCGGCCCAACTAAAGATTCATAATAAGACCACGGATGGGGTCGGTGAAATTTATGTTAAAGGACCGATGGTAACAACCGGTTATTATAATAATGACACAGCTAATGCAAATCTGTTTGATAAAGGTTGGTTGAAAACGGGTGACCTTGGCCACATAGATTCGGAGGGTTTTTTATATGTAGTCGACCGACGCAATGATTTAATTATTTCCGGTGGAGAAAATGTTTATCCGACTGAGATTGAGCATGTGTTAGAGCAAATCCCTGATATACGTGAAGTAGCAGTTGTGGGGAGAAAAGACGATACGTGGGGAGAGGTGCCTGTTGCATATGTTGTATGCGAATCAGAAGCACTGACAGAGAAATGTATAATCGACTATGCGCATAAACATTTAGCACCTTATAAAGTGCCGAAACAAATACTTTTCATTAATCAGTTACCACGAAATGCATCGAATAAAATAATGCGTCACCAATTAAAAGCGATGCTTCATACAAAAAGATAAAACCCTTTGTATGTCCTACCCATCATTGTGACACATTATGGGTAGGAGGTGTTTGTCTTGACGAAAGAAACATACTATATCGATATGGCGACACATAACATTTCACGTAACAAACATGAAGGAAATGATCAGTTTGTTATTCAGGCAACAGATGAACAAGTGCATCAGCTAAGGGCGATTTTAAATGCAATGGATGATGAAAACTGGGTATCTTTTTGGCGTGCTCATATCCCATTTGTCCAATACCATCAAGATTCATCTAATCATAATTATGATCAGCATTTCCTAACCGCTATTCGATTAATCCACGAACTTGGGGATGAGGAAACAAAAGCTCATATCCACTCAATGGGCATTAATGAACGTACATTTCTTTAATTTACAACCATAGGGTGTTTTCGATAGTTTAAAATCGGACACCCTCTTTATTTTCTGTCTTTCAATTAATATTCATGTTAAAATAGGAAAAGTATGATGCAATAATATGTGTAAAATGATTAAAAAGGTAGCTGACATATGTATATTTTTACGGATTATTATAAAAATCAAGTGCGATTTTCGTTTAAGAATCACCCATTTTCTAAACAACCGAAACATGTATGGGTTATTTGTAAATATAAAAACGAATGGTTGTTAACGAACCACAAGGAAAGAGGTTTAGAGTTTCCGGGAGGTAAAGTTGAGCAAGGTGAAACAGCTGAACAAGCTGCCATTCGTGAGGTGAAAGAAGAAACTGGTGGGATTGTTGAAACGATTGATTATATCGGACAATATCATGTCAATGGGAAAGCAAGTACCGTAATAAAAAATGTGTATTTTGCAGAAATCAAAAAACTTGAGGAACAACCTACATACTTCGAAACATATGGACCTATATTATTAGAGGAATTACCCGAAAATATAAAAGAGGAGAAGAAATATAGTTTTATTATGAAAGACGATGTCTTAACATATTGTATGAAAAAAATAATAGAAACAACAACATGATTCGAGTCACTCTTTATCCTCAAGGAGTTGAATGGAACAGGCGGAGATGAGCTTTATTTTTCTCCGCCTGTTCCTATAGTAAGATATTCTTTATAAAGTAAAATTAATCATTTTTAATTAACTTTTTCTCTAGCTTTTCAACGATTTTATACATCACAGCGGCAAAGATGGCAATTAATATGAGGCTTGCCATAACAAGTGTAAAATCAAATACTTGAAATCCATACACGATTAAATACCCTAACCCTTCCTTAGATACAAGAAACTCTCCAACGATGACCCCCACCCAAGCTAAACCAACATTAACTTTTAATGTCGAAATCATAACAGGTAATGTAGCGGGAAAGATGGCTTCCTTAAAACAAATCCATCGTGTTGCTCTAAAGCTTTGTAACACTTTTAAATAATTAGGGTCCACTTCTTTAAAACCAGTATAAATGACAATCGTTGTGATAATAACAGAGACGATTGCCCCCATTGCAATGATAGATGTATATCCAGGTCCAAGAGCTACGATAATTATGGGTCCAAGCGCTACTTTAGGCATGGCATTTAAGATAACGAGATAAGGGTCAAGTATGTTTGCAAGGCGCGGAAGTAGCCAGAGACATGCAGCAATGAGAATACCGATAATGGTTCCGAGAATAAAGCCGAGAATCGTTTCAAACAAAGTCACTTGTGCGTGGACAACCATCGAACCATCTTTAAATTTCTCGATTAATAGTGTGACTATATGAGAAGGGGAGCTGAACAGTAATGGATCGATCCAATAGAAACGACTTGATATTTCCCACAATGCAAAAAAACTAATAAATATAATAAGCTGCCAAATGATAGTCCATTTTCGTTCTCGTGATAAATTCTTTTGATATGTCTTAAATAGTTTTAAATCACGTGCCTCCTCTTCCATTTTCATCACTCCCTCTGTTCAAAACTTCCCATATTTGATCAAAAAGTTGTTGGTAACTCGGTTGTCTCCTTACCAAAAATGGCATTTTTTCTCGTAAAACATCGGGTACATCGACTATTGTAGAAATTCGGCCTGGATTGGTATCCATTAAAATAATTCGATCGCTTAATGAAATGGCTTCACCAATATCATGAGTAACGAGTATCGCTGTTTTACGATACTGTTTTAATAATCGATAGACGAGATTTTCTAACTTTAATTTTGTTTGATAATCTAATGCTGAGAAAGGTTCATCGAGAAGTAAAATTTCCGGATTGGTCATTAATGTTCGAACAAGAGCAACACGCTGGCGCATGCCACCTGATAACTCATTTGGATAAGTGTCTTCAAGCTGAGGTAGGCCGACTTCATCGAGTAGTTTTAAAGCCTTATTTTTTGTGTCTTCTGACAGCATCTTACGCACTTTTAATCCAATCAAGACGTTGTCAATAATTGTTTTCCAAGGAAATAAATAATCTTGTTGGAGCATATAGCCTAATGCATGTTCTGATTGCTGAAGTGGTTTATTGTTCAAAAGCACTTTTCCTTTCGTTTGCTTTAGGATGCCGGCAATAATTGACAGAAGTGTTGATTTACCACAACCACTTGATCCTAAAATCGAAACAAACTCACCACGATTAATCGAAAGAGAAATATCATCCAATGCTTTTGTGTATGTCTTGGTTGTAAAATAAAGGTGTGAGACATGTTCTAATTTTAAAAATGCCATGCCATCCCTCCTACTCTTTCATCACTTCTTCGGCAATGTCTGTATTGACGAGTGCGTCATAGGGTGCATCATCTGGTAGTTCACTAGCAGCATCCATGATGGCTATTAAATTTTCCCATGTATCTTCTGCTAAAATAGGGTCTGTTGCAAATGAATTTTGGTTTTTATACCGTTCAATAGAAGTCGTTAAGATTTGTAAATCAACATCTTCAAAGTAGGGTTTAATGATATCAGCAATTTCTTCTGCTTCATGTGATTCAACCCATTTTTGTGCACGATATATCGCACGCGTGAATTGTTTAATGATTTCAGGATGTTCGTTTAAATAGCTTTGTTTCGCCATATAAACGGTATAAGGAACTTTTCCAGATTCTTCACCAAACGAGGCAATGACATGCCCTTTGCCTTCTTTTTCAAATACGCTTGCCGTTGGTTCAAAGAGCTGTACATACTCAGAATCTCCAGATACAAATGCACTTGGAATGTTTCCAAAATCAATGTTTTGTAATAATGTCAAATCATTATGAGGATCAATCTCATGCTTTTTTAAAACAAATTCACCGACCATTTGTGGCATGCCGCCTTTACGTTGACCTAAAAATGATTCACCTTTCAGATCTTCCCATGAAAAATGAGGTTTCGGACTTTTTGCGACTAAAAAGGTGCCATCTGTTTGCGTTAACTGAGCGAAGTTAACAGCATGGTCTTTTGGGTTTTGTGCGTATACATAAATAGATGTTTCCGAACCGACAAGAGCAATATCGGCCCCACCCGAAAGAAGCGTTGTCATTGTTTTATCGCCACCCCATGTCGTTTGTAATTGAATATCTAGTCCTTCATCTGAAAAAAATCCTTTTTCGATTGCCACATATTGTGGAGCATAAAAGAGTGAACGGGTGACTTCTGCGAGGTTAAGCTTCGTAAGCGCTTGATCATTTGATTGGCACGAAGAAAGTACAGTTAAAAAGAAAAGTGGCACAGCTATCATAAAAAAATGTCTCATTTTTATTATCCTTTCTAACAAGATATGTCACAAAACAGTTTATGCATGGAAAAAAGATGTGTGAACGCCTAGAAAGATATTTTTTGACAAAGGGATTGTTGATAAGTCATTACACAAATAAAAAAGAGCTCCCCAAAAGCCAAAAAGACTTTTTGGGCAGCTCTTTTCATATTTCATATTATAGTAAAATCCTCTTGGGATGAGGAAGCATAATTAATTAGGGCGATATATTGGACCAGCTTCTACAATATCATCACTTACATGGGCGAATTTTTGGAAGTTCTCATGGAATTTAACGGCTAGTTCTTTTGCAGTTTGATCATAAGCATCCTTATCTTCCCATGTGTTACGCGGGATGAGTACTTCGTCTGGAACGTTCATGATTGTTGTTGGAATGTCTAAGCCGAAAATGTCATCTTTAACTGTATCGACATCGTTCAGTTCACCTTTTAATGCAGCGTGAACCATTGCACGTGTATAGCTAAGATTCATTCGTTTTCCAACACCATATTTTCCACCAGTCCATCCTGTATTAACAAGGAATACTTTTGCTTGATGTTTATCAATTTTATCTCCAAGCATTTTTGCATATGTTACTGGAGCTAGTGGTAAGAATGGCTCTCCAAAGCAAGCTGAAAATGTTGCTTCTGGTTCAGTAATTCCTCTTTCAGTACCAGCTAATTTACTTGTGTAACCACTTAAGAAGTGATACATGGCTTGTTCTTTTGTTAAGCGACTGATTGGCGGTAGAACACCTGAAGCGTCAGCTGTTAAGAAAATAATTGTTTTTGGGTGACCTGCCATACTTGGTTTAGCAATGTTTTCTATATGTTCAATCGGGTATGCGACTCGCGTATTTTCGGTAAATGTAGTATCATCATAATCAGGTTCACGTGTTTCTTTATCAACTACGACGTTTTCTAACACAGATCCATAACGAATGGCATTATAGATCTCTGGCTCTTTTTCTTCGGATAGGTTGATACATTTTGCGTAGCAACCACCTTCGATATTGAAAACACCGTCTGGACTCCAACCGTGTTCATCATCACCGATTAATTGACGGTCTTTGTCAGCAGAAAGGGTTGTTTTTCCAGTCCCAGATAAACCGAAAAATAGAGCAACATCACCATCTTTACCGACATTTGCTGAACAGTGCATTGATAGAACGTCTTTCTGTGGGAGTAAGAAGTTCATCACTGAAAAAATGGACTTTTTAATTTCACCAGCATATTCAGTTCCACCGATTAACACAATACGATGTTTAAATGAAACCAATACAAATGCTTCTGAGTGAGTGCCGTCTACTTCAGGGTCTGCTTTAAATGATGGTGCAGAAATAACGGTGAACTCAGGTTCATGTGTTTTTAATTCCTCTGTTGTTGGACGAATAAATAGTTGTTTAGCAAAAAGATTTTGCCATGCGTACTCATTATATACTTTAATAGGTAATTGATATGATTTATCAGCACCTGCAAATCCATTGAGTGCAAATACTTCATCTTGTTTTTCTAAATAGTTAACGACTTTTTCCAATAGATTTAGAAATGTTGTTTCTTCAATTGGTTTGTTAACTTTGCCCCATTCAACAAGGTTGTCTGAAACGTCATCTTTCACGATGAATTTATCTTTTGGTGAACGCCCTGTATATTTACCAGTTGTTGCTTGAACTGCTCCAGTTGAAGTGAGAATACCTTCTTTGCGCGATACGATCTTTTCAACTAATTTTGGAGTAGAAAGATTATCCTGTAAATTAGGGAGATCTGAAAGACTTCGAATTGATTCTTGCACAATGCTCACGTTTAATTACCTGCCTTTTTATTAATTTAAGTTCATTTTTATTTAAATTATTATTCAACCTGAATAATAGTATAGCACATTTGAATCAATAGTCCATACTAATTAAAAGGATTATTTAAACTTTATATTAAATGTTAAAAAAGTTGACATAAACAAGGTGTTTCGCTACTATATTTTTGAACGGATACTCTTATTCAGAGTCGGTGGAGGGACAGGCCCTATGAAACCCAGCAACCATCACATAGTGAAAAGGTGCTAACCTGATGCAAGGGCATTGACCTTGAACAATAAGAGCGAAAGGCCACGTTATCCTTTCCTCACTATAAGGAAAGGATTTTCTTATTTATAGTGATATTTTGCGAGAATTGGAGTTCCGTACCATTTATATAAAGGGAGAATAAATCTCAATGAAGAAAAACCGTCGATTATTTACGTCAGAATCCGTAACAGAAGGCCATCCTGATAAAATTAGTGATCAAATATCAGATGCAATTTTAGATGAAATTCTGAAAAAAGATCCCAACGCAAGAGTAGCCTGTGAAACGATTGTTACGACTGGCATGGTTCTCGTTGCAGGGGAAATTACGACAGAGACATATGTCGATATTCCACAAGTTGTCAGACGTACCATTCGTGAAATTGGTTATACACGTGCTAAATATGGATTTGACGCTGACACATGTGCTGTTTTAACAGCGATTGATGAACAATCTCCTGACATTGCAAGTGGAGTTGATGAATCTTTAGAAGTTCGTGAAGGACAAGATTCAGACCGAAATTTAGATTTAATCGGAGCGGGAGACCAAGGTTTAATGTTTGGGTATGCATGTGATGAAACGGAAGAACTTATGCCTTTACCTATTTCGTTAGCTCATCAATTGGCAAAGCGTTTATCTGATGTACGTAAAGAAAAAATTGTTGATTATTTACGTCCAGATGGAAAAACCCAAGTTACGATTGAGTATGATGAAAATGACCAACCTATTCGAGTAGATACAATCGTTATATCTACTCAACATCATGAAGCAGTCACAAGAGAACAAATAGAACGTGATTTACATGAGCATGTTATTCGACCGATTGTTCCTGAACATTTACTAGATGAACAAACGAAATATTTTATCAACCCGACTGGTCGATTTGTTATTGGTGGTCCACAAGGAGATGCTGGCTTAACCGGAAGAAAAATCATTGTTGACACTTACGGTGGCTATGCGCGACACGGTGGAGGAGCATTTAGTGGAAAAGATGCAACTAAAGTAGACCGTTCAGCTTCTTATGCAGCGAGATATGTTGCTAAAAATATTGTTGCGGCTGGGCTTGCTAAATCATGTGAGGTTCAAATTGCTTATGCAATTGGTGTGGCAGAACCTGTATCTATTTCTGTTAATACATTTGGTACGGGAGAGGTCAGTGAAGAGAAACTCGTTGAAGCTGTTCGTGAAATATTTGATTTACGTCCCGCTGGCATCATCCAAATGCTTGACTTACAACGCCCGATTTTTAAAGATACAGCTGCATATGGTCATTTTGGCAGAACAGATGTCCAATTCCCTTGGGAGAAGATAGATAGGATAGAAGAACTGAAATCTTTTGTTATGTAGTATAAATATCACTGAATGATAATGAAACATATAAAAGGGCGGGTCGTGTAAAAGTGATCCGCCTTTTTTGTAAGAATCATATATTATTTTCTTTTGCTAAATTAGTGGACTCGCGATAGTACTTTCCTTTCTCTACATAAGATTCTCGAATACGTTTCATCTCCTCCAAATCTTTGTCAGTTAATTTCCGAATCACTTTAGCAGGACTTCCAAATGCCAACGTATATGGAGGAATCTTTTTACCAGGAGGAACGAGACTACCTGCACCTATAAAAGCATTCTCCCCGATTTCAGCTCCATCCAAAATAATAGATCCCATTCCGATAAGTGCATTTTTTCGAACAATACCGGAATGTAAGGTAACTTGATGCCCGATAGTGACATCATCTTCTACAATAACTGGAAGATTGGGACTCTGATGAATCATCGTTAAATCTTGGACGCTGACTCGTTTACCGATTTTCGTCGATGCGACATCACCGCGAATGACTGTTTTAAACCAAATGGTAGATTCTTCACCTATTTCAACATCACCGATAATCACTGCGTCTTTAGCAACAAAAGAACTGTCATGAATTTTTGGCTTATGATTTTTATATGAATGTATCATCTGTTTCTATCTCCTTTCTTTTGAATCGCAATAATAAATGGTGGTTTATTTTTTTGATTAATAAATCCATATTTTAGAACATGAACATCTTTTTGGTCGAGTTTCGTGACATAGTTTAGAAGCCCTTCTTTCTCTAACTCTCCGCCATCATGTCCGTGATAAACGACTAAAACGATAATACCTCCAGGTCGAATGAATTGTAATAGTGATTGTATGGCTGCTATTGTCGATTCTTTTTTTGTTATGATTTGTTTATTACTTCGGGGGAGGTACCCAAGATTAAATATGGCTCCACCTAAATTTTCACGTTTGTCTTCATCTATGTATTGCTCGAAATTGGCATGACTATCTTTAATAAGTGTTACATTTTGCCGTGAATGTTTTTCAAGTAATTGTCTCGTATTATTAATCGCTAATTCTTGTATATCAAAGGCAATAACTCGACCCGATTCACCAACTAATCGACTTAGATACAATGTATCATGGCCATTTCCGCAAGTTGCATCAATAACAGTTTCCCCTTCATCAATTACTTGCTCCATTAAAAAATGTGAAAAGTCAATAACTCCCATAACCATTTTTTGTACCCCTTTATTATGCATTTCTATATGTTAGTGTAGCATGTCTAAATAAAAACAAAAAACATTTGCGTTGTTTGGTATAATTAGTGTACTATTAAGCTGGTACACTTAAATGTAAAGGAGTTGATGTTTTTGAAATTAGCTTTGCTTTATAGAGAATGGCATATGTTAAAATGGTTTATTCTAATTGGCAGCATGATGATTATCCTCTTATATGGATTTAGCATGGATTCGTTATTATCGTTTGATGGTAGAGAATTATTAACTTTTGGCCTTATAATGCCTCCGCTCATCGTCTTATTTAGCTTGAATTTAGAAGCAAACCAATTAGCTGTTTTTTTACATCATCCTCAATCAGCACATACTTTATATATAGTTAAAATAACTTTTGCGACGTTTATCGTCATGCTATTTATGTATTTCATTATTTTCATTGATCTTTTGAAAAGTGTTTTAACTGAAGAGTCATTGCATTTAATAAGTCTAAACTATATGTATTTATCAATGTATGCGTTTTGTTATTTAAGCATCTCGTTATTTATAACGACAATCATTATATTATTATGGACTTTACATCAAGTGTGGCGAACATATATTGGTAAGTTTAGTTTGATCATTATTGTCCTCATACTCATAGGCAGTTCAAACTTATTTACCGCGTTTCAAAATACGTCATTATATAACACAATGATAAAATGGGGAGCAATTAAAATCCCTCTATCGAATCCATTATCTGCTGAAGACTTTTTTAACAAGATATTTTATATAGGGGAATGGTTATTGTATGGTGGAATAGCTATCATTTTTTATATGATTTCAGTCTATTTATTCGAAAGAAAAGTAGAGGCATCGTAAAATGAATCATGAATTTAACAGACATAAACCTATTTATAAACAGATAATGGAACATATTTGCCAAGATATCGTTCGTGGAACATATGAACATGGTGATAAACTACCGTCTGTTAGAGACTTTGCCGTACAAGTTGGAGTGAATGCAAATACGATTCAACGTGTCTATCAAGAACTTGAAAGAGATGGGATTGTCGAGTCTAAACGCGGTCAGGGGACATTTATTACTGAAAATGAAGAGCGAATCAACGTATTAAAAGAAGAAATGAAAAAAGAGATTGTCCAACGTTTTATTACCGATATGATGAAAATGGGATTTACATATCATGAGATGATGACGACTATTGAAGAGGAGGCGAAAAACGATGATTCAAGTTAATCAGGTCTCTAAATCATTTTTAACAAGAAAAGCTCTTTCGGATTGTCGTGTGACGTTTGAGCAAGGAAAAATAACGGGAGTAATAGGTGAGAACGGCAGCGGCAAAACGACATTATTAAAAATAATCGCAGGTTTACTTAAACCGACAAAAGGAACTGTGTTGATTGATGGAAAACATGTCACACGTCGTATTTGTCAGCGACTCGCTTTTCTTCATGATCAAGATTATTTTTACTGGTATTTCACAGTTGGCGAACTTATACGTTATTATGATGCTGTTTACGATGATTTTAATAAAGAGAAAGCAGAAACGATGCTACTGTTTATGAATTTACGAGAAGGACAAAAAATCAATCACTTATCTAAAGGAAATTTAACCCGATTAAAAATGGTTGTCACATTAGCACGTGACGTTCCTTATATTATATTAGATGAACCTTTTCTCGGATTAGATCCCATGGTTCGTAAATCGATTATCAAGTCAATGTTACAATTTATTGACCTATCGAAACAAACCCTTATTATGTCTACACATGAAGTAAATGAAGTAGATCTAATTTTAGATGATGTGGTGCTCTTGAAAAGAGGTCAGGTCATAGCACATCAATCCATTGAAAAGATTCGGGAGTATGAGCAAAAAGATGTTGTAACTTGGATGGAAGATATGTATCAATCCGTTTAATTGATATAATCCCTTGACAAAGTGTTTGAATTTCATTAGAATCATTATCAATCAATGTAATATAAGATATTTTATGAAAAAGCGATGCCAAGGACTAGTAATAATTTGGTTAAGGCTAAGAGAGACAGTGGGTGGTGCAAGCTGTTCCTAATCGATTATGAACTCCCCTTGAAGCTGCAAAGGTGAACTAATAGTAGCTTTTGCCGTTCGCCGCGTTAAGGCTATGAGTGAACATATGTTAATTCGGGTGGTACCGCGGGAATAATAGCTTCTCGTCCCTTATGAGGGATGAGGGGCTTTTTTTATTATATTTATAAAACACAAGGAGGAAACGATTATGGGTTATAACCATAAAGAGATTGAAAAGAAATGGCAAACATATTGGCTTGACAATAAAACATTTAAGACGAATGCCAATACTAATAAAAAGAAAATGTATGCTTTAGACATGTTTCCATACCCATCTGCAGCGGGATTACATGTTGGGCATCCAGTCAGTTACACGGCAACAGATATTATGTCACGAATGAAACGGATGCAGGGATATGAAGTTCTTCATCCAATGGGGTGGGATGCATTTGGACTTCCAGCCGAACAATATGCACTTGATACAGGGAACAGTCCGAAAGAATTTACGAAGAAAAATATTGCTACATTTAGACGACAACTCCAAGATCTTGGTTTTTCCTATGATTGGGATCGTGAAATCAGTACAACAGACCCAGAATATTATAAATGGACCCAGTGGATTTTTGCAAAGATGTATGAAAAAGGCTTAGCCTATATGGATGAAGTGAATGTAAACTGGTGTCCTGCATTAGGGACAGTTCTTGCGAATGAAGAAGTTATAGATGGTAAAAGTGAACGTGGTGGTCATCCAGTTATTCGTAAGCCGATGAAGCAATGGATGCTAAAAATTACAGCTTATGCTGACCGTCTCTTAGAAGATTTAGATGAACTTGATTGGCCAGAAAACTTAAAAGAAATGCAGCGCAATTGGATTGGTCGGTCAGAGGGAGCGGAAGTCATCTTCACAATTGATGGACATGACGAGATGTTCGATGTATTTACAACACGTCCTGACACGTTATTTGGAGCAACATATGCCGTATTAGCGCCTGAGCACCCAATAGTTAAAAAAATTGTTACAACCGAACAAAAAGAAGCGGTAAAAACATATGTTGAACAGGTGCAAGCTAAATCTGATTTAGAACGAACTGATTTAGCAAAAGAGAAGACAGGTGTTTTTACTGGTGCTTATGCTATTAACCCAGTTAATAACAATAAAATACCAATCTGGGTTGCTGATTATGTGCTAATGTCATATGGAAGTGGTGCCATCATGGCGGTACCAGCTCATGATGAGCGTGATTATGAATTTGCCACACAATTTGATTTACCAATCATCGAGGTAGTGAAAGGTGGCGACGTAACAAAAGAAGCTTACATTGGTGATGGTGAGCTTGTTAATTCGGACTTCTTAAATGGTTTAGATAAAGACGCTGCTATTGAGAAAATGATTGAATGGCTAGAAGCGAATGAAAAAGGTAAGAAAAAAGTTTCCTATCGTTTACGTGATTGGTTATTTTCAAGACAGCGTTATTGGGGGGAACCAATTCCAATTATTCATTGGGAAGATGGCACAATGACAGCTGTACCTGAAGAAGAACTACCTTTAGAACTTCCAGAGATGAAGGAAATTAAACCGTCTGGTACAGGAGAATCTCCACTTGCAAACAGTGACTGGATTCATGTTGTTGATCCTGAAACAGGCATGAAAGGCCGCCGTGAAACAAATACGATGCCTCAGTGGGCTGGTAGTAGTTGGTATTTCTTACGTTTTATCGATCCTGATAATCATGAACAACTAGCCGATCCTGAATTGCTGAAGAAATGGTTACCAGTTGATCTTTATATTGGTGGAGCAGAGCATGCTGTTCTTCACTTACTGTATGCACGTTTCTGGCATAAGTTTTTATATGACCTCGGAGTTGTTCCAACAAAAGAGCCATTTATGAAATTGTATAATCAGGGTATGATTCTCGGAGAAGATCATGTGAAAATGAGTAAATCACTCGGAAATGTCATTAATCCTGATGAAATCGTTGAGTCTCATGGTGCTGATACGCTGCGCTTATACGAAATGTTCATGGGACCACTTGACGCAGATGTATCCTGGTCAACAAAAGGCTTAGATGGTGCACGTCGCTTTTTAGATCGGATATGGCGACTATTTGTTAACGAAGATGGCACAATTTCTGAAAAAATTGTTGAACATAATACTGAACCAATAGAAAAGGTTTATCATCAAACGGTTAAGAAAGTAACCGAAGACTATGAAAACCTACATTTCAATACAGCCATTTCACAAATGATGGTATTTATTAATGAAGGGTATAAACAAGATGAAATATCAAAAGCGTATGTTGAAGGATTTATTAAGCTAATTTCCCCGATTACTCCTCATTTAGCTGAAGAAATTTGGGATAAATTAGGTTATAAAGAATCAATCGCATATGCGCAATGGCCAACATATAATGAAGCGAAATTAGTCGATAATGAAGTAGAAGTAGTTCTTCAAGTTATGGGAAAAGTTAGAGCTAAAATTCATGTTTCTAAGGATATATCAAAAGAAGAACTAGAAAAAATCGCCCTAGAAAATGAAACAATCAAGGACTGGATTGAAGGAAAGACGGTCCGTAAAGTTATTGTTGTTCCGGGAAAACTTGTTAATATCGTAGCAAACTAATGATTGCCATAAAAAAGGATTTCCTATTTAGGAGATCCTTTTTACATGATGTATAATATTATTTTGCTTTCCATCCGGTTTTTAAAATCACCCATGATTCATTTTCGAAATACCATAATGTTTCGACGGTTCCAAGATAATCAGCTTGATAAGCACCATTTATTTGCTGAAGACTTTTTAAACCAAAACCTTTTTCTTTACTAATGGGTATTGGTTTAAAATAAGTAGTTGGGTCAATCAGTGGTATCATATTTCGTTTTAACAGTTTTTCTTCCTTATTATATATGTCTAACCGAATATAATCTGCTTTATGATGAGATATGTCAATTATTTTGGGTTTGAGAGGAGTGATTCGTAATTCGATTTGAAAATGATCTTTAAAGACTCCCGTAACATGTTGTGATGGTAATGGGATATCCTGAACTTCACCGTGTTTAAGTGTACTTATGCGTGTGTTACGTAAAACGCCACTGCCGCCTGGATCACTCTGGAAAAGAATATCATTAATATGATCATGATTGATATCGATAAATTCTAATTGTGGAGAGTAGCCACCTCCGTAATTTATTTTCCATTCTTTCGTATGAGAAGTTATGGTGATAAAAATATCTTTGTAATAAGTTGTGTCCTTAGCGAAACGAACTCCAAATAACTCAATTTTTTCTTTAACACCGTCCCCAGTCATATCTTCATAATAGGTTTCTATGAGTTGTTTTTGTTGCTTATCTGTTGCTAATGCACAGTTTGGCATAAGAAATAATGTAATCACGATAATTATTGACACTTGCCAGATACGTATAATAAAAACCGACCTTCTTTCATTAAATTAATATGTTTATTATTTGTTTATAAGGATTTATATATGTAATATATGGGTTGTTTTTATACTATGAAATAAAATTTGACATAATAAAACAGCTATGCTATAATAAGTTACGCTCTCGTAGAAGAGCCTGTCACATCAATCGCATAAAAACTTTTTTAAAAAAAGTATTGACGAAGTGTTTTTAATGTGATACATTAGGTGAGTCGTCTTTTTGGAGCGATGAAACAATTGTACTTTGAAAACTGAACAGAACAACCAGTATGTCAAGAAAAACAACCTCGTTTTTCTTAAAGTAATTTTGCTAAGATAAACATTAAACGAACTTCGTTTAAATATAACTCTTTTTTGGAGAGTTTGATCTTGGCTCA
>NZ_DATBTY010000074.1:0-4770 GCF_036516575.1 Cerasibacillus sp.
TCTTTTAATTGAACCCTGTTACATTCATTACACTTCATAATTAATTCCTCCTAAACTTGATTAAAACATTTTACCACATATAAACTAAGTTTTAAATTCAGTATTTCATCACTTATACAACAATATGGCCCGTTTGTTGAATAATCTACTTTCATTATATCTAGAACTTCAATTACATATCAACTATTAATCAACATATTACAGAAACAAGGGTTCGAATCCTATCTTTTTATCGCATATAGGTAGAAGACTATTTAGGAGGAAAACCATATGCGAATGACACAACTCTCATCTGAGCATCAAACACCAAATCATAAACCATCAAAACCAACTGAAGAACAACTTCAAAATGAACTTCATTTTCATCTTGCTGAAAAAATGCTCATGAAACTACGTGAAAAAGAACTCATTTCAAAGGAAGAATTCAATCAAATAAACAAATTAAATCGTCAGAAATTCACCCCTTTATTAGGCCCTTTAATGTGCGATAAACCTTGATATAACAGTGTTCTAACGCTAATATGTCACGTACAAGAAGGGAGGTTGAGTGGATGAGAAAGATAACAACACTTGATATGACAACATATTCAGTAGTAAAACCGAAACAAAAGGTCGCTGCATATATACGAGTGTCAACATCGAACGAGGATCAATTGATTAGTTTAGAAGCACAAAGACGACACTATAAAACTTTAATTGAAAATAATGATGAATGGCAGCTCGTGGATATTTATAGTGATGAAGGCATCACTGGGACCAAAAAGGATAGACGACTAGGATTGCTTCGATTAATATCTGACTGTGAAAAAGGAAAGATTGACTTCATTTTAACAAAATCAATTAGTCGATTTGCGAGAAACACGATTGATTGCCTGGAGTTAGTTAGAAAATTGATGGACTTAGGTGTGCACATTTATTTTGAAAAAGAAAACATCAATACAAATTCGATGGAAAGTGAACTCATGCTTTCGATTTTAAGTAGCCTTGCAGAAAATGAATCAGTGTCACTTTCCGAAAACAGTAAGTGGTCGATAAGGCAAAGGTTCAAACGTGGAACCTATAAATTATCATATCCGCCTTACGGTTACGATTATATTGATGAACAAGTTGTTGTAAATAAAGAACAAGCACCAGTAGTCAAGCGGATATTCAATAGTGTGCTTAAAGGAACAGGAACGGAACGAATTGCCAGGCAGTTAAACGAAGAAAGGATTCCAACAAAACGAAATGGCAATTGGACAGGTTCTACGATACGTGGAATTGTTAAAAACGAAAAGTACACTGGGGATGTGCTACTTCAAAAGACTTTTACTGATGAACATTTTAACCGAAAGATAAATCGAGGTGAATTGGATCAATACTTAATTAAAAATCACCATGAAGCAATTATCACACATGCTGACTTTGAAGCGGCTAATCGAATGCTAGAATATCAAGCAAGTCAAAAGAATGTAGCTGTTGGAAGTAGAAAATATTTAAATCGTTATCCTTATTCAGGAAAGATTGAATGTGTAGAATGTGGCGATACATTTAAAAGAAGAATTCACACTTCCACGCATAAAAAATATATTGCCTGGTGTTGTTCAACACATATCAAAAATAAAGATGAATGTTCGATGCTTTTTATGAGAGAAGAACGTATTCATCAAGCATTTATTACGATGATGAACAAACTTATATTTGCTCGTAAAGAAATACTGCATCCGCTATTTGAAACAATGAAAAATGGCTTTAAACAGGATATAGAAGAGCAACTCGATAATATTGAACTGCAATTGACCGAGTGCTATGCAAAGAGTCAAATGTTGAAAAAGCTAATGGATGATAAGTTTTTAGAACAGAAATTGTATGAAGAACAACGGGCGAAGATGGACAACCAAATTAATGAGTTGTTGGAGGATAAAGAACGGTTGCTACGACTTATTCGCAACGAAGAAGAACAAGTCTACGAACTGAAAAGACTGATGAGTTTCACCAATAAACAGCAGAAAGTTGCATCATTTGAAGAAACGATATTTAACGAATATATTGAAAAGGTTTATATACACTCGTCAACAAAAATAGGTTTTTTATTAAAAAGTGGCTTGTTGCTAAAGGAAGAGGTGAATAGGTGATGGCACATACACCATTTGGCTATCAAATTGAAAACGGTAAAGTAGTCATAAATAAAGAAGAGCTGAAACAACTGCAGCATCTTTTTCAAGCGTATTTATCAGGATTGTCATTAGCAAATGCCGCTAAGGAAGCGGGAATAAAGCGAAATCATGGCGGTATTACCCGAATATTAACGGATGAAAGATACTTAGGAACGGATATTTTTCCTACCTTAATATCAAAAGAATTATTTGAAAAAGTGAAGATAGAAAGATATAAACGGGCAAAAAAATTAGGAAGACTAAATAAAAAACAAGAAGAAACCCCGTTTGAAATTCCCACATTCACTTTACCATCTATCGATATCAAACATGACAACCCATATAAACAAGCAGAATATGTTTACAGTTTAATAGAAAGTGTGGTGAACTAAACGATGGAAAGTTCAAGAAATGTTACAGTTATTCCTGCGAGACCTAGAAGAACAAGGGAAGTAAGTGAAAAACAAAAGCTAAGGGTAGCTGCTTATTGTCGTGTATCAACTGACAGTGATGAACAAGCAACTAGCTATGAAGTGCAAATCGAACACTACACGTCATACATTCAAGCTAATCCCGAGTGGAAACTCGCAGGGGTTGAGTGAACAACGATGGTGTTGTTCCGCAATACTATGTGGAAAATAACCACGAAGCCATCATACCAAAACATCTCTTCATGCTCGTGCAAGAAGAGTTGAAAAAACGAAAAATCGCTCATATTAGCAAAAATGGACAAAGACGAAATTACAGTAGCAACCACAGTTTGGCTCAAATTGTATTTTGTGAAAACTGTGGGGAGATATTTAGAAGAGTCCATTGGAATAACCGAGGGAAGAGGTCAATCGTTTGGCGATGCGTCAGCAGACTTGAAAATACAGGAGTATTTTGTGATGCGCGAACAGTTAGAGAAGATGATTTAAAACAAGCCGTTATCCAAGCGATCAATGAACTGTTTAAAAATCGGAGCAATTTCCTCAAAGTCTTAGAACAAAATATTGCCCAAACATTATCAAGTCACTTACACGATAAACTGATGAAAGTTGAAAAAGAACTAGAAACGTTGCAGCATTCTTTAATCGACCTAGCGAATTCAGACAAAGATTATAATGACGTTGTCGATAATATTTACAAACGAAGGGAAGAGAAACAACAACTTCAACTAGAGATTGCGGAACAGGATAATGGAAGAGAACGATTGAATGAAATTGCAGAATTATTAAAAAAGCAAACATGTGAATTAGAAACGTATGATGAACAACTAGTGAGGCGAATGATTGAAAAGATTACTGTTCACCCTGAGAAGTTGGAGATAGAATTTAAGTCTGAAATGGCTGTTGAAGTTGAAATATAATATTTCATTCAAAAAACGACTTATACAATCGACATAGTGATAATTGTATAGGTCGTTTTTATATTGTGAAACTTTAGAAATGTATACGGTGACCGATATATATAGTAAATAAACTTAAACGAGAGGAGAATTATTCAAGGAGAGGAGAATTATTCAAGATGAAAAAGAAAATGTCTATCATTATAATGTCTTTTGTGATTTGTCTAACAATGGCATTACCAGTGGATGCTGCGTCAAATTATTTTACTGGTAGTACAGGCACAATGAACTCACTGTTTGGAAATCCATCTGCTTCATGGAACATTTCATCGGGATCAGTTCCAAGCAATGCAACAGTATCAAGTGTCAAAGTGAATGTTAATGTTAGTCCTGGGAGCGATTCGTTTTATCTTTATGTTAAACACCCAAGTGGTTATTCGGCCACGCGCTTGGTAGGTAGTACCTCACTATCGTTTACTGAATTTAATGGATTAGATCCTTATGGTACTTGGCAAGTATATATTGTTACAACTGGAACAGTTTCAACTGCAACCGCACGAATGACAGTAGATTATACGTATTAACAAATAATGATAGAGCATTAGTTATGAATAAGAAAATCATAAATAAAAGGGAGTCTGATTAATATGCGTATTGGTGGTCAACACTTATCTATGTGGATTAAGACAATGCAACAAGCAGATAAAATATCTAATCTACAAAATCAACAGGAAACTTTTGATCCGAGTAAGTTCATTGAACCGGGAATGGATATTACTGGACGGAGCGACTGGAAAAAGTTAGTTGAAGTGTCAGATGATATTAAAGAAAAGGTTATCGAGCAGACAAGAAGGAATTTTATAAACGGATTTGGTATGGTAAACGAAAAAAGTGAATCATTTAACGAATTCATAAAACAGTATGCACAGACTTTACCTGTAGATGAACGTGCATCAGCTATGTGGACGTTGACACAGATAAAGACAGCAGAGGCGCAAAAGTTAGTCGATATTGTGAGGGAAAACAATCCAACTTGGAAACATGGAGAACCATTTGATCCAAATATTTTTGATGAATATTTTTCAAGTCCAGGATTTGATAAAAGAGTATAAGGTTTTCTTGTTGAAGATCGTAATAGGATGAACAAGATGACTTTAAGCCTTGGCATATAACAAAATTTATTGACCTATTCCCACGAACGTACATCTTTAGTCGACATGTTACCGCAGACTTACGAACCTATAAATTGATCCTAGACATCAAGCTTGGTGGCTCGTCCCAGCTCGTCATTGCAGGGTACGTCCTTGC
>NZ_DATBTY010000075.1:0-3754 GCF_036516575.1 Cerasibacillus sp.
ACAAGTAGTATAGGTCAACCCTTTGCCTGTTTCTTCGTACGCATCTTTCCATTTAGCCAAAAAGTGATTAAACACAAAGCGAGAGCAACCGATGGTTTTAGCAATTAAAACCTCTTGGTTTTTGTTAGGGTAAATACGAAATTTATACGCTTTATGAATAAGCATTGCTTTTCACCCCCCCTTTTTTACATACACTAAAAATATATAAAAATTTAGTAAGTATATCAACAATATACTAGGAAGGTGCTGAGGTGATTGGAGCGAGTACCTAAACTAATTAAGTTTCCAATAGATTTAGTAGTAGAAATCGAAAAGTACCAAAAAGAAAATTACATCTCAAGTTTCTCTGGTGCTGTATATGAGTTAATACGAAAAGGCTTGAGTAAATGATGAAATACGTTTCTGAAAATCACAGTAAGCATTTACTCATGTGCCACTTGATATTTGTTTGTAAGTATCGGAAAAAGCTACTATCAAAAGTAGGTCATGAAATAGAATCTGGCAAAAACATAGTGAGTACCTTTCTCAACATTTTTGGAAGGAACGAACTTTCTCGAGTGATGGATATTTCTCATGTAGCATTGGAAATGCTAGCAAAGAGACTATTCAACAATACATTCAAACATAAGGTAGTCAGGGCTTACATCCCCTAGCCTAAAGGCATAGGGGTTTTACGCCCAACCCAATAAAGTGAATCTCTTGCACATCGACCCGAGGATCCAACCTTTTCAATACCGTGTCTTCATATAAATGATACGTACTATGATAATGTTCCGTTTGTGAAAACAAGATAAAATCACAAATATTGATCGTAATCGTCGGACGAAGATTTTGATAGCCTTGACCACGAATCAACTGTGAAGAAAACAAGCGCGACCAATAATACAAGGTGCGTTTCACCATATCATCTTGATTGGCTACCTGCATTTCAATATTGATCAGCTCATCAGCCTGTGTCAATACAACTATGTCTAAACGAGATTGTTTGTCACGCTCGTACGTCCCTCCTACTTCTTGCCCTCGAAAGACAATCTCTTTGATTATATCGCGACCTGTCCTCTGCAAAATCGCATTCAAAAATACGACCGTACTTTCTTTATTTTTCTCGCTTCCAAACAATTGTTTGAATGCGTAATCTATTTTTAAATCCATTAACTTCTCTAAAGGGATTCGCCGTAAAGCACGTTTACTCATCTCATCATCTCCTCTGTTGCATTTCGGGATGACTTCGATTTTCTCACTCTTTTTTAGACAAAAACCATCTGATTCACTCAAGTATACCTTTTTTAACATCCGTATATATCCATATTACACCATGGATTTTAATCGTGAGAATATTAATGAAGTCCATTCCCTAACGAATGAATATCCAAATTAGCCGATTCTATCATTTGGAATCACTACTTCAACCGAGGAAAAAAGGAACATTAGTTCTCATTACAAAAAATTTAAAACAAACGGGCAAGAGTAAAACACCGCTTTTAAATAATAATTCCCAAAATTAAAAATTCCACTTAATAATCCTTAGATTTCATCTTTAGCTAGATGAGTTGTAAAGAGTTAAATCAATTATAAAATGAAAAAGTAGAGTGGATCCATTACAGATTCACTCTACTTTGGACACCTATTTCACCGGTATCATTATATTATTCGATTTGCTCACCAACAAAATAAATATTATGATTGATTATAAAAATAAAAGTATAGCTGACTTATCACGAATCAACGATACTTTTTCGATTATTTTATCACAGGATTCAATTTATCGCAGGTACAATCAATCAGATAAGCACAACTACTTATCTCGATTAGTACGTCACCGCTAAAAGCTCTTCTTTATCATTTAACATTTCTTTTATGTTTAAATGTTGACTTACTTCTCCCACAATGGAAATATTAACTTTCCGATGTGCAACCGCTTGCGGGTAAATGGCCTTTACTCTCGCTTTATAGTTACAACCTTTTACGATTACTTCAAACATCCAGCCACTATAAAAAGCGGGAATAAAACCTAACTTCTTCCCATTCACCGACATTACGACAACCGCTTTATGGTCATACTCATTTCCAGGATCTACTGAAAATTCGACACTATCGCCTACCTGTAGCTGATTGATTACCTGACTTCCATCATAGTAGCGCCATCCCGCTACAAAGAAATCTAAATTAAAGTAATGATTTTCAACCAAGATGGGTGAAACAAACTCATAAGAGTCGGTGGCTAAAATTCCACCTGTTGCTCGTAAAACATCCATTTTTGTACATTCTGGTGAAAGCCCCAAATCTCGGAGAATAGATTGATAGTCGGGTCTTCGAGTGTCTGGTAAGCGTCTTGCAAATGGTCCAAAAAGGGTTGAAGAAGTATACGTTTTATTAATGTCTGGGAATGCTAAATGAGGCCGATACCCATTGTCCATCGCTTCTGCTAATTTTCTTCTATATCCTTCTGTTTCGTATGAAAATGTATAGATGTCATTTTCATAACGTAAACTGCCCACGTGATAACGTTGTCGTGTTTTAACATTTTGCCAAACTAGCCATAGTTCAAATGGTCTCTTTCTCATGCTTTCACGCCACCTTCATACAATTCTTCTACGTAAGCACGAAAGTTCTTAGAGATTGTTCCTACTACACCTGCATGTTCAGCTAACTTTACCTCAGCTGTATGAAAACCTATCCTCTTCCCTACTTCACTAGCGATAAATTCAGCCCAATGACCACCCGTTCCTTCAGTAGGTATCTTGAAAAGATGCTTTATGGGATTTTCAGAATCTGTTCCTGGTTCTAGCAGCCAAAATTTCGAACGGGTACCTGAAGCCTGACTTTTCTCATCTCGTTTCCAGAGCGAGGTATCGATCATTTACATCGCCCCTTCCACAAAATTGTTATTATCTTCAAGTATACCGTTTTATAGCTCCCTTGTCATCCACAACACAATAAAGCCACCATGAAGAATTAATATTTTCCTGATTAATCAAACCTTCTAACAAATTATTAAATAGGTGTAAGTGTCAGGCACCGATATTTATTCTCAAGTTACATTTGCTTAAAAACTTCTTTTAGCTCTTGCGGATTCATTTGCCTCACCTCTTTAACATATTTTTGAACGTATACTATAGGTCAATTATTATGAATTTTTATTACTAAAAAATATAATAAATTACATAAATATTTAAAAATACAAATAAGCTGTTTATAGCAGAATGAGCATGAACAGTTCGATAGCTTATGTATAGACACAAAAATAGCCATTTGCCAACATCTCGAAAATCACATACACTCTCGATGATTAGGAAATCAAATAGAGAGAGGTGTACAAGGAGATGTTAACAATGGCCGAAATTAATGATATTAGATACGAAACAAATACCAAAGGAAAATCCTGTTCATCTATAGTGAGTCCATTCCAAAAACGAATGAATATCCAAATCATTTTCACAACTGAGCAAGTTAGTGCTCTTCATCGATAGCACGATTCGTCTTTTCCATTCGGTCACGCTTCAACTGTTCAACGATGGCGCGTTCAATAAATTCATCCGCTGTATATCCTTGTCGCTCACAATAATTCAACATCTCATGTCGAATCGTAGCTGTCAGTTGAACAGGAAACGCCCCTTGTAACATTTTTCGCATCATGCCGAGATGCTCTTCTAAACCATGAAACAGTTCGTTTTCATTCAAGCGTTGGTGAGTAGGAGGTTGATCGAATTCAAACGCGGAGAAATCTAACTTGTCCACTCGCTCATACCGATGC
>NZ_DATBTY010000076.1:0-22928 GCF_036516575.1 Cerasibacillus sp.
AGACAACTATATAAAATATTATAACAATAAACGCATCCAAACAAAACTAAAAACAAGTCCTGTTAAATATCGCTTGAAATTCTTACAAGCTGCATAATATTTGTGCGGTTCAGTACTGTCTACTTGACAGGGACATGTTCATATCCTTTAACCGCAATGGATATTTCCGGTGAAGAAGATTCATATAAAAATGAATATGTCGTTTACTATAGTGTGAAAGGAAAATTACCGGTCGATAAAATGAAAGATAAAATTGCTGAAGTGGACGTCACATTACGCAATTTCAATGTTGCTGATGAAGTATATGCAAATACTGGCATGAAAGAGCCTTATTTTATCATTGAGTTAAATCGAATTATTATATATGGAGATACGTCTGATTAAGTATGAGAGAGTTCTTTTAAAAATATGGATGGCTATCCATTACATTTAATGAACATGAAGTAATTGAAAAAAGGTTATACAAACATAAAAAGAGGTATGAGCATGAATTTGATAAAAAATTTTAATAAAACGATATATGAAATCGGTATGGGAATATTTGAATCCCCAATTTTTTATCATGCACCAGTAGGGATACGCTTTGAAATTGGAGCGGAACAGGATGTCTATATAAAAAAGGGGTTATTAAGAAAAACACATCCTAATCCGCTATATGTGAAAGAAGCATTCGAGCGTGCAGTCACTATTTTTAACGACTTGCCACAAAATGATTGGCTATTAAGAATAGACGTGTTTAGTGAACAAGAGATTTCAAAGGTAGTAAAAAAATTACAATTAGAAATGCCTAAAGAAACGGTAAAGAAAATGTATGATTTGGAAGAGGAAGAAATAACGCATTATGAATTGTATTGGGATTTAAGTGAAATCGATTGGTCGCTTGAAAGGATACTTAAAGAAGTTATATTAGCAGATATTGGTGGGGTAAACAGTTTAGCATCAGCGGTATTTTTGTTACATACAAACGAACATATTCTTTATCATTTATATGATGACAGAGGATTAGATGTTGTTGCAAAAGATAAAGAAACATTACGCCCACTATATGACACGTATGGAAAGTGGATATTAGATTATGATCGTAAACAAATTGATGATGTTTTTATGAAAAATGATGCTATACATGATTTAAAGGACTTTTTACTTTTCTTAAATAAATTAGAAGAAAGTAAAATTTATTATACGTTAAATAAAGTTAGAGATGAAGCAATTATGATTGACGTAGCAGTTCCAGGACAAAGATGGGAAATTGAATTTCTTGATGATGGTTCTGTAGACGTTGAAAAGTTTATCGCGGATGGCGATTTGTATGATGCCAGCGAGCTTGAAAATTTGTTGAAGCAATTTGGTGACTGAACGATTATAGTTCCTTGATAAGGAGATATAAAATGTAAGCAGATGCTTGAGACGCAATGATCAAGTTTGTTATCTCATTTAGACAGAATTAATGAAATTAAACGTGGTGAATAATGGATATGTTTAGCGAATAATATTTGTAACCCTGTACTACTACTCGTTCGGGCGAAAGATGATGAACGACGTGAACATAACACGTATATCGGTAGAAGCTTTGCTGATCAATAGATGATAGCGGAAGCTTATTTGGAAAAGCTGTAAAAGATGGTTACATCGCGTCGGCGCAATATTTAATACCTTTTCCTGTTAAGAAGAAAGCTCTTATGCTTCTTTTATAAAAGATTATAAAAAAATAAGGTGAATATTGCAATCATCTATTAACAATCAAGGTGAGATAAAAATGAATGATAGACAAAAACTAATAAAATTAATTGAGGATTATCTACATAAACAAATCACTGTTAAAAACTTCACTGATCATTATACGCTATTTTTCCATCTTGAAATGGATGACGATGGTAGTATGGCAGGTGAGGAGAAAGAACAATTTAGAGAGTTAGCAGATATTGCTGATCGGTATTCTCCTTATGAAGGCGAATTAATCAAGTATAAATCTGTTTATTTTAGTGAAGAAGATGTATATAGAACGGCGAAGAAAGTGTATGAAACTCTAGTTGATTTTTAGAAAATGATTTTTTAAAAGAGGTTTATGATGAAAAATAAAATGGACTTGGTGAAGTCGTTTTCGCCTATAAAAATAAATGAGATAGATAAGTTATTGTTATCCACATTAAAAGCAATCAATATTCCAAAAGAAGATGAACGAATAAAATTCATTTTAAATGATCCCTATTGTCCCGATATGAGATTAATTCAAAGGGTTTATATAATCTATAAGAAATCAATCCTTGAGTTACTTGAAGGGAAGATTAGTTCTATTCATAGTTATGAGTTTATGGAAACTATTAAGAAGGACCGAACCATTTCTGTAGAAGATATTGAATATGTTTTGGAAACGGCTACAGTTGTAGTACTTGCAAGTGAAAATGATGGTGTATTAACAAGTTATTTCTATAGTGGACTAGGAGAAAAATTAGATAGCATTTTTAATTTATGCTTGGGTTACTCTAAAGAGTTAGAAAAAACTGAGTACAAGAACAGTTTACAGAGATTTGTGAATGATATTAAAATGGTTGAACAGATGGGATTGTTAGAAAAAATAAAAAAATAATAAGTAGGTGATAAGCTCTGACAATAAATTAATAAGGCTATTCGATTGAACTATTCTCGTATACGTACAAATTAGTTGAAATATTTCCGCGACCGACCACTTTGTTAAAAATCGTTAAAACATCGAATCGTCCTACGTCGAGTTGGTAGAAGTCGGATGAATAAAAGTAATTATAATATTGGCAGAATGAGGTTTTTCGGTATTATGGCACAACGAAATTGACTGAAGTTTATCGGATATTTAGATCAATCAGCAGCATCTAAAAACTCCATAATCATATATACTTCCAATCAGCAAGAGTTCGGATGATTTAGGGGAATCTGCTGTTAATATATTTTTTCCTAATATCATTGAACCGATGATCGCACCAATTATTATGATTAAAGTAATGATGACCACAACAACCACTTTTTTCAAATGAATCACCTTTATTATTGATTATATTTAAATAAACCATTATTTTAAAAATTTACTATTGTTAATATAGTAACATAGAAAAAGTATATTTTATAGGTGTGAGTCTCATGGTCTTTTTGTTTATAAAATAAAATTAAAAGGAATTTATTAATTGATGTCGAACGATTAATATTAAAGAGTAGGTATGAACGATGAAAAAGTTAATTGTTGCATTATTTACTTGTGTTACTTTAATACTTTCATTTGGAACGGCATCTATAACAGCCAATAAAGCCAATTTGTGGAGAGCCGTGTCAGGATCCTTTAAATCCATAATAATGCATAATTACGTTTTCCGTTGGTAGACCGTCCTTTAGTGACGCTCTTTTTTATTTTTATAGAAATCATTCCCAACTGGAAACAGAAATCCCTATGACAGTGCTGGATGATGGAAATAAGTGTGCGTAAAGAGTTGTTGAAATGAATCCATAAAAATCAGTTGGTCGATATCATTTATATGTGACATGATGAAAAGTTTGTGTAGCAAAATAAATAGAAAAAGCCTTGAAACATTGAAATATCAACATTTCTAAGGCTTTTTGTGTTATAGTTTGCAATACAGTTCTATTAACGTGAGTAGAACTCAACGATTAAGGATTCGTTAATTTCAGCTGGTAGTTCTTCGCGCTCAGGAAGTCTTGCGTAATTACCTTCTTGAGAATTTTCATCATAGCTTAGATATTCTGGAACGAAAGTGTTCATTTCAAGCGCTTCTTTAATAATATCTAAGTTTTTAGCTTTTTCACGAAGGCCGATTGTTTGACCAACTTTCACTTGGTAGGAAGGGATATCAACGCGTTGACCATTAACAGTGATGTGACCATGGTTTACTAATTGACGTGCTTGGCGACGTGTACGTGCAAAACCAAGACGATAAACCAAGTTGTCAAGACGTGATTCAAGAAGAACCATGAAGTTCTCACCGTGAACACCCTTCATTTTACCAGCACGTTCGAATAAGTTACGGAATTGACGTTCGTTTAAACCGTACATGAAACGTAACTTTTGTTTTTCTTGTAGCTGTAAGCCGTACTCAGAAAGCTTACGACGCTGGTTAGCACCATGTTGCCCTGGTGCGTAAGGGCGTTTATCAAGTTCTTTACCTGTTCCTGTTAGTGAAATGCCAAAACGACGAGATTTTTTCCAAATTGGACCTGTATATCGTGCCATAGGACATTTCCTCCTTATTTGTTTATTTGCATAAAATAAACAGAGCGTGTTCCAAACCGTTGTGTATTTTATTTTCATGTACCATCGCCCCAGCAGCTGAGGGTTACACGATACACCTCTAAATAGAGGAATAAAATACGCGCAAGCGGTGGTTCACTTAGGCTACTTATTATTTTACACAACTTCTAGTATATATTCTACTATAGAACAAGTCAACCCTCCCATCATAATTTACAAAAAACACTAACAAACAACCATTTATATAGGAAAAATTACCTATAAAGTATATAATGTAGATGAATGACTAGTTATAACGTATTATAAAAATGGAAACTGAGTTTTCCTTATTAGGTGATATTAAATGAAGGAACAGTTACAATTAGAGCTTAGAAATATCTTTTTTGAGGTCATGACAAAAGTAAGTCCGATTTGTATGAATAAGGAAATTTTAACTGATTTAATACGTGAGCTTGTCCGCCACTTTGAACAGCATGGGATAGGTATTTACATATGGAATGCGTGGAAGGAAAACTATGAATTAAAAGCAATTTATCCGGAAAAGGAGCAGAGTCATTTCGCATTAACATATGCTGAAGAAAAGCTTCCTTCAAAGATAAACTATAGTCGTCAAAACAACGTCTTGTTTTTGCCATTAAAAGTATCTGAAGAGCATCATGCTTATTTTATCTGTCATGTCAATCAAAATAGCAAATTGTTCTCGAGTTACACATCTATTTTACCGACGTTCCACCAAGATTTAGAGGAGTTTTTGTCTCTCTTATATACATGTCAACAAATGAAATTAAAGGAAAGACGAATGGAGTTTGCGAATTCGTTTTCAGCAAGGTTGTATTCGAAAATGAATAAAAGCGAAATTTTAGAGGAGTTTTATAGAGCGATAAAAAAGCTATATCCAAACTTTTCATATCAAATCTTTCTAGCACAAGATTATGAAATTAATCCCACGTTACCTGTTAAATTATTAGAATTTACAAATGCTACAACTGAAAATGTGAGTACAACTGTTTTTCTAACGGGTGAAGCACAAATCGATAAGAAAAATCACAAAACATATTTGTATATCCCTTTAAAAGGTGAACAAGGCATTTACGGTGTTTTACAAATTGTGTCTAGATTAGAAGAGATTCGCTCATTTCCAAAATATGATGTATCCTTTATATCACAAATAGCTAATTTCACAGGTAGAGCAATTGAAAGTGCTGCATTATATCAAAGTTCAAATCGTTTAGTAGAAAATTTAAAGCTCATTAATGAAACATCACACCAATTAAACTCTAATATGCAATTACAAGAAATTCTTCATATTATTCGTAGAAAAGTTATGAAAACAAGTCATTGTTCAGAAATTGGACTTATTAAAATTGCAGATGATAAACATACCCTATTAGAAGAAAGCACACCTTATTTCCATTCACAAGCTGGTAAGGATTTGATAAGTCTTTTAATCGAAAAAAACAAACAGACACAGGAAGCGTTTTTTTCGGGTGATTTCGCATCTGATGGGATGGTTCGATTTCGTTCAGTGATGGCCATTCCGATGCAAAGTGCGAATCAAATGTATGGTATGGTTATTTTACTTCATGAAGAACCGTACTTTTTCACGTTTGAAAGCTTTAAGACCGTTCAGTCATTAATCAGGCATTCGACATTATCTATTTTTAATACGATTTTACGTAATCAGCTTGAGCATACAGTCAAAACGGATTATGTGACAGGCTTATACTCACGTAATCATCTAGACCACCAAATTAGTGAACATATGAAGGTCGGGGATAAGGGAACACTCATATTCCTTGATATTGATGATTTCAAACAAATTAATGATCAATATGGGCATCATATTGGCGATGACGTGTTGAAACAAGTTTCTCAAATAATTAAAAAGCATACACGCTCAAGCGATATTGCTGCACGTTGGGGTGGAGAAGAACTAGCAGTCTATCTACCCGATGTATCCATTGAGATAAGTATGCAAATTGCTGAAAGAATAAGGGATCATGTTGAACAAGAGACAAATCCGAAAGTGACGGTTTCCGTTGGGGTTTCATCATGGGAACAATCGGAAGTTGATTCTGTTTCTGACTTGTTCATTCGCACAGACCAGGCATTATATGAAGCGAAAGAAAAAGGTAAGAATTGTGTTATTAAGAAGTATAAATAATAAGAAAGCGTACGCAAAAATTACTTTGCCTGCGCTTTTTCTAATGCCTTGGCTAAAGTTAATACGAATTTTTCTAAATAATGTTGATCCGTTTTATCAAAGCGATTAAGTGTCGGGCTATCAATATCGAGAACACCATATATTTCTTTGTTAACGAAAATTGGAATAACGATTTCAGATTGACTGGCTGCATCACAGGCAATATGTCCCGGGAAATGATTAACGTTTGGAACGATCAGCGTTTCTTTCTTAGCAACCGCACTGCCACAAACACCTTTTCCATACGGAATGCGAATACAGGCAGGTAGCCCTTGGAATGGGCCTAGTACTAATTCATTATTTTTCCATATGTAAAATCCAACCCAATTAATATCGTTTAAAAATTGATTTAAGAGCCCAGCCGCATTTGCTAAATTAGCAATTTCATCTTTTTCATCTGCAATTAAAGCATGTAATTGTTTTATTAGTATCTCATAATCTTTTGTGCGATTACCAGTATAGTTCATTGTTTGAAACATGACGTATCATCCTTTCATGCAAATATTGTCGAGAAATAAATGCAGGATTTTGACATTAATTTGTCGTAAGTAAGAAGTAAGCCGATTATAAATGGAGGTACAAGTATGAATACGCTGAAACCAACGAAACAAAAAATTATGCGAATCGCGTCTTCGCTATTTTATCAAAAAGGATTTCAAGGTACTTCTATTCGAGATATTGCCGCAGAAGCAGATGTCAATATTGCAGCTATTAGTTACTACTTTAATGGGAAACAGGGACTTTTAGAACAAACAGTGACCACTTATTATGAGACCTATTTAGATGTTTTAGAGAAGGTATATGAACAAACAGCCACATCCTCTCCCATTGACCGTTTGAAAAAAATAATAGCTTCCATCCTTCATTTTAAACAAGACAATGAAGAACTGACATGCTTTATATCCCGTGAAATGGCATTTGATTCGACGTTTGTACGTGAAATTGTTGTTACTTACTTAGCAAAAGAAAATTATTTGATTAAAGAGGCTTTTTTTCCTGTTCTGCAATTGAAGCAAAAGAATCCACGTGAACAGCATTTTTTATTTATGCAGTTGATTGGTATGCTGTCAACACCATATCTCGTTCATCCCGATCTTAAACAACATACGATAGGGTATATAGGGAGTGAACATTTCGTTAAATATTATTTAAAGACAATCAATAGATGGCTTGATTGGTTGGTAACAAGTAAAATATGAAATTCATGAGATTTTTTTAGCCAAAAACAGTCAGAACATGGTATTATAAATAGTATACTTATATTTTATGATGAAGTCATCTTATTTATTTAGTAAGTGATTGAATATAGATGGAAGAGCAAGATCCTCTTAACCAAGGAGAGTCAGCTAGGAGGTTATGTATGATATTTATCATAGGTTCTATACTAATAATAATACTCATCTTAATAACCGGTTTAATCTTACGTAAACGAACGTATGATGAAGTAGATCGTCAAGAAAATTGGAAAGTTAATATTATGAATCGCAATGTAGCGGGACAACTTGCCCGGATTAAAGAGCTCAATTTATCAGGAGAAACTCAGGAAAAGTTTGAGACATGGAAAGAAAAATGGGAAACAATTGTAACGCAAGATCTAGCAAGTGTTGAAGAAGCTTTGTTTGAAGCGGAAGATGCGGCTGATCGCTATCGTTTCCCGACAGCGCGTAAGGTGATCCAACGTACAGATGCCATTCTTGAAGCGGTTGAGAAAGATATCGATCAAATTTTGTTGGAATTAGATCAATTGATGGATACAGAAAAGCAAAATCGTAAAGATGTTGAACAGATGGAACCGCGTATTAAAGAATTGCAAAAACATATGCTACAAAATCGTTATCAATATGGGAAAGCAGACGCTTTATATGAAAAAGAACTTGACAAATTGGAAGAGAAAATTGCAACTTATTATGAACTCGTTGCTGATGGGAATTATTTAGAAGCGAAGGAGCTTGTTGAACAAGCAAAAGATGAATTAACAACGATTGATCATGCTATCGAAGAATTCCCCGCATTGTATAAAATGTGTAAAGATACACTTCCAGCTGAATTCAGTCAGTTATTAGCAGGAATTCAAGAAATGGGAGAAGCAGGATATCCAATTAATCATTTTGATTTTAAAAATGAAATTACAAAGTATCAACAACATCTTGATGATGGTCTGAAGGCTCTTGAAAAGGGCGACTTAACCCCTGTTAAAGAAATGATGAATGAAGCTGAAGAGCGAATTAAAGAATTATATGATTTACTGGAAAAAGAAGCCTTGGCTAAGAATTATGTCGATTCCCATATCCCTTCATATCGAACAGCATTAGAAGAAATCGCAGCAACATTCCAAGAGACAATGTTGGAAGTCGATCATTTAAAGCAAAATTACTATTTAACAGATCAAGATATGGAGCAATATATGGCGATTGAAAAAGCGATTGAACATTTAGAACTTCAATTGGTCAAGATGAATACGACATTAGAACAAAAGAAAAGTACATATACAGATTTACGTAAAAACCTTGAAAATGATTGGAATGAGCTCAAACAAATCAAACAAAACCATATTGAATTTAAAGAAAAGCTAAACAGCCTGCGTCATGATGAAATAGAAGCGAAAGAAAAACTGACTACAATGCGTCAAGATATTCAAGACACGTACCGTAAAGTCGAAAAAAGCAATATCCCTGGCGTACCTAAACATATCATTAACCTTATGGGTGAAGCTCAGGAGAAAAATGAAGCCGTTCTTCAAGCTTTAGAAGAGCAACCACTTGATATGGCACATGTGCAAAATACATTGACAGAGGCACAAACGCTGATCAACCATCTTATGGAACAAACTGATTTTATGTTAAATCAAGCCTTTTTAACGGAACAAGTCATTCAATATGCTAACCGATATCGTAGTCGATATCCGCTTTTAGCAACTAAATTAAACGAAGCAGAACAACTATTTAGAAAGTATGATTATGAATTGGCTCTAGAAGAAGCAGCTAAGGCGGTTGAAGAAGTTGAGCCAGGAGCACTAAAACGGATAGAAAAGATGCAGACAATCGGATAAGAAAGCATAAAACAGGGCTGCCTGATGGGATATATTTTCCATCGCCAGCCTTCTATTTTTGTATGTTACCTTTTTAAGGAGGTTAAATAACGTTGATTTATTTAGACAATAGTGCGACAACAAAACCACATCCCGATGTACTTAAAAGCTTTAACCAAGTTGCAACACAGTTTTTTGCTAATCCCTCATCAATTCATCAATTAGGGGGAAAAGGGGAACAACTGTTAATGACAGCGAAACAACAAGCGGCCAAAATGTTAGCTGTGTCAGCGGATGAAATTATTTTCACGTCTGGTGGTACAGAAGGTAATAATCTAGCGGTAAAAGGAGTTGCACTGCAACACCGCGAACGTGGCAATCATATTATTACAACTTCAATTGAACACCCTTCTGTATTTGAGGCTTGCCATAGTTTAGAAGAGCTTGGCTTTCAAGTCACCTATTTGCCTGTCAATGAGGATGGTATTGTATCAATAGAAGCTTTAAAAGAAGCCATTTGCGACGAAACAATCCTAGTATCAATTATGCATGTCAATAATGAAATTGGATCAATTCAACCGATAGAGGAAATCGGTCACTATTTAAAACAATTTCCGAAAATTGTTTTCCATGTTGATGATGTCCAAGGATTTGGAAAAATTCCACTAGCGATACGAAAAAATCACATTGATTTATATACAATATCTGCACATAAAATTCATGGACTAAAAGGAAATGGTCTTTTATATAAAAGTAGCCGTGTCAAATTATTCCCACTTTTTCATGGTGGTGAACAAGAGGGCGCGATGCGTTCAGGGACCGAAAATCTAGCCGGAGCTGTTTCAATGACAAAGGCAATGCGTTTAATTAAAGAAAAAAATAATCGGGATGTTCAAAAATTATTAGACTTGAATCAGTTATTACGGCATGGTCTAATAGATATACAAGGTGTCGAAATAAACTCACCTTTACAAGCAGCGCCACATATTCTTAATGTATCGGTGCCAGGTTTAAAGCCGGAAGTGATCATCCATGCTTTAGGTAAAGAAGGAATCTATATATCGACAAAGTCGGCCTGTTCATCTAAACATATGGAAGAAAGCAGGATTCTTAAAGTATGTGGGAAAAATAAGGAACAAGCCTCTTCCGCCTTACGGATTAGTCTGTCTTACGATCAAACGGAAGAAGACATAAAAACATTTTTACACGTGTTCAAACGAATCGTAAATCAATTTAAAGAAATGATGGGGTAGAATGAATATGGAATTTGATCATATCTTAATTCGCTATGGTGAATTAGCATTGAAAGGTAGAAACCAAAAACACTTTCTAAATAAATTACAACAAAATGTCCAACATAAATTAAAAGCATTCCCAAATATCCAAGTGAAACGGACACAAGGGCGTATGTTTATTTTGTTAAATGGAGAAGACCCACAACCAATAATTGATAAAGTACGTCGTATCTTTGGTATTCATAGTTTAAGTTTAGCGATAAAAGTACAAAACGAACTCCCACAGATCGAACAAGCAGCATTATATGCACTGAAACAATCAGACGCAAAAACATTTAAAGTATCTGTTAGACGGGTAAATAAATCATTTCCTAAAGGTTCACAGGAAATGAATCAACACTTAGGTGCTCATCTATTACGTCATACTGAAGGCATTGAGGTAGATGTGCACAATCCAGATGTTGAGGTAAAAGTTGAAATTAGAGTTGATGCTACTTATATTACATCACAAGTGATACCAGGTGCGGGTGGGTTACCTGTAGGAACGTCTGGAAAAACGCTCCTCTTATTATCAGGTGGAATCGATAGCCCAGTTGCGGGTTACATGATGATGAAACGTGGTGTTGAACTAGAAGCAATCCATTTTCATTCACCACCTTTCACAAGTGATCGTGCAAAGCAAAAGGTGATTGATTTAGCAGAGAAATTAACAGCTTTCGGTCATCGCCTAAAAATCCATGTCGTTCCATTTACAACGTTACAACAGAAATTATTTCAGGAAATTCCTGATGGTTATGCAATGACGGTGATGCGCCGAATGATGTTCCAAATCAGTGAAGCTGTTTGCCGGAAGCAAAACATCTTGTCTATGGCGACAGGTGAAAGCTTAGGACAGGTTGCATCACAAACGATGGAAAGTATGCATACGATTAATGAAGTGACGAATTATCCAATTTTACGACCACTCGTAGCAATGGATAAACAGGAAATAATTAAAATTTCTAAGGATATTGATACGTACGATATTTCAATTCGTCCTTATGAAGATTGTTGTACGATTTTTGTTCCGAAATCACCTAAGACGAAACCGAAACGTGATAAAGTCAATCAATTTGAAGCGGGTTTCGATTTTCAACCGTATATTGATGAGGCAGTTGAAAATATTGAAACAATCATCGTAACAGACGAGAAACCAAAAGATGATTTATTTGAAGAGCTATTTTAGATAAAAAATATCATATCTATCTGAAAAAAATCTCACCATCCACTATATGAAGGATCTTGTGTTTTTGACAATTACAATACTTACCAGTTGAATTAATGCATGTTTCATCTCTTTTGTTGCAGGATAAACAGTACCAAGGGAGGTGAACAACATGCCGAACAGAAATTCAAATCAATTAGTCGTACCTGGCGCTGAGCAAGCTCTTCAACAAATGAAAACTGAAATCGCTCAAGAATTTGGTGTACAACTTGGTCCAGATACAACCTCTCGCGCAAACGGTTCTGTCGGGGGAGAAATAACAAAACGTCTCGTACAGATGGCGCAACAACAATTTAGCGGAATGCAAGGACAGTAAAATAGCATAGTGATATGGCTTAAGAATCATCCAATTAATTGGATGATTCTTTTTAAGTTTCGGGCATAAATTACTTGTTCCGTTCCAAACTAAGGAAAGACGATTGTTTAAAGCGATGTGGTAGTCAATGACTCTTATTGCGCTTCTATTAATAATAGTGATTGTAGTATTTTTTATTATTAGATGGTCGCGAATTTACATGACATGGGAATTAAAGAGAACATCTCATCAAAAACAACTCATGATTAGTGTGTCTATTTTTAAATGGCGTGTATTCAAAAGAAAATGGACATATGAATTATTTGATCCAATATCGTTTGTCACAACATGCCTCGAAAAGGAATTTGTGACAGAACAATGGCTTAAGAATATGTCACTCATTAAAAAAATAAGGCCCTATCTGTTAACAACACGAATTCACTCATTTCAGTGGAATACACGATTAGGAACAGGAAAAGCACATCATACAGCTATTTATTCAGGGCTGTTATGGTCGATTAAACAGATGATCTTAACATTTTCACATCAATATTTAGATTTTCGTTCCCGTCCATCGATTACTGTTGACCCGAATTTTAATCAATCTCATTTCTCTATAGAGTTAAAAGGCACCGCCTCTATCAACTTTAAGACGGCTTTATACATTATGATTCATGTTATTCGTCAAAATAAGATAAAGAAAGGATAGATATCATGGAAGAACATCCAATACAAAGCCTTATGGCAACGACGATGGAAAATTTAAAAGGAATGATTGATGTCAGTACGATTATTGGTGACCCAGTTGAAGCAGCAGATGAAACGTTAATCATTCCGATTTCTAAATTAGGGTTTGGGTTTGCTTCAGGTGGGAGCGAGTTTTCTCCACAAGAGCAATCATCCGAAGATACGATGCTACCATTTGGTGGTGGTGCGGGTGGCGGTGTTTCTGTCACGCCGATTGCTTTCTTAGTTGTTCATAAGAAAGGAGTTAAGATGATTCATTTAAATGAAAATGTGCATGTGTATGAGAAATTACTTGATTTAGCACCACAAGCATTAGAAAAAGTGGAACAAATTTTATCCGATTTATCAAGAAATACGAAGAAGACTGAGAAAACAGAGTCCAAAAAAGACGAAGATGAGCATGGAAATCAAAATTTCATGATATAATAGATGATTAGATTGAGGTGTTTCCAGTGAGTTACTTGGAAACGATTGGGGGAGTATTTATCGTGGAAAAAATTGAAACATTATTTTCATGGCTTGACCATACAGCTGAAATGATTGAGGCAAGTCAGAATGAACCATATCTCGACTGTTTAGCTCATGCAATGGAAATATTATTTTATAGAGAGGTTTCTAATATTGATGATGATTTAACTGCAAAAAAGATTGAAAAAAGTTTACAGACCATTGACTTAAAAGAGTTTCAACAAATAGAAATTCGTAAAGCTGTCCAGATGGCGATTTTAAAAGGGATGAAGGAAAACACCCAGCAACAACATCTCATTACACCAGAAGCAGTTGCTTTATTTATAGGATATTTAGCGAACAAATTTATGTCGCGGCAGGATACAGTTACATTATTTGATCCTGCTTGCGGGACATCAAATTTGCTAACGACTGTTATTGGTCAATTGCACAAATCAGTTGAAGCCTATGGTAGTGATGTCGATCCGACATTAATGCGCTTATCTTTAGCTAATGCTAATTTGCAGGAGATGGAAATTGAGTTTTTCCAACAAGATAGTTTACGTCCATTTTTAATGGCTCCAGTTGATTTAGTAGTTAGTGATTTACCTGTTGGCTATTATCCAGATGATGTCAATGCAAGCCAGTATAAGTTAAAGGCAGAGGAAGGTCATTCATACGCCCACCATTTGTTTATTGAGCAAAGTTTAACATATACAAAAGAAGCAGGGTATTTAATTATCCTTGTCCCTAATTTTTTATTTACAAGTGATCAAGCTGAACAGTTACAAACATTTCTAAAAGAACATGCTCATATATACGGCTTGCTACAATTACCAGAGAGTATTTTTAAATCTAAAGCAAATGCAAAAAGTATTCTTGTTTTACAAAAGAAAGGCCCAGGTACAGCAACGCCAAAACAACCACTTCTTGTTCAACTGCCATCTTTCAAAAATGAAAAAGCAATGGCCGATATTATTGGTCAAATGAATACTTGGTTTTCAAAATATTTATGAGGGGGAGAAAGATGACGATAGGGGTAATGATTGTAACGATTAGTGATACGCGTACCTTTGAAACAGATAAGAGTGGCCAATTGATTGAGGACTACTTAAATGAATCTGGTCATCGCATCATAAAGAGGGAAATTGTAAAGGATGACCGTTTCTCAATTGAAGGGGCACTTACCAAGGGATTTGAACATCCAGATATTGATGTTATCTTAACATCAGGTGGAACGGGCATTGCTTATCGTGATGTAACAATTGAAACGGTAGAACCATTATTAGATAAGGAAATTACAGGATTTGGCGAGATTTTTCGTATGTTAAGTTACACTGAAGATATCGGTTCTGCTGCTATTATGTCACGAGCTATCGCAGGTGTGGCTCAGCATACAGCTATTTTCTCAATGCCGGGATCCTCCGGTGCAGTAAAGCTGGCAATGGAAAAACTAATTTTACCTGAATTAACACATGTCGTCCATGAAATAAAAAAAGATCTTTAAAACAAACACGTGTGTAGAATTTTAAGAAATGAGACTGGCATTTAAATAATAATTCAATGAGTATTCAAAAAAGAGCTGTCTTAGGGACAGCTCTTTTATCATAGGTTAGAAATGGAATCAATCTAACGTACAACTAAAACACTACATGGGGCAAAGCGTACGATGCTTTCAGATACACTACCAATTAAGAAACGTTCAACAGCACTTAAACCTGTCGCACCACAGACAAGTAAGTCTGCATCAAATTCTTTAGCGATATCTTTCGGTATTTTAACGCGTGGAGAACCGTATTCCACATTTTTAATAACTTTTGATAAACCCGCTTTTTTCGCCTCATCAATATACTCATCAATTAATTCATTTGCTTGGGCTTCTGCACGTTCACCTAATGTACGATCATAAGCCTCAACCATGGCAAATGATCGGGAATCAATAACATTTGCAATCATTAGAGTTGCGTCATTTTGTTTGGCAAGGGCAACCGCCTCATCAAATGCCTTTTTCGCTTCATCTGAACCGTCTACTGCAACGAGAATTTTTTTGTAAGATGCCATCTTTCATTTCCCCTTTCTAAATAACATCTATTATAAGTATACAACATTATATCCCTTTTTTGGCAGAAAGAAACAGAGCATTCTTACAAAATTTTGTACAAACTAATTATGAGACTTGTTTTGTTTCCCCCTCGATATGAATGCTAATCGGGAGATGATCTTATTGAAGAGTAACGATCAACGGAAACCAAGAGAGCTATATGAAACAAAAAACGGGGTCGAAATTATTAAGAATCAACTGATTGAAAGTTATCAAAGTGGTGTTGTTGAGGACCGATTAAAAAACAATCGTGCGGTTCATTCATTTAATAATCAGAGCAAGTAAACAAATGGGTCTGTTGAAGCCCCTTAATCAATAAGCGGAGAAAATGTATCAATCTTCTCCGCTTGTAATATTCGGTTGGGGAACAAAAGATATTTTTCTCAACTCTTTATCATAGTAAAGTGTTTCAGATGTTATTTTGGTACATTTTTGATAAAATAGATATTATCCCCTATAGAAGGAGTAGGTGTATACATGAGAATCGGGGTACCTAAAGAAAGAATGAATAATGAAAACCGAGTAGCGATGACGCCGGCTGGAATCGTCAGTTTGAAAAATGCCGGTCATGAAGTCTTGATTGAAACAGGAGCAGGATTAGGTTCTGGATTTACTGATGAACAGTATAGAGAAGTTGGTGCCACTATTGTAGCCACAAGTCAAGAAGCGTGGAAGACGGATATGGTTATGAAAGTCAAAGAACCATTGCCCGAAGAATATGATAACCTCCGGGAAAATCAGATTATCTTTACATACTTCCATCTTGCCAACGAGGAACGTTTAACCCATGTTTTACTAGAAAAGAAATCAACAGCAATCGCCTATGAAACCGTTCAGCTTCCAAATCGTGCATTACCTTTATTAACACCAATGAGTGAAGTTGCGGGAAGAATGTCAACCCAAATAGGAGCGCAATTTCTAGAAAAAACATACGGTGGCAAAGGTGTCTTATTAGCTGGTATCCCAGGTGTTAAGCGTGCGAAAGTGACCGTAATCGGTGGTGGAGTAGTCGGAACAAACGCGGCAAAAGTGGCAGTAGGTCTTGGTGCAGATGTCACGATTATTGACTTAAATCCTGATCGATTGAGACAATTGGATGATATTTTTGGTTCATCATTAAAAACAGTGATGTCAAATCCGATGAATATAGCAGAAGCAGTGGCAGAGTCAGATTTAGTCATTGGAGCTGTGCTCATTCCAGGATCACGGGCACCCAAATTAGTAACTGAGGATATGGTGAAACAGATGTCAGAAGGCTCTGTTATCATTGATGTCGCCATTGACCAAGGTGGTATTGTTGAAACGAGTGATCGGGTAACGACACATGACAACCCAACATATACAAAACACGGTGTTGTCCATTATTCAGTTGCTAATATGCCGGGTGCTGTACCACGCACATCAACAATCGGTCTAACGAATGTGACCATCCCTTACGCTTTGCAAATTGCTAATCAAGGAATTGTTGAGGCCGTATTAAATAATGATGCCTTATTAAAAGGTGTCAACACATATAATGGTCATGTAACCTATCAGGCGGTAGCTGAGGCACATGGACTCACATATACTGCTGTTAAAGATTTGTTAAAGTGATCAAATGGAGCAGTTCATATGATGTATAATTCACTTATGAACTGCCTTTTTTCTCTACCAGATGCGAACTCGCATAAGAAATTCAAACCACAATGGGCAGATTAACCCGTTTAAATATTAAATCTATACACGACAAATCTATCCAACACATGAAAACTCTATTTTCATCTTCGAACTACAAATTTACATCATGTTATTATTCATCCATTAATTTGAAACATTTTCCCAACCTGTTTCGTATGACATATAGAAGAACAAAATTATTAAAAGGAGGAACATACATGTTCAAATTTTTCAAAAGAATGAAAACAGTTGTTGCTTCAGAATTAAACGCGATGCTCGATAAAGCAGAGGATCCAGTAAAAATGCTCGATCAGTTCATGCGTGATATGGGTGAGGATATTAAAGACGCTGAGAAGGCAGTTGCTAAGCAAATTGCCAATGAAAAAATATTAGCAAAAAAGCTTGAAGACACGAAAGCGATGGTTGAAAAGCGTCAACAACAAGCTGAACAAGCGGTCGATGCAGAAAAAGATGAATTAGCTCGTCGGGCCTTAGCTGATAAGAAAGAATATGAAAATCAAGTTAACTTATTAACAGAATCATACGAAAAAGCTAAAGCGGATTCAGAGGTGTTGAAAAACAAGCTCAGTGAAATGAAGCGAGAATATCAACAGATGAGATTGAAGAAGGACTCGTTAAAAGCACGCGCCGAATCTGCTAAAACAAGAACAAAAATTAATCGCACGATGTCATCTATTGGTGGTGATGACTCAAGACTTGGTTTCGAACGAATGGAAGAAAAAGTACTACAATTCGAAGCCGAAGCAGAAACGACTGAAGATTTATCCGCACAAAGTCGCACTTTAGACGATGAATTTGCTGAACTAAATTCCGATGTAGAAGATGAGTTAGCTGCATTAAAGAAATCAATGGGAAAAGAATAATGGACTCTTAAAAGGATCATCTTCCTTCTCAGGTAGTGATCCTTTTATTTTTCCTAAGAAATCAGTCTGATTAAACGTACATATGACATTATATTTACATTATTGGCCGGTTTGTTGTATGGTAAAAGTAATATCATATCAATATCAAGGGAGAGATCTATTATGAAAATTTCATATCATGGACACTCTGTAGTAAAAGTAGTAACTGAAACACATACGATATTAATTGATCCTTTTATCAATGGGAATAAATTATGCGACCTTGATGCGAATACTGTAGCAGCGGATGTTATCTTATTGACACACGGACATAATGACCATGTGGGTGACACGGTAGAAATTGCTAAACGAAATGATGCACTCGTAGTTGCTCCGAACGAATTAGCTGTCTATCTCGGACTAAAAGGCGTTAAGACACATCCGATGAATTTAGGTGGAGCCTATGATTTTGACTTTGGGCGAGTTAAATTTACCCACGCTTTTCATGGATCCTCTTACCAAGAAGAAGATAATACATTTGTTTATACTGGGATGCCGAGCGGAATTTTGTTGACTGTAGAAGGTAAAACATTATATCACTTAGGAGATACCGCCCTTTTCACTGATTTAAAAATGTATGGAGAATTAAATGATATTGATGTCGCGTTTATTCCGATTGGTGATAACTTCACGATGGGGCCAGAAGATGCTTTAATCGCAGCTGATTGGGTCAATGCTAAAATCGTTGTCCCTGTTCATTACAATACATTCCCTGTTATTGAGCAAGATGCTGAAGCCTTTGCGAAAAAGGTAAAGACTGGGAAAGGAATGGCGCTGAAAGTCGGCGAGGTATTTGAATTGTAAAGAAGATGATTTGAGTGAATATTTAACAAAGAGACTGCCGTATAGTGGTAGTCTCTTTTTTATGATTTATTACTGGAAAAGTAAAAGAAATCTACAACAATACTAAAAACTAGTTACCATTGTAATATTTGTGAAATAACTATGAAAAATCATGTTAATTGTTTGTGAAAATAGCAAAATAGTACTGTATAACTATTGAGGCAACAGGGAAAATATGCTACTATTTGCCTATAACAAATTAATAATTTGAACGTTATAAAGGAAACGCAGTGACATACGATGTATATGTGGGCACCTAAATCGTATGAGCGGGTGGTGCAACCGGCCTTTACATACATGTGTTATGTAGGGGCATTTTTTATTGGAAAAATGTTATTGAAAACATAAGGAAAGGGAGGGATGTGACGATGAGAGTTTATCGATACGCGTTATGCGTCCTATCGCTCGTCGTTTTAATTTTAATACTAAACATTGTTCCTGTTCAAGCAGCGGCTAAGGTGTCAACTGGTTCGTCAGTCAGCGGTGTATCACTTGAAGGATTGACTTATAGTGAAGCGAAGGACAAATTAACAGAAGCAGTTAATGAGTGGCTTGCTGAAGATGATCTTCTAGCCAAAAGTGAATACGAACACATTTACATTCCGCGTGACACGTTTCACTTTGACATTGATGCAACATTAAAAGAATTGGAAGAAGAAACAAGACGACATTGGTCACGTTTTTTTAAACGAAAAGAAAATGTGGCACTATCTCTTAAAGTTACGATAAAAGACGATGGGCAATTTTCTAGTTGGCCTAAACGCATTAATACGGATGAAACACTTCAACGTTTAATCACAGTTGCTGAAAATCTCGCATCCCAACCGGTTAAAATAGCGTATGACAAAAAGGTAGACACTGATATCGAAACTGTAGCAAAAGTTCGCTTGCCCATAAAGAAGCTATCAAGAACAGACTTACTATATATGACAGATTCGGTAAAAGGATTTGTCGTCAAACCGAATGATACATTTTCGTTTAAAGATGTCATTTCATTGCCAGAACAGTTTGACCAGTCGACAGCTGAAATGAATTTCTTAGCAACAGCATTTTATGCGTTGTTTTTACAAACAAATGCACAAATTGTTGAACGTCATTCACAAGGTGTGGAGACACTTTATGAAAAACCTGGTGTTGAAGCAGAAGTGCGTGCTGAAAAGGATGCAGATTTAATCATATCGAATCCAAATGATTATGCTTACCATGTTAATGCGGATATTGACGGTGATCATGTTGAACTTACATTGCAATCATTTTCATCACCATATACCTATACTTACAAATTGGAAAACAACCGAAAGATAAAGCCACGCACAATCTATCGCTATAGTCGTGATTTAAGTCCAGGAGAAAAAGTAACGTTGGAAGCGGGAAAAGACGGGCGAAAAGTAGATGTTTACCGAGAAACATACTCTAAGGAAGGTGGCTTTGTAGATAAGGAGTTAATCAGTCGTGATTACTATCCAGCATCACCAACGATTGTCCTAATTCCTATTCAAGAAGAAACAAATGATGAAGAATCAATAGAAGAAGAAATGGCAAATGAAGTAGAACAAATAGATACGTCACTAGCATCTAATGATGATGTGATGTCACTTTATGATCATTTACGTAATGAATCAGAGGGAGAAAATAGTGATCTATACGACTTATTTAAAGAAGAATATTGCACTAAAGAAGATGTTGATGAAGAAGGGAACAAAATAGACCCTCATCCTTTATGTAATGAAGATAATGAACAATGGAATCAATGGATGTTTCCGTTTCTCCTTTTAGAGGCGGTTAATAAAATGCCTGAGTTGTTCGATGATCCAGAAGGAGAAGGAGATCTCTATCCTGAGCAAGACAAGAAAAAATCAGACAAAAATAAAAAAGAGGTGAAACAATAATGTCGCGCATTAGGCTCGGTGATTTATTAGTTAATTCAGGGCTTATCACTCAGGAACAATTAGACAAAACACTACAAGACAAAGCACCTGACGAGAAACTTGGAGACGCTTTGTTACGTGAAGGCTACATAACTGAACAGCAACTAATCGAAGTGCTTGAATTCCAATTAGGTGTACCACATATTAACATCTCACAATACCCAATCGAGCAAGAAGCGATTCAACTCGTTCCGCCACAGTTAGCGAAACGACATGATGCAGTTCCGATTAGTATTGATGAAAATAAATTATTTGTTGCGATGGCTGACCCGATGGATTACTTCGCCATGGAAGAATTACGAATGGCAACTGGTCATCAAATCGTACCTGCCATTGCCACAAAAGACGCTATCTTCCGAGCAATTACGAAGTACTATGATTTACAAGAGTCACTTGAAGAAGTCATGGGTGAATTAGCACCGGATGAAACAATCGAAGAAGCGAACATCGCTGATGATGATTCACCGATTGTACGTCTGGTGAACCAAATCATTGCGAATGCCGTCGCCCAAAGAGCAAGTGACGTTCACTTTGATCCACAAGAAACGGAACTAAAAATTAGATATCGTGTTGATGGCGTGATGAGAACCGAACGCTCATTACCAAAACATATGCAAAATGTCATCATTGCACGGATTAAGATCATGGGAAACTTAAACATTACTGAAAACCGACTCCCACAGGATGGACGTATCAAGATGGAAATTGATTTTAAACCAATTGATATTCGTTTATCAACATTACCAGCCGTTCATGGGGAAAAAGTCGTTATGCGTATTTTAGATTTAAGTAATGCTTTGGACCGCTTAGATAAAGTTGGGTTCGAGGAAAATAATTTAAATAAATTCCGTGAGATGATTTCAAAACCAAACGGGATTGTATTAATCACCGGTCCAACAGGGTCAGGGAAATCATCGACACTGTATGCGGCATTAAATGAACTGAATTCAGATGATGTCAATATCATCACTGTTGAAGATCCTGTTGAGTATCAACTGGCAGGTATAAACCAAGTACAAGTCAATGAACAAGTCGGGATGACGTTTGCAACAGGCTTACGTTCCATCTTACGTCAAGACCCTGACATCGTCATGATTGGGGAAATTCGAGATTTAGAGACAGCGGAAATTTCAGTCCGAGCGTCATTAACTGGTCATTTAGTATTAAGTACATTACATACAAACAGTGCCTCGGCTGCGTTAACACGTTTAATTGATATGGGAATTGAACCTTTTTTAATTACATCATCTCTATCAGGTGTCGTTGCCCAACGACTCGTTCGTCGCGTCTGTCGTGATTGTAGTGAAGAAGTTGTACCGACTGAACGCGAAAAAACTTTCTTCCAAGAACGCGGTCTGTCAATTGACAAATTAAATCGGGGAAAAGGTTGTCCAAGTTGTAATATGACGGGTTATCGTGGACGAATGGCGATTCACGAAGTTTTACAAATAGATGATGAGTTAAGAAAGCTTATCATGGAATCGGTCAGTGCCAGTCGAATTCGCGATTATGCAAAAGAGAGTGGCATGAAGTTTTTAGTCGATGATGGCTTGTTAAAAGTACAAGCTGGTTTGACAACAACAGAAGAAGTATTGCGTGTTGCAGCGAGTGAATAGGAGTGTCGAAACATGTATGTTGATATTAATCAGTTACTATCAGAAGCCGTCCATGACCAAGCCTCAGATGTTCATATAACGGTCGGCTCACCACCAATTAGAAGAATTGATGGAACATTACTACCTTATGGTGAACAACCATTAACAGGAGCAGATACAGAGGCGATGGCAAAAGCTATTTTATCAGAAAAAGAATGGCAAGCCTTTTTAGAGACCGGAGAAGCAGATGCATCGTATGCGATTGAAAATGTCGCACGGTTTAGGCTAAATGTTTATCGTCAAAAGCAACATGTGACATTTGTTGCAAGGATTATTCCGGATAACATACCGACCATCCAACAACTGAATATGCCACCTGTTTTAGAACAATTGGCTTTAAAACCACACGGTCTCATCTTAGTAACAGGACCA
>NZ_DATBTY010000077.1:0-45116 GCF_036516575.1 Cerasibacillus sp.
CATCGCAAATTTATGAAGAAGTAGATGCATTAAAATCAAAAGTACATGCCAGCTTTGTCATTGATACGCTTACCTATTTATATGAAGGTGGCCGTTGTTCTGCCCTTCAAGCCTTTAGTGCGAGCCTACTAAAAATTAAACCTTCTATTGAAGTCAATAATACGAATGGAAAAATGGACGTAGGCAGAAAATATCGCGGCTCTCTTACTAAAGCATTTAAACGTTATACGAAAGATCAACTAACGAGTCATGCCAAAATTAAAAAAGACCGTGTTTTTATTACCCACTCTGGTACATCCCAAGAAAATATTGATATTGTCAAAGAAACCATTCAAGAATTAGTAGACTTTGACGAAGTTTTCATTACACGTGCTGGATGTACGATTTCATCTCATTGTGGTCCAAATACACTAGGTGTATTGTTTATGACAGAATAGGTAAATTTTCTTTTGATATATCCATTAATCGATAGAAACAATCATTTACTTGTCTTCATTTTCCTATATTTTACCTAAAATGGATGAGGTTCTTTTTGTAATTAAAACAATTGCTTTTTCAACTGAATTAGCAATTTGCTTTCTATTACAGGGACTTCATCTTATTTTCTTTCTATTATTTCCACTTACATCATTGTAAAAATATAAAAATAGTTTATAAGGCTGTATCTTCTGTGTGACAGAAACAAATCACACTATTTTTATCGAAAATTGATCTAGCACACCTCAGAAACAACTAAAAAACTCCTCTGTCTTCGTTGATAACCAACCATTAAAACAAAAGTTACCCCTCAATAAACCTCTAAAACCTTTCAAAGCTAAACGAAAGATTTATGTAACTCTTCAACGCTAATCCCACGAATAAGATTGGACATATTGGCATAGTTTTATGAAGACTGCACTCCACACAGTTTTCGTATTTCTTACGAGTTTGTGAAGAGTGTAGTGCTCTACTCCGCATGGATATCGAAATTCATGAAAGTTTGTGTGGATTGTGAGGCTGCACTCAGTACGGATTACGATCAATTCACTATTTCGTGAGGAGTGTAGTGCTCTACTCCGTATGGATTTTGAAATTTATGAAGGTTTGTGTGGAGTGTGAGGCTGTACTCCGTACGGATAACGATAAATTTACTATTTCGCGAGGAGTGTAGAGCTCTACTCCGCATGGATTTTGAAATTCATGAAGGTTTGTGTGGGGTGTGAGGCTGCACTCCGTACGGATTACGATTAATTCACTATTTCGTGAGGAGTGTAGTGCTCTACTCCGCATGGATTTTGAATTTCATGGATTTGTTCATGCAACACGACAGACAACCAATCAGAATTTAAAGCTAGCAAAGGGGATGTATTAAAATGTTGAGTATCATTGGCTTGATTGGTAGCTTGGCATTACTCATTTACTTTACGATGCGTGGTATTAACATTATTATTTCTGCAGTCTTTTGTTCACTTATTTTAGCTTTGACCGGGGGATTAAATATCATTGAGGCTTTAACGGAATATTATATGGAGGGATTTACGAATTTTTTTAAATCATGGTTTCTCATTTTTTTAGCTGGTGCTATATTCGGTAAAGTCATGGAAGATACTCGGGCAGCTCAATCGATTGCCTTTTGGTTTCAAGAAAAAGTCGGCTCTAAAGGGGCTGTCCTAGCAGTAGTTGGTGCGAGTGCAATCATGACCTATGGTGGCGTGAGTGTCTATATTGTTGCGTTTTGTGTCTATCCAATCGCGGTTTCTCTATTTAGACATGCTAATTTACCACATCGTTTCATTCCGGCATCATTAGTTTTTGGCTCGATTTCGTTTACAATGACATCGCCTGGATCACCTGAAATACAAAATATCATTCCAACACAACATTTCGGGACTACACCAATGGCGGGCGGGTGGATTGGTTTTTTTGGCGCTTTTATTATTATGATTGCAGGCGGCTTTGCTCTACATAAGATGGTAGGGAAAGCAGTAAAAAATGGCGAAACGTTTCAATTACCATATAAGGATACAACATTCAAGCACTCGACAAATGAAAAATTGCCACATATACTCATTTCACTAATTCCACTCATCATTGTCGTTTCAGTCGTCAATATTTTATCAAAATATATTGTTACCGAAGAAGCCGTTCTAGTCGCTCTAGTCATAGGTGCCTTGATGGCATGGGTATTAATGTTTCCATATACGAAAACACATATGACCATTTTAACAAAAGGAACCGAAAACGCTCTTGTTGCTATAGCGAATACGTGTGGAGTTGTCGGATTTGGCGCCGTTGCTTCTCAAGTACCTGCGTTTTCAACTATTGTTGAAAAATTAACGAATATGCCTGGATTAGAATATGTTGGTTTAGCTATTGCGGTAACTTTGATTGCTGGTATAACAGGTTCAGCTGCAGGAGGGTTAGGAATTGCGCTTCCTATATTAGCGCCCATCTACCTAGCACAAGGATTAGATCCGGGAGCGATGCACCGTATTTCAGCATTTGCTTCAGGTGGCTTGGACTCCTTACCACATAATGGATACATCGTCACAACAGTACAAGGCGTTTGCCGTGAAACACATCAAAAAGCATACAAACCAATCTTCATGATTAGTGTTGTGATTCCTACAATTGTTTTGTTCTTCGTTGTTTTACTCTATACGTTTTTTTAAATCTATTGTTTCTATTGACAAGGAAATATATCCAGTTGTTACAAATGAACTTTTATTAAATTAAATTTATCTTATCTTAACAATGACTTAATAAACGGGTGCTATAGTTTTTATATCAAGTAAATTAATGAAGAAATGGGGAATTTTTTTTGAGGAGAAAAGCATTTATATTCATGTTATTAGGATTATTGTTATTCACAACAGTGTTACCACACCCGACTTATACGGCTTTTGCTGAAGGAGTAGACACTGGAAATACCAAAACAGAAATGACCACTAAGGAAGCGACAGAAACAGAGACGGAAGGAGCAGAATCTAGTAAAGCATTACATAGTGAATCTACTGAAGCGTCTACTAATCTTATAGAAACAGAACCGGGTAAGAAAGATGAACAAAAGACGGAGCAAGAAGAACCAACCGTCGAACAAAAACAAGTAACAACAAAAGAAGAACAGCCTGAAGAAAAGACTGTTACGAAAAATGAAACAAAACCTACAACAGAAAAACAAACGAAAGAAAACATAAGTTCAACTAAAGAAGTGGACAAACCTTATATTGTTCTTGAGGATTTCGAAAATGGAATAGGAAGTTGGACAGCAAGCGGTGCCCGCTATCATTCTGTTAATGTTTCAGTAACAGATGAAGTAGCCCGATTTGGAAAGCATGCACTGCGCATGGATTATGACTTTATTGGTACACAAGGTGTATCTGGCGTATATGCGTCACGAGGTGAAGAAATTGTTATTCCAGGAAAACCGAAGAAAATGGGTATGTGGGTTTACGGTGACGGTCATAAACAATGGCTTAGACAACAATTATATGATGCGAATGGGACGAGCTTTAATATTGACTACACATCTGATAATCCGAACGGTGTCACTTGGAAAGGTTGGAAGTATGTTGAAGCGGAAATTCCACAGCATTGGGAAGCGCCATTTACAATGGGAAGTCAAGCCGTACGTTACATGGCTACAAAAGATAATGCCAAGACAAAAGGAACGATTTACATAGACAATATTCGTGCCGTTTATACGGACTCGATTGATGAGGATGTCACAAATCCAGTTTTATCAGATTTTAAACCAGGTAAAGATGAAATAGCTTACTCGAATGTTCCTGAAATACGTGCTGTTTCGGTAGATGAAGAAACAGGGTCTGGCATTGACCCGACTCGTATTTTTATGAAAATAGATGATCAATCTGTCACACCTGCTTATGATGCGAAGACAGGAGTCGTATCTTATACACCAGAAAAACCACTTGCTGAAGGGCTACACAAGGCTTGGATTGAAGTATTTGATAAAGCAGGAAACCATACGTTTAAAACATGGCAATTTTATGTATCAACAGGTGGACCCGAAGTTGTTTGGGAAGGTCCGGAAGAAGCATATGCAGGTTCGACTTTCGATGTAAAAATTAAAATTAATGAACCAAAAGCTTTAACTAAAACCGAACTTAAACTTCATTATGATCCACAGCTTTTAAAACTTGTCGATGGAAAAGCTAATATTCCATCTGCTTTTAATGAAGCAAACGTTGAGCAAGTTGTTAATGAAGAAACAGGTGATATTTCGTTAAACTGGAGTCAATTGGAAAATGCAAAACTCGATGGTTCAGAAGTATTTGCAACACTTACTTTCCGATTAGGATTAGATGCATCAGGTGAACTAGCTATTGAGATGAAAGATGGATACCACCATTATACAGATAATAAAATGGGAACAATTCCGTTTTTCGTCGTACCTTACCAGGCAAAAATTGCCCAACCTTTAACAATTGATGTCGAAGGGAAATCAGTCAATACACCAAGTATGATTAAAGTGACAGACCGTTACGGTGAAGCGGTCGAAGGGGCGACAATCAATGTATTAGACGATAAAAAATTAATTAAAGTTACAAAGCCAACTCATATTTATAAAGGTGGAAGCGGCGTTGCTGGAGAACCTTATGAAGCGGTTGAAGTCGGGACATATATACCGGTAGCTAAAGTGCCGTATGCTGGATTTGATTATTATCGTATTTTCATGCCAAACGGTGAACAACGTTATTACCATGTGCCAAAAGATGATGTTGAAGAAATAGATTGGAGCACAGTCTTTGACAAAACAGATAAAAATGGTGAAGTAAAAACAGACTTACTGACATTGTCGCGTATTCCACTTCGGATGCAAGCGACTAAAGGTGAACTCGTTAGCCAAGTGCTTGATTTAACGATTTTACCACAGCTTGGTACAGAAACACCTGAACATGTAACACTCACATGGACAAATGATCCACAAACGACACAACATTTTACGTGGAAAACAAATACTGCCATCCAAAATAGTGTTGTTGAAGTCGTTCCAGCGACAGACGGGGATGGTTTTCAAAGTGAAGCAGTCGAACAATTTACTGGAAAAAAAGTACTTTTCTCTGATCCAGAAGGTGAAATGAATATTCATCACGTCGAGGCGAACGGATTACAGCCTGGAACGACATATCAGTATCGTGTCGGAGATGGAACCGATTCGGGCTGGAGTAATGTAAATACATTTACAACGGCATCTTCAGAAAATGATCCATTCCGCTTTATGTTCGTTGCTGATACACAAGCATATGATGAAGCTGGATTTGCTTTATGGACTCAGTTATATAAGCTCGGTTTAGAAAAATTCCCTGATACGACTTTCACTGTTCATGCGGGGGATATTGTTGAAGAAGGAAATAAGCTAAGCCAGTGGAATTTATTTTTAAACGCATCAAACGGATTAAATGAAAACATTCCATTTATGTCCGTTCTCGGTAATCATGATGTATATGGAACAGGTGCTAACACATATAAGCATTTATTCCCTTATCCACAAAATGGACCAGAAGGGAAAGAGAATTTCGTTTACTCATTTGATTACGGAAATGCTCATTTCATTATGTTAAATTCCGAATTTGGTGTTCAAGATATGAGAGAACAACAAGAGTGGATTCGCCAAGAAGTTGAAAACACGGATAAACTTTGGACAATCGTTACGTTTCACCGTTCGCCTTATAAAAGTAATCCAAAAAGAGGACAAGATGCTACGGCTGAAACATTTGCTCCACTCTTAGAAGAGTTAGGCGTAGATTTAGTCCTAACGGGTCATGACCATGCCTATATGCGTTCACATTTGATTAACAATGGGGAACCACAACCTGATGGCGAAGGAACGCAATATTTAATCGGTGGCTCTGCTGGACCGAAATTTTATCCAGGACAAGAAACGGACTATGTAAAGGTCCTCCATGCGAAAGAAGAGCAAGTCTTTACGTCTATCTTAGTCGATGGTAATGAATTGAAAATCGAAGCCTATACCATTCATGATGAGCTCGTTGATTCATTCACAATGACAAAAGAAGTACCTGAAGAAACACCTGATGAAGAAGAAAAGCCAGGTGGTCCAGAAGAAACACCGGGTGACACTAACGAAACACCAGGTGACAATAACAACGAGGAAGAAACACCAGATCACAAAGACGAAACACCGTCAGATAAAGACAACACAGAAGTGAGTGACAAAGAAGATAACAAAGGTGATAAAAAAGATACTGGCAATAAAACAGTCACATCACCAAACAACACAGATAAAAATGCAGAAAATAATGCAGCTAAGACAAATGATCCATCTGCTGACTCCAATGAAAATGCCGGTCATAAAAAATTACCAAACACGGCAACATCGATATATCATTGGGTTTTCGTCGGTGTCATGATGACAATCTTAGGTCTAGCACTTCTAATCTATCGCAAGCGAAAATATAATTAATAAAATCCCCTGTCTCTCACATGAAGAGATAGGGGATTTTAAAATTTCACTTTACAAATGGCATCTCATACAATTTATCATACATTTCATCGTCATCAAGCACGTATTCATCAATGTTCATCGAAGCTATCAGCATGCCGAATAATGGCGCGTAAATACCACTCATCTTCATGTTGTAAGAAGACAAAGCGCATTTTTTGCCAGTGATTCTTCTCAGTGGCAGGAGAGAATAACTCTACAAACCTTCCATTTGGTATTTCTGTCCGTATATTTTCTATTAAAAGAAAAGCGTCTGTATTTTCATCATGATGATTTATTGGCTGTATTTCTTCATAGGAGAATGTTGTGTAGTGTAATTGTCTATCACAGTTTTTAAGTTGTGGGTTATCACAGTGGTGTATTGAACTACTCCCACTTATCAACCTTGCGGTCTGATGGAAGATGGGAGATTCTTGGGAACAAAGCATACTTGTAAGCGTATTTCTTTACTCACAGTGGTTTCTTTTATTTACCAAGCTATCCCCGTAGTCCCTACGGTTCTATTGTTTCGTTAGGCTAAAGCTTGTAATCACAACCCTTCGTTTAGTATATTCAAGCTGGCGTTAATATCTCTATCGTGATGTGTTTTGCAGTTCGTACAAATCCATTCCCTCATGTCTAATGATTTTTTGCCACTATTGTGACCGCAATGAGAGCATATTTGACTAGACGGGAACCATCTGCTTATTTTTACGATTGTTTTATCATACCATTTTGCTTTGTATTCTAATTTTGATACAAAGCCAGACCATGATACATCAGAGATATTTTTAGCCAGCTTATGATTACGTAACATTCCTTTAACGTTCAAGTCTTCTAGACAGATTATATCGTGGTTTTTGATTATTTCTGTCGTTAACTTATGAAGGAAGTCGTTACGCTGGTTCATTACTTTTTCATGCAATCTAGCAACCTTGATCTTTTGCTTTTGGTAATTTTTTGCATCACGTAGGTCAATCCCATTGTTTTTAGCATTCGATGCACGTCTTGAAAGTTTTCGCTGTTCACGTTTTAATTTCTTTTCCATCCTTGACGTGAACTTATTATTATTGATCTTACGACCATCCGAGAGAATGGCAAAGTCAGTAATCCCTAAGTCTATGCCAATAGATGATGCTGTCTTCTCCAACGGTTGTACTTCTGTTTCAGTTAAAATAGAGACAAAGTATTTGCCACTCGGATTACGTCTAATGGTCGCACTCATGATTCGCCCCTCTACCTGACGGCTTTTAGCAAAACGAACGTACCCTAGTTTCGGTAACTTGATTTTATTTTCTACAATGGCGATATTTCCATTCGTATGTTTCGTTGTGTAAGATTGTAGGTTGTTCTTTTTGGATTTGAAGCGTGGTGCTTTATTTTCCTTTTTGAAAAAGCGTGTATAAGCATCGGCAAGGTTTTTCAATGAGGACTGAAGAGCAATACTATCCACCTCTTTTAGCCAAACCAGTTCTTTTTTCAATTTTGTTAGTTCGGCAGAACAAGCAGAATAAGTTAATCCTTTGCCTGTTTCTTTATAAGCATCTTTCCATTCCGCCAAAAAGTGATTAAATACGAAACGACTACACCCTATTGTTTTAACAATGAGTGTTTCCTGTTCTTTGGTTGGGTAGATACGAAATTTGAATGCCTTGTTAATTAACAAATTACTCATACCTCACTCCATTTTTTGATTTTCAATATATTTTCTAACAACATCAATGGGAGAGCCACCCGTAGTTAGTAAGCAAAAACTTCTTGACCAAAACATTTCTTTCCACAACTTTTTTCGAACTTGTGGAAAATCCTTTATAAGACTGATTATATTATTTAGGTTTAATTTCAGCAACAAAAAGACTTTAGGCTATCGCCTAACCGACATTCATCTCCCACCTGTCGCTGGGCTTTGCCCTACACACGACTGAGGAGGGAGTCTTCTGTCGGAAAACGATAAAAAATGATTGATATAGTCACTAATCGTCATATAAAAATAATGATAGTCATCCGTATTAGAAAACCCCCAAAAAACACGTTCATTTTGCTGAATAGAATCAAGGAAGTCAAATCTAGAAAAGTTCGGATCTTCTACAAATGTTGGAATAGGAAATTCACGGTAAGCATCGAGCATGCGATGGAATGTCATTATTATGCCTTCCTCGGGATGAATGATATCATGAAGGCTTTTCCAATCGTTTTCTAATAGGTACTGATAAATTTCTTCTGTCATTTTTAATAAATGTTCCTCGGCTTTGTCCTCATCAATTTCATTATATTTCTTTTCTGTTGTATCATTTTTCTTCTCTTTTTGAACTGTCTGATGGGCACTTGCTTTTGTATGACTGCTATTATCACTCTGCTCACTACACCCGACAAAAAACATAGCGTAAAAACAGATGAAACAGATGAAAATATTAAATCGCGTCTTAATTAACAACACCTCCACATCAATCATTTAGTCATACAAGTTTCTCTAATTATAGCTTTAATGATTATGAGTAGCAAGATATTTCAGAAAACAAGATGTTCAAGGTGAAGAATATATGACAAAAAGCATATCGACAGAGCTTTCGAACTCTATACATATGTATTTTCATAAAAACTTCTCCACATTAAGAAAAGCGATGATCGCTGCGATACAAATGGCTGTCATTTGTGTTCTTAAGTCCTTATCTTTATCCTCTTCACTAACCATAGATGAATGAAATGGCCATCATGAAGAGTAATAATACTTTGAACACAGTCACAATCATTATTGTAACTACTTAAAAAATTGTTTGTTATTAGTACAATATAGCAGTCAATCCAAACCTTTGACTTAAGCTACTCATTATTCATCATACATGATAAAATGTAGTAGACTATCAATGCTTTAGGAGTGAAGAGATGACTGCATTACCGAATTGCCCACAATGTAACTCAGAATACACGTATGAAGATCGTGATTTATTCGTCTGTCCTGAATGTGCGCATGAATGGATAGGAAATGAAGTAGAAGAAAACGATGACGAATCAACAATAAAAGATGCACATGGACAAGTTCTTGAAGACGGTGACACCGTAAATGTAATCAAAGACCTTAAGATAAAAGGCAGCTCGTCCGTCGTAAAACAAGGAACAAAAGTAAAAGGAATTCGCCTCATCCATGATGCTGTTGACGGTCATAATATTGATTGTAAGATTGATGGGATAGGCGCAATGAAATTAAAATCAGAATTTGTGAAGAAGGCTTAGGCTTAGAGAAGACGTTTGCAATTAGGAAGGTGATTGCGGACGTCTTTTTATTATGAATTATTATCTATTTTTTATTATATTTTGATTCTTCAATCGCAATATAATAGCATATAATTAAATTGAAACACTTCACATATGTAGGAGGTGCCTTTATTGAAAATTTTAGATGTAGAAAGTTTACTATCTGGTATTGACTCTAACAAAAAAGAAATTGAAAATTTTCAAGAGAGATTATCAGCTTTACAACGAGCGGTTCGTGACTTTACAGCATTAGACGATGAATTAGGTGGAGAAGGCGGGGAAGCTATTCGTGCTTTTTATAATGACTGCCATCAACCTTTTCTTGTGTTTTTAAACCAATCATTAACTGATTATCGGAAGGTATTGATCGATATCCAACGAGCAATTGGAGAATTTGAGCCTGATGAAAGAGGTTACGTTAGTCAATCATATTTGGAACACGAGGTTGAGTCTGGGCTAGATGAAGTAAAAATGACGGCGATTGAATTAGCGGGGGAAGCAAATGATGTGATCGCTAGTGTTAGTGATATTGTTTCTCTTCCTAAGATTGATGAATCAGATGTTATTCATCAGGTTGAACGTGGAAAAGACAGAATAAAAAATGTTGTGGATGGTTTATATAGCCTGGATGATTACAGTGTTTCTCAACTCGAACAAACGAAACAGGACTTAGATACGATGATGACTTATTTATCAGAGTTGGAGTCGAAGTTTCAAAGCGGGGAGTTGTCGATTGGAAATTATAAGGTTTCAGCTGTTAGTGATATGGAATCCTTTCGTGCAATTACAGAAAGTGTTTTTGGTGATGGTGGGGTATTTGGCATTATTCTAAATAAATTTAAAAATGGCGAGCCAATAACTGCATTAGAAAGTGAAGCTCTCTATCATTTTTTCCAAACTGAAATACTGAATGCTCAAGCCAGAAAAGAACTTGAGGAAATTGCCAGTTTCATGAATGAAAACGATATTGATAAATTAATGAAGCGACTTAATGAAAAAGTGGTCATTTCTGATAGCGCTTTAGAAGATGAAATGCTGTTGGTTCAGGCCTACGTATACACGGGGGAAAAGAGGCCTAATGAGGTTAATATAGATCGCAATACTAAGCAAAAGCTGGATGTTTATTTAGTATTATTGAAACATTTTCATCAATCATCAATGGGGATTTCAAAGATTGATACTCTAAATTATAAAAATAATCCGTATGGCATTAAAGGGCATTTTATTGAAGCAACAATGAAGACTGCTTCATATCGAGCTGTTGATAGGGGAAAAATGACTATTGAAGAATACCGTGACTATGCATTAAGGGATAATGGCTTAGATCGCGGACCTATTATTTACAATAATGATATAGAAATCACTTATTTTAGTACAGTAGATGCTAACAATTTCAATAACTACATAAAAACTAAAAAACTGATCGAAGAAGAGGCGAATTATACACTCAACTATATATTAGGGCTCACTGTAAACGGTTTGCTTGAAAAAATTGGGGCGGGTACAATTAAAGCAATGGAAGACTTTTCTTTAGAAAAAGAGGAACTTCAAAGAAATATAAAGATTGAGGAAGTTAAAAATACTGCAGGTATCCTAGATTTGGAGTTTGTTATTTCACAAAATTATACTTATCCAGGTGCTGGTCCCGATTTCGATAGAAAATTAGATATTGAATTTTATCCAACAGCATACACCTTTGAATTTCTTGATAGATGGGAAAAAGCTTATATTAAAAATAAAGATATTCCTTATCCAAAAGACCTTATTCAATCACAAAATTGGTATGAGATAGCTGAATATTGGCTATATCACAGCACAAAAATTACAGATGATTTGTATGATTATATTAAACGTGGGAAATAAAGTTTAAGCTTATATTATTTTAATGTCAATAACAGATTACAGTTAGGTTTAATAAGCATTTGTTTTATTCTAAATATCAGACTTCTGTTAAAACATTGTTTAGTAGTTTCTCAAAGGATGGTTGAGTATGAAAAAGATTTATATATTAGTTCCTGTTTTTTTACTTCTTATGGGATGTAGTCCAAAGATAACGGAAGAATATTTAAGTCATGGTTATTGGACTCTTAAGGATAGTTATGATAGTAAAAATAGAGGAGACCCAAGCTGTATTCCATTACAGAAAGGTGTTGAGTTTAAAGAGGATGGTATTGTGTACGTAAATTTTTTTGAGAGAGACCTCGAATATAGGTTAGATAAAAAAGAGTCAAGAATATTATTCCGTGATACAGGTCCTGATTTAGACCCTAAAGCAATTCCAGATTATGGTGTTGATTATTTTAATTATGATATTAATATTTTAGGCAATGATGAGATGGTTTTAATAGGACGCGGTCTTCTAGAAGGTTATAATTGTTATTTGGAAAGAAAATCAAATAAAAAATAATTATTATAGAATGCTGTTCTTATAATTATCTGAGTTGTGCAACGTTTTTATGTGGGGTGATATGACTGTGAACAAGTTGAAGTATTTTTTTCTTCCCTTTATGATTTACAAAGTATTAATCTCTCTTTAAGGAAGAGGTCCTAATAAATACAGAATGATAAATATCCTATATCAAGTGCATCTAACTCACTCGGTATGGGTTCTTTTTTTATAATTCTTGTCTAATCATGTGGACAAAAACCTAATGATTAAAAGCCCTTATCCAATAATTGGATATAAAAACTCTAAATAAATTAAAATATTTGGTATAATGTAGTCGAATGGGACTGAAGTAGTATACAAGGTTGTGATTGAATGTTAAATAAAATGTTGGATTTTGTCATAAATGGTGGCAAGCGAAAGATAACAAAGCCGATTTTTATAAAGGGCTATTCAAAGGAAAACGATCGTTTAATAGAATTAGAAAGTATTCGTGATTACGTAACTGATGAGAAAGCTTTAAAAGATATTGAGAGGCAAATCAATTTTACGAAAGCGGGTATCCAAGGAGAAGCGAATGTTGCTTTTGAATTAGAACATTCTTTATTACCACTATTATGCCTCCATGATATTCGCCTCAGATACGAAGATTTATATATCCAACTTGATTTTGTGGTGATTACCCAGAAGTCTATTATTATTTTAGAAACGAAAAAAATGAATGGTGATATAGAAATAACAAAGTCTGGCGAGTTTAATCGTATTTTTAAAAATAAATACGGAAAAGTTTATAAAAAAGAAGGATTTTATAGCCCAATTTCTCAAAGTGAGCGCCATACAAGAATTTTAGAAAAAATTTTACGAGAACATAAGCTTATTCGCCAAATGCCAGTTAAGGCGTATGTTATTATTGCTAATCCTAAATCAATCATACATAAAAAGAATAGTCCATTAAGCATTCAAAGTCGTATTTTTAAGTACGATCAATTAACGACTTTACTTCGAAATGAAATAGAGGATAAATCTAATTCTTTAAATGTTAAAGAAAAGTATTTGTTTAATATTGCACAATTTTTATTTGAACACCATCAGCCACGTACTTATGATTACAAATCGAAATACGAAGCATATATGAACCAACATACTGAACCAGTTAAGAATAAACGATCTAGTATAAAAAATGAGCTAGATGATGAACAGTTACGGGAAAAATTAAAGAAATATCGTTTAGCTGTATCACGAACAGAAGGTGTCAAAGCATTTATGGTGTTTACTAATAAAGAGTTAGAAGAATTGCTTATACATAAACCACAGACTAAGGCTGAATTAAGAAAGATTAAGGGATTTGGTGATTTTAAGGTAGAGAAATATGGGGAGGGGATTGTGGAGATGTTTCGATTTTTTAAAACAATTGAATAAATTCATCCTCAAAAAAAGCATTTACTATAATCTTCATAAACGGGATAAAATGCCAGAGTTATTAAATAGGAGGATTTTTCATGCTAGTATACGAATCAACAAAACAAGAATTTCTTCAAGACGTCTTTAATGATGAATTGACAAATAATATCATTAACAATTTCAATGAGAAGATTGGATCAGTAAATGAAGCTGAAGTAAGGTCATGGGATAATTCGATGCAATTTATGTTTAGAGTTCTTATGGATCCAGAGATACCTAAAGATTCAGGGGTTGCCATTGAATTTAGAATCCCCTATTCCTCCAAACGGGTTGATTTCTTAATAACAGGTAAATCAAAAGAATCAAATGAATCTGTTGTTATTGTCGAGCTTAAGCAATGGGAAAAAGTTGAAAAGATTGAAGGCAAAGAAGCAATTGTTAAAACACCAATGAGGTATGGAATGGTTGAAACAACACATCCTTCCTATCAAGCATGGTCATATGCGTCTCTAATAAAAGATTATAACGAAACGGTACAACAAGAGGATATAGAGTTGTACCCATGTGCATATTTACATAATTATATTATTCGTAATGAAGGTGATCCGTTAACTGATAATATATACAACTATTACATTGAAGAGGCTCCGATATTTGCAAAAGGCGATGCAGCCAAACTTCGTTACTTTATCAAGAAGTATATAAAATATGGTGATAAAAAGGAAACGCTATATAAAATTGAAAAAGGTAAAATACGGCCATCTAAGTCCTTGCAAGATTCTTTAAACTCTATGTTAAGAGGAAATCAAGAGTTTATTATGATTGATGAGCAGAAAGTCGTTTATGAAAAAGCTTTACAACTTGCCAATGATGCACAGCGAACAAATACGAAACAAGTTTTAGTTGTTGAAGGTGGCCCAGGAACCGGTAAATCTGTATTAGCTATTAATCTATTAGTTGAATTGACAAACAGAGGAATGGTAGCACAATATGTTACAAAGAATGCAGCACCAAGACATATTTATGCGAATAAATTGAAAGGAGATTTTCGAAAATCTCATATTGATAATTTATTTAAAGGATCAGGAAGTTATGTTAATGCTCCTAAGGATGAATTTGATGTACTAATTGTTGATGAAGCACATCGTTTAAATGAAAAGTCTGGGATGTTTCAGAACCTAGGTGAAAATCAAGTGAAAGAATTAATAAATACGGCTAAAACAACAATATTTTTTATCGATGAACATCAAAGGGTGACCATTAAGGATATAGGGAGTATTGATTTAATAGAAAAATATGCTCAAGAACTGGAGGGACAGTTGTATAAAACTGAGTTAGTATCTCAATTTAGATGCAATGGATCTGATGGTTATTTAGCTTGGATAGATGATGTATTACAAATTAGAGAAACTGCTAATATGAACTTTATTGGAAAAGATTATGATTTTAGAGTATATGACAACCCCAATATCCTCTTAAATGATATTAAGGAATTAAATAAAATAAATAATAAATCAAGGGTTGTGGCAGGGTATTGCTGGAATTGGAATAAAGATACGAGAATGCAGTCAGATGTACCAGATATTGTTATACCTGAATATAACTTCGGTATTAGTTGGAACCTAGGTAACACAGAAACATGGGCAATCGATGAAAATTCTGTTAATGAAGCAGGTGTTATTCATACGTGTCAAGGACTTGAGTTTGATTATGTAGGGGTCATTATAGGAGATGACTTAATTTACCAAGAAGGAAGAGTTCAAACAGATTATACAAAACGAGCTAAAACTGATCGTTCTTTATTTGGTATAAAAAAGATGATGAAAGAAAAACCAGAAGAAGCAACAAAACTTGCAGATGATATTATCAGAAATACATACCGAACATTGTTAACAAGAGGCCAAAAAGGCTGCTTCGTATTCTGTACAAACAAACCACTCGCTGATTATTTAAGAGAACGTATCAAGAATGTTCGGGAATATAAGGCAGATGATTTTTTTAAAAAAGATATTTATGTAGCTGAAAGTAAACCAACTTATAAATAATGTGTTTTATCTTCCAACTCTTTAAAAACCAAGATATTGCTTGAAAACTAGTATGACGAGGTCGTCAGGGTATTTATCATGACTCACTAACAAGAATGCATGATAAATTAAGTTACAAGCGCATTCCAAAGCCAAATTTACACATTCGAAAAGATGAATGTCCGCTGGGGAAGCAGTCTAACACACGAACGAAAGATAATACTCAATATACATCTTATTATCGTACAAAAACATTGTATCGATTACGTTGTACTCCATGAACTATTACACTTAAAATACCCTGACCATGATTACCATTTCTTTAACCAACCCCATATGTCAGACTGGAGGAACGAAAGCGGATTTTGGATGAAGAAGTGGTGAGGGAGATTATTTGAAGAGAAAGATGATGAGGGGTGTCTTTCGCTTTTGTAAAAATCCTCAACCATGTCATACGTTCAAGAGTGACGAAATTTAAAATTTTATTTAATTAATCTTTAATCATATACTTATGATTTAAAAATATAAAAAACAATTTAACAAAGGAGAAATATATATGGGGAAAGTTTTAAATGAGTTTTTAAGAGAGTATTACTACCCTTTAAAAGAGTATTATTGTCCTTCAAACAATAACAAAGTGAGAATCCATGAAGAAAATACAGAAAGAGCAAGAAATCATTATCAAAGAGATTATTCTCGTGTTCTATACTCGAGTTCTTTTAGAAGACTACAAGGTAAGATGCAATTATTAGGTGTAAAGAACGATAGCTTTTATAGAAATAGATTAACTCATAGTTTAGAAGTTGCACAAATTACTCGAGGTATTTGTGAATATATCCGTGATAGAACGAATAACGATGAAATATATGATAATGATATTTATGTGGTTGAAGCAGGGGCATTAGCCCACGATTTAGGTAATCCTCCTTTTGGTCATCATGGAGAAAGAGTTTTAAATGAATTATTAGATTCACATGGTGGGTTTGAAGGAAATGCTCAGACTTTAAGAGTTATTAATCGTTTAGAGAAAAAGCTGCCAGATGCACGTGGTCTTAATTTAACTAAAAGAACAATATTAAGTGTAGTGAAGTATTTTAAAAAAAATAATAGAATAACAAAGAAGTTTATTTATGATGAAGATTATGAGTTCATAGAGAATTTTTTGGAAAGTGATATTAAACCAAGAACAATTGATGTTCAAATAATAGACTTAGCAGATGAAATTGCATATGCTGCTCATGACTTAGAAGATGCATTAAGTCTAAAATTATTTAGTATCGATGAATACTTATTTGAATTTAGAAATAAATCGGAAAATTCTTTTTATATATTAAAAAATTTAGTGAAAAAAGCAAATGATAAAGCGCGGAATGCTCAAATCTATAATTCGTCAGAAGAGTTTGGATTTATATTTAGAAAAGAACTGATATCAAATTTGGTACACCTATTAATAAACGATATTGATGTTATACGTGTGGATGAAAAACATATTGAAATTACAGGAACATTAAATGAATACGAGTTAGGTTTTAAGAATTACAATAAATTTGTTAAAGATTTAAAAAGTTATACATTTGAGTGTATAAATAGAACGAATGTTGTCCAATTATATGAGAAACAAGGTGAAAAAGTAATCAAAGGGTTATTTGATGCATTGAATGATAATATGTTTAATAAGGACAATAAATTGTTACCGGTTGAATTTAGAAATAATAATGAGTGTAAGCAAAGAGTGATAGGTGATTATATCTCTGGTATGATGGACTCTTTTGCTATAAATTTATATCGAAAGTTTTATGGAGACCAGGCTATATCAAAATTGTATGATAATGATTATTTTAAAGATTACAGATAAAAACAAGATAAAATCTTAACTAAGAGAGCTTAATGGAAAATAATGTAACTACGTTGGAGTAAAGGTTTTATCTATTAAAAAAGTCTAATGGATACTAACCGTAGACTTTTTTGTTCCCTATTATCCAAAAATTAAAACCTAAACACCCCGATTCCTTTGTTATGAAAGATTAACTCATATTAAACCATTATATTGGACAATGCATACCTAGTAGGGTATATTATTATTTGAATTATTTTATGGATTATATGAAGGAGGAATTTGTTCATGGCAGAGAAATTGAAACAATTAGGGAAATTTAAATCATTAACACCGGAAATTAATGAGGCGTTCCACGGTTGGAATGGCGTGTCACTTAAGGAAGGTGTTTTATCACAGAAATTAAAGGAATTAATGGCTGTTGCTTGTGCGGCAACAACAGGCTGTGAATATTGCTTAGATTTACATAGCAAAGGTGCTAAACGCGCTGGTGCTACGGAAACAGAAGTCGCAGAAGCATTGATGCTTGCAACAGCAGGTAAAGCGGGAGCAGCTTTTGCTCATGCAGCTAATGCATTTGAAACTTTCGAGGAAACAGAAAATGATGAGTTATTTAAGAAAACATATTTAGCACATACGATGAAATTACGTGAATTAGCACCAGAAGACTTTAAAGCATTCTTTAACTTTACGACAAAAGCTGGTGCAGAAGGCGAACTATCAGTAAAAGAAAAAGAACTGATCTTAGTCGCTGTATCACTGATTACAGGTTGCCCTTACTGCATTGATAGCCACGTGAAAAACGCTAAAAAATCAGGAGCGACGAAAGAAGAAGTCGCGGAAGCGGTATTTGTCGCAAGTGCATTAAATGCGGGAAGCGCCTTTACAAAAAGCCCAACAGCATTAAAAAACTTCGATAAATAAAATGATAAAAAAGCAGAACGTGATCAAAAAAGCACGTTCTGCTTTTTCTATTACTAATGATAGACCAAATTTAGAAAATAAAAGGTGAACGATATGTTTATCGTATGTAACATATAGACAATATGTTTTTACAGTTATAATAATCCTCGTAATAAGATAAACTCCTAGAAAAATATCAATCCAATAGCCGAAAATTAAATGCTTTTCTCTTTTTATACAAGATGTAGAGGATATGTGTGTTTATTGATCGTTATTTTGCAGTGCTTCTCAATATGATGTAAATGATAGTCGGGTATATGTTTAGCAACGATGGCTGACTACATCGTTATAGAAAAAGAACATGAATACATAAAGTTTAAGTACATATTTCTATGTAAGGCTGTACTTTTCTTACGACGGAGCATTTAACTACAAAGCATCTGCAAAACATAACTGGTGGTACCATCATTGATAAATAGCAGGCATGTATTATTTTTTGTATGGCGACATCATTCGACATAATTTTTAAAAGGAATATGTTAATTTAAAAAGGATTATGATTTAGTAAGAAGTAAAATCTTAGACAAGCGATCGAATATTTATATAGTTATATTTTTGATTTTTATAGCTTATAGCTTCATATAGTTAAGGAAATGTGTAAGAAAGATATTGTAGTTGATAGGAGATGTATATCTTGTTGATTGAAGCAAAGAGGATTTCAGTAGCCATTGAAGGCCGTGAAGTACTTAAAAATGAGACCGTACGATGTCATCCAGGAACTATGACAGCTCTTATAGGCCCGAGTGGGTGTGGCAAGACGACTCTTTTACATTGTCTTGGTCTTTTGTTACCTGTGGATCATGGACATATCGTTATCGATGGTAAAGATGTTACGAAGTATAACGACTCAGCACGTCGTCGATTTTGGCGTGATCATGCAGCCTTTATTCTTCAAGATTACGGCATTATGGATGATGAGTCTGTTGCATTTAATGTTACGATGCAGTCGAGTATGTTAGGTCGACGTGTCACTGGTGATCAAAATCGGTTAGAACAAGCATTAGCAGAAACAGGACTTAAGGGGAGAGAAGCTGAAAAAGCCGGTCATTTAAGTGGAGGAGAAAAACAACGGCTTGCTCTCGCACGCGCTATATATAAGGATGCTGAAGTCTTGTTTGTAGATGAACCGACTGCTTCACTTGACACAAGTAATCGAAAAAAGGTTATCGCACTATTTGAGGATTTAGCGACGCGTGGACGTACTGTTATCGTGTCAACACATGACAACGATATGATCCAGGCTTGTGAAGTTAAGCATGCAGTGGGCTTTAGTGGCCAGACGCACCACCTATCAAATAATGATGATGCGAATGAAGGAGGATTTTCATGAAGCCTAGTCTAAAAATAACAATCAGTGTCATTATCGGTTTGATACTCATATTAGGAGGGGTTGGCCTTTTAAATGGTTTTTTTTCAGGAGAAAAAGATGCTCATCCGCCATGTGAACAGTTGCCAACGAAAGAGAAAGCTATTGAAGCTCTTAACAGTCACCAAACTATTGTTGAGGAGATTAAAGCACTTGGTGACGGTATTGAAGTCGAAGTGGGGACGCCTTGTTCAGATGATAAAGACCGCGGCTTAGTTATGATTATTTATGATTCGAAGTCTGAACGTGATGCTGTTTCCAATCTTCTCGGGAATCGAGAAGGATTTGGTGTTCCGGTACATTTAGTAAAGCGATAATTTATGTTTTAATATTAAATACCATATTTGCTGTTCGTGGTGAAGTCGTTTCATGGCTAGTGTTATCGCCCAAGTACTTTTTCAGCTATATCTAGCAATGAAAGAAGGCGGAATTTAGTAGAGTATGATAGAAAGCAGTCGAATGAATTAAGGAAGAAAATGGCAACATGTTACTCTCTACTAGCTGTGTGGTTTTACAGTGTTGTAATGATATAAGTTATCGTTATTAAACCTTAGACAAGGATGTATTATTTAGCTTTTGGGGGTACATTTATGTATAAGCGTATCATCGTTGTTGTTTCGTGCGCGTTGTTTAGTTTGCTTGCGCTACTTGCTTTTATTATAACAGATTTATATGATAGAGATTTTCCACAGGCCATTGGAGTTAAAAACAGAATAACTTTAGACTTTAGTGAGTCAAACTTGCCATTTACTGAATCGCTGGCAACACTACAAAAATTAGATGCGCGCTGGGACATGGGGTTAGTCAAGATTGCGCCAGATCTTACGAGCGATGGTGATAGACAGATTTTTGCTGCGCTTAACGACGGAGATTTAACCGATCAATTTACTTGGTTTGGTAGCGATGATGTGGGGAAAATAGTCGGGAAAGAACGGCTTGAGACATCATACCCAGATGGGTTTTATCTTGTCACAGGAGATAATACTCATTCAGATGCTTTCAAGAAGGAGTTAACGCATAAAGGTGTCAAGGTAGGATACGAAGATGCTTCTATCTTTGAAAGTTTAAAGTTTGTGTTGTGGGAAAGAGGGTTTGCTGCTGCTGTTCTATCTGCGTTCACATTAATTATTACTTTAGCACTATTTTGGCTGTCATTGAAGGCGCGTGATCGTGCCTTACGTGTTCTTGGCGGTGTCCCAACTATGCGAATTCAACTTCAAGATTTTAGCGGTTTTTTAGGGTTATTGTTCGTTTCGGCAGGAATCATAACATTCATTGCAACGGGATATGTAAGTGTGTTTCATGGTTCGGTTTATGTAGGTCCATACTTAAAGGCACTAATTACTTTACAACTGTTTGTGATCGCTGTATCCATCATGACAGTGCTAATCATGTCCACCTTTTCCTGGCCAAGTGCTACAATGCTTGGTACTAGGCAACCAGCAGTAAAGAGTCTGCGTTCTGTGTCAAGTGTCATTCAGGCTCTAACTTTTCTTTTAGTCATATCCGCTGCAGGACCTGCTTGGTCTGCATATAAACACTCATCGGCTATGGCTGATGAAATGGCACAGTGGAAGCAATTAGCAGATCAAGTGACCATTGAATTCGCTACAGACATTGGCGATATGGATATAATGGAGCCGTGGATTGCAGAATTGGTGAAGGGTGCAGAAGCACGTGATGCTGCTAGTCTCTCTTACACTTACATTCCTGAAATGGCTAATTTCCGAGAGTATGCATTTGTTTCTTTCGTTAATCAGCGTTGGCTCGATTTGGTAACGAAGAATAAGAATGAACCAGTTGTGACACCTATATTAAAAAAGGATTTGCCAGATGATATGACGAAAATGATTCAAGAAGAAATAGAGATCTTGTCAAGAGAAGAACGTTCTGAAGATTTGTTGGAACAGCTTCAGTTTCTGCGCCCAGTTGAAGGATTTTGGATTCCGATCGCACAAGGCGGTGGTGGAGAGAGACTGCATTTTTCAGATAATGTGCTACTCGTCGTTGTACCTACAATCTATGAAACCTATAATGATTCTGCCTTGACATCTATGAATTCTAGTAAGAATATTATTTTTACCGGTGTATCTTCTACACAAAAATTGCTAGAAGAACATCAACTTGATGTGCATTCATTACGCAAGCAAGGGATTCAAGGCGAACTAAATATTGTTTATATTGCAGAAGAGGGAATCATGCAGGCGCAATTTGCAACTTATATTGTATGGTTGCAATTCCTTGCGTTGATTGCATTAATTGTCGCCTTTACTGTCTCGACTGCGATTCGTGCATTAATTACCGCACGATTACAGGCGAAGCGTGATTTCCCATTACGAGTGGCAGGAAGGTCATGGATTAGAATCATCCAAAGTCGTGTTGCGAAGGAAATTCTTATAGGTGTAATTCTCATGGGCGTCGTTCTATTGCTTGTAAGCTCAGACTTTAATATTGCTGTAAGCGTTGTTGCTATATACGGTTTGTTAGCTGTTCCTCTTAGCCATCTGTTTGCGACACGCTGGTGTTTTAATGGTGTCAGTAGACGTCGGATATAATCAAATACATATCCATATAAGAATAGTAAGTTTCTTTAGATGTCCCATTATCAGTTAAGATTGATATTTTGGACTGGAACATTTATTGAACATACGATTCGTAAAAAGAAGTTAAAGGAAGCGTCAGATCATTGTATCTAAAAAAGCGGAGTATATGGGGTATAATCCGTTACTTTTCAAGTAAATTAACACACGAACAATGATAGGATGTGACTTAGCCCCGGAAGATTTTAAAGCATTCTTTAACTTTACGACAAAAGCTGGTGCAGAAGGAGAACTATCAGTAAAAGAAAAAGAACTGATCTTAGTCGCTGTATCATTAATAACAGGTTGCCCTTACTGCATTGATAGCCACGTGAAAAACGCTAAAAAAGCAGGAGCGACGAAAGAAGAAGTCGGAGAAGCAGTATTTGTCGCAAGCGCATTAAATGCAGGAAGTGCCTTTACAAAAAGCCCAATAGCATTAACTTTGATAAATAAGCTGATTATAAGAAGCAGAACGTGACCAAAAAAGCTCACGTTCTGCTTTTTTGTGGTTTAAGTAGATTCGTTTTGTTCGATAAATGATCGGGTACTACTTTCTTCTGTTACAAGAAACTAAATGAAATGAAGCTTTAGATTTTATACAATACGACATGTGAATCATAATCGTTATGTTTACTTGTTAAATGGTGAATGATATCCTTACCACGCATTTATCTTCTTATTATGACACGAATATTAAAAATGTCGTTTCACTTATACAAAAGCTAGTTGTATTTTTATATAATAATGAGTCAGAATTAATAGATTTTATCACTAACAAAACGTTTAAATTTAGTGTACAATATGGATAGTTTATATCGTCTAAAGCTTCTTTTAATTTTTATAAACGAGGTGATGTCACAAAACTATCACGTCAATAACAGTACGGTAAATGCTTTACTCAGCTGGATTGAACAGGATATTACAAAAGGATGACTATCCATACGAGGATGTGTTCGAAACAATCCATGTATTGATCGGATTGAATTATATCGTTTAATAAAAGAAGCTAGAAAACATTTTCAAAAATATCGTTATGTATCTGTCAGGTATGCAAAAACGATTGAGAAAAAGATTCATTGGAGGAAAGGTAAATGGAAAATGTAAAGGTATTTGGGAAATTTGAAAAGAGAGACAATCTTATCTTTCGGCATTCTGCTTATTTACAATGGAGAACAAGTGAAAAATCTTTAGGTAGTTTTTTATTGTTAAATCCAGGGAATGCCCTCCCATCGACTGGTGTTGTTGAAGAAGGAGAAGCAAGATTCTATGAAACTAAAATTGATCCAACGATGAGACAAATGATTAGATTAGTTAAGAAAATATATGAGAATAATGATTTAAATGGTAGAGTTCATATTTACAATTTGTTTTCTCTGAGAAATACAGTTGCCAACGAAGCAATTCCAAGATTTGAGGAATTAGTTAAAGAAAAACAAATTAATCTTTTAGAATCTATAGCTGATCCTCAAACTTTGCAACAACATCCATGGATTTGTTGTGCTTGGGGAATTAATACAAAAAGTAGTTATAAAAACTTGCAAAGAGCTAAACAGGAATGGAAACAAAGAATCCGGGAGGTAGGTATCCCGATGTTTGGCAAAATGCATAAAAATAAAAAGGATTATTACCATCTATTGCCAAAAATCTACCAAATGAAAGTAGCAATTATAGATGACCTATACGAATTATATCAAAAGAAAGTTGTAAATAAAGAATTGGAAAAACAACGATGACGGAATTATTAATCTCGTATTATGTAATTGTATTATTTGTGGAGTGGAACCGCCTGGTAAATCTAAACTAGATATGTGTGATAAGTGTTTTAATAAAGTTTACGCTTATTCTATATTAGGAAGTAAACCCTATATTAATGCAAAAATTGGCTGTTCTAAATGTCATATGATAAACGATTTCAAATCAAAGGATGATTTAGAGTACTATAAAGTAGCTGTTTTTTCTAATAAGGGGATAACTTATTAAGCAATCATCGACAGTCGGGGGCGATTAAATTTAGTGGAATAAATTAAGACGATTGTTCATGAAAAAGTAACGGAAAGTTTCGCAAACTATTCTTATTCAACAAGACTTAATCGAAAGACAAAAACTCTATAACAGATAAGCAAACAAATATATGAGAAGCTCAAAGCTCAAATCAACATAATATATAATCTAAAGACCATATATGTAATTCCTCTTAGCTAGTTAAGAAATCGTTTCTTAACTAGCTTTTGTCTTATGTAGAGTTACTCTTATCTAGGGCATGACTAGATATTGAATCTTTTGTAATGATTAATTTACAACAACTTATCTAAAAAACTTATCATTTTACAACTTTTTCACTATGAAAGGGTTTACAAACACAAAACATTTGTTTATTATTATTAAAGGAACAAAAAGAGAACTGGTTCCTTTAATTAGGGAAGGAGGAAAATATTGATATGACATCAAGGTTAAACAACGTCATTTTTAAGTTTTTACAATTTGTGGAAAGGGTCGGGAATAAGTTTCCACATCCATTTATGATTTTCTTATACTTAATTTTAGGTTTATTCGTTATTGCTGCGATTGCCTCGTCATTAGGTGCATCTGTTATTCACCCTGGAACTGGCGAAGAAATGATGATAAAGTCATTCTTATCAGGTGAAGGGATTCAGTATATGTTCGGTTCAATGATAGAAAACTTTACTGGATTCTATCCGTTGGGTGTTGTTCTCGTATTAATTTTAGGGATAGGAATGGCACAGCAAGTAGGTTTACTTGATGCCGTGATGAAGCGGCTAATTTTAGGCGCGCCGAAACGTATTGTACCATATGCTGTTGTTTTTACAGGTATCATTGGAAACATTGCATCTGATGCGGCATTCGTAATTATTCCCCCTCTTGCAGGAATGGCTTTTTATGCTTTAGGAAGACATCCTCTCGCAGGAATGGCTGCAGGTTTTGCTGGTGGTGGAGCTGGTTTTACGGCAAATATTTTAATCGCTGGTACGGACGCTTTACTATCTGGTATTACATCGGAAGCTGCGAAAGCGGTGGACCCGAATTTATTCGTTACGTCTGTTGACAACTGGTTCTTCATGGTGGCATCTGTTTTCTTGCTAACTTTTCTTGGTGGTTTCATTACTGAACGAATTATTGAGCCACGTTTAGGAGAGTTCAAAGGAAATAAAGCAAAAGAAGATGAATTTGTTTTAACATCCATTGAGAAAAAGGGGCTTCTTGTTAGTTTAATAGCAACAATCGTATATATCGGGGCTGTTTTGGCACTTATTTTACCATCTGGATCTCCGATGCGTAATGAAGAGGGTGGGCTTGTACCTTCACCATTTTTAAGTTCAATCGTACCTTTTATTTTTATTATGTTTGTGATTGCCTCTGTGTCGTATGGAGTAGCTGTTAAGAAAATTCAATCGACATCTGATGTTCCAAAGTTTATGACTGAAGCGATTAAGGATATTTCAGGGTATATTGTTTTAGTATTTGTGGCTGCACAATTTATAGCCTATTTCAATTGGTCAAATCTAGGCTTATGGCTTGGTGTGAATGGTGCTAATTTATTACAAGAGATGAATTTGACAGGTTTACCTATAATCGTCGGCTTCATTATATTAACGGCATTTTTGAATTTATTTATTTTTGGTGGAGCGGAAAAATGGCTCATTATGGCACCGATTTTTGTTCCAATGTTGGCGATGATTGATTATAACCCTGCGTTTGTTCAGTTGGCATATCGTATTGGTGATTCATCAACGAATATCATTACACCACTTAATGTATACGTTCCAATGCTATTAACATTTATGAAACGATACGATAAAAAGGCAGGATTTGGAACATTGTTATCATTGATGATTCCGTATTCGTTCATGTTCTTATTTTTCTGGATCATTTTATTTGTCGCTTGGGCATTGCTTGGTTTACCAATCGGTCCTGGAGTATATCAAACGTTAAATTAATTGAGAAAGGGATATAAACTATGAAATTGATTGATGGTGCGGATGGAGAAATTATTCATGGTGGTTTAGCAGTTGAAAATTCATACATGTACTATATTGGGATGCGCGAAGATGCAAATCGCCCGCAATTGTATCGAACACATCTAAACACTCAATCGACTGAAATATATTATAAGGGAATGGACAATGAGCGCGTCCGTTCCTTTCTCATGAGTCCAGATGGTCAATATATCGCATTATATATTGATTTGAATGGGAGTGAGAAAGATTGCTTGCATATTATGAATGTGAACACTGGAGGAATTGTCTTTCAATCTTCTGATCATGTTTATTTTGATTTTTCGGGGATATGGGTTGGTCATAACTACTACTTCTCAAGAATCGATGATCAGGAAGGAAAATATGAATGGGTAGTATTTTCTTGTGAAACTTTTTCATTAACATGTCTTGCTAAATTAGATGAACAAGTTATTTCATATGTAGCTAGTGACGAGCTGTTACATGTCGGGTTGAAGAAGTCATTACTGGATGTAGAATACGCGATATATGATTTGAAAAGTAATCAATTCGTTTATTTTTCCGAGAAGATAGAGCGGATGCAGCAAATGTTTTTTTGGCAAGATGAACTTTATGCCGTGACAGATCGTGGCGGAGAGTATATTGGATTGTTTCGTGTGACAGAACAACAATTTGTCCAGATTGATATGCCTATAAATGGTCATATCGCTCGAGTGATACCATATAAAGATTCGTTAGTTATTCAGGTGAACGAACAAGCAGCTCATTCGCTTTATATATGGAATGATCATGAATTGAAACAATTATCTATACCTGTGGGAGTCATTCATCATGCGCAAAGTCTTGATGAGAGATTGATTTTTATTTTGGATGAACCGACTCATTGGGGAAGGGTCATGAGTTATCATTTATCACAGTGCGAGCTAGAACCATTGTTACAATTTTCAATGTCGCAACCAGCTTTGTTCCCTACTGATAACACGTATAACAGTTTTGATGATACAGTTATCCATTATATGCATTATGAAGCAGATAGTGATCAGGCGATTATTTATATTCATGGTGGGCCTGAATTTCAAGCGATGAAACAGTATTACCCGCTATTACAACGGTTAAGAAATGAAGGCTACAACATCTTCGTACCAAATATTAGAGGTAGCGATGGTTATGGGCGGTCGTTTGTTGAGATGGACGATGGAATGAATCGGCTAGAGGCACAACGCGATATTATTGCGCTCATAGCAGTGTTGATTGAACGACATGGTATCGATGCACGTCATATTAGCATTATCGGTGAAAGCTATGGTGGCTATACGACGCTAAGTATGATAACAAGATATCCAGCATTTTTCAATTGTGCGGTTGCAGTTGCAGGCATGTCGAATTTAAATATTTTCTTTAATAACACAGCATCATGGAGAATTCCGCTTCGCGAGAAAGAATATGGTGACGTTCATATGATGAAGGATTTCTTTGAACAAATAGCACCGCTCACACATGCTAAATCGCGAACAGCACCTTTATTAATCGCTCATGGCATGCGAGATATTCGTGTTAGTGTTGATGAATCATTGGCATTTTTCCATGAAAGTGATAAGGAGAAGCCTATTCGCCTTCAATTGTATGATGATGAAGGTCATGAATTTTGTAAAAGGCAAAACATCGAACATTTCTATACACAAGTGGTACAGTTTTTTCGCGAGAATGACTAAGGGAGAGATAACATTGTTAAGTTGGGTAAAAGACAAAATGCTACAAGTTAATTTAGTAGAAGATCTCCATCCAAAAGAAGGGTTTTATCGTTTAGGATTTACAGATCTTGAAACGAAAGCACATGCACATTTTGTTCAAATAGCAGAAGAACTCGGTCTAAAGGTATATGAAGATGAAATAGGGAATAAAATGGCGCGCTGGGAAACAGATTGTGAAGACCAACGTTACGTTTCAAGTGGTTCTCATTTAGATACGGTGTCTGGTGGAGGCGCTTATGATGGGGCGGCCGGAGTTGTTGCTTCGTTAGCAGCAATAAAATTGTTAAAAGATGAGGGATTTAAGCCAGAGCGGCCACTTGAGGTGATTTGTTTTCGTTTAGAAGAAGCCGATCGCTTCGGTGTATCAACGATTGGTAGTAAAGCAATGGCTGGTTTATTTGATGAAAATTCATTCGCACATTTAAAGGACGCGAATGGGATAACATTAAAAGAGGCAGTCGAATCACAAGGTTACAAATGGGAACATGTGAAAAATGCCGAACGAGATACCAATGATATTTATTCGTTTTATGAATTGCACATCGAACAGGGAAAGCGTCTTGAAGGGATAACTGATTTAGGGGTAGTTGATGCGGTAACTTGTCCGATTCGATTAGAAGTAACCATTGAAGGGGAAAACGGTCATACCGGAACAACTCTTATGACTGAAAGACGTGATGCGTTGGTCATTGCCAGTCATATCATTCAAGAAGTTCAAGAGGAAACATTACGTATTAATAGAGAAGAACATAAATACCCGCTTATGGCAACAGTAAGTCAAATTAAATCGTTTCCGAACTCAATTTCAGTCATTCCGGGAAAAGTCGTGTTAGGAATTGATATTAGAAGTGTTGATGACCATTTAAAGGAACGGCTTGTTAATCACCTGGAGAAAATGTCTTCAACTTTTGATGCCGATATATCCGTCGTTCGAAAAGTGAACACCTCATCTGTATTTTTAGATGAGGGAATAAGAGAAACGATGCGTAAAGAAATTGCCAAGACACGAGACACCGTTCCAGTTTTAGAAAGTCGAGCTGGACATGATGTGATGAATATGCAGAAAAAATGGCCTTCTGGTATGTTATTTATTCCTTGTCGTGATGGGATTAGTCACTCGCCAAGAGAATATGCAGAAATTGAACATATCGTCGAAGGTGCTAAAGTCATTGCAGCTTACTATAAATTAAAGAGCATAGTATAATAGGAGAAAAGCCAAGGTGATTGTTCATGAAAATAAATATTGGTGTCGTAGGTCCAAGACACTCCGTAGATAGAATTATCGCTTTAGCCAATCATTTTGAGGAAATAACTGTGTATCCTTTTTCATATCGGAAACATAGTGAATTAGATCGTATGATTCCAGCTGCGACACATATTCATCAATGGTTATTCTCTGGACCTGTTCCGTATCATTACTGCTTGGATAAACAATTCGTAACCGAAGAAAATGCGTCATTTCCCAAACTCTATACTCCTGGCTTGTTAGTACAGTTAGTCAAGGTTTTAGTTGAAACGACTAGCCGTCATTTTAGTATTGATACAATTGACGCTTCTGAAATTGAGGACTTGCAAGAAGATGAAACGTTAGCTACTTTAAATCTGATGTCGCATCATTACGATAAGTACTATACGGCTGACACAATTGTTAACAAGCATTTAGAACTTGTTTATGAACATGGAGCAGTCGTACTCACTTGTATTGATGAAGTATATGAAACTTTAAGAAAGCGTGGAACACAAGTATATAGAGTCCAACCTTCAAGAATGATGCTAGAACAATCATTGGATCTATTAAGAGCGAAAGGCGCTGAAACGATATATAATGAAGCAATCGTTGCTATTGTCTCTCTCGTATTAGAAAGTGAAAAGGTTATGAGTGAAGAATATTCATACGAACGAAAGCGAAAAGAAATGATCGTTGAACCGACCATACTAAAGTTTGCTGAAGAAATTCAGGGTTCTTATGTTCGGGAAGGAAACGGTTGGTATACGATTTATACAACAAAAGGACAATTAGAAGCTTTTCTTCATGAAGGTCGTTTACCTAAATTAATAGAAACGATTCAGGAATTAAGTGGCTTACATGCTAGACTATCAATTGGCTATGGTTTAACAAATTTACAAGCAGAGCATCAATCGGAAATAGCACGAACCGTTTTACGTGAAGAAAAGATTGACTGGGTCATTGTCGATGAGACGAAAGAAATCACTTTTCTTAATAAGGAACAACTGTTATCTACTTCGGTTCAAACGACACAACATGTTCCACCCGGGCTATCGCCAATGAATTTATCTAAACTGATGAATTATTGTCACCATAGTGCAACGAACGAATTGACTGCTCATGATTTACAAAACGTATTACAGAGTAGTTTACGCTTCGCACGAAAAACATTGCAACAATGGGAAGAAAGTGGATTGGCCAAGCGAGTCGGAGAACAACAAATTGCATCAAGAGGTAGACCACGTATTGTTTATAAATTGAATTTTGTATAGATATCGGGTCGTTGTATTTAAAATAATGCACATACAAATAACCATCCTAAAAAATTTACTTGAAGGATGGTTATTCTATTTTTGTTTTATTCACTATTAAATGTTAACGATTGATTATGAAAAATCCTTGATTGTATGAGACGTACTAGAACTTGTTTAAATGAAATATGTTGTTTTCAGGATTAATAAAACAGAAGTAAAAGATTAGATGGAAATGTCGTAGAAACGGTAGGATAAGGACTAATAATGGTTAGTTATCATGTGAATTAATACCCCAAAAGTTAGACTGAAAAAATTCTAGCATTTGGGGTATTTTATTTTCTAATAAAAATTTAACCAATCAGGGAATGAATAACGTACGTTCATATCGTTAATTTCTATCCATCACGAATTGATTTGACCGAAAAAATGATTGAAACAAAGTGATAAGAAACTCCATTCAAACAATTGGAATATGTTAAAATAATGGTATGTATCAAATAGACAGAAGGGGTGTAAGTGCTGCTTAAGATTTCGGTTATTTTATTCGGTTATCTTTGTGGATGTATGAATGGTGCATATTATGTTGGAAAAATAATGGCAAAAGAGGATATTAGGGGGTTAGGAAGTACAAATGCAGGGGCGAGAAATGCTGGGAGGGTATTTGGAAAATCGGCATTTATTTATACGGTTATCATTGATGCTTTAAAGACGGTCATTCCGCTACTTGTAGCTTTATACTTCTTTGGAGAAAACGCACTAATATTAGGTGCAACAGCCATTGCCATCCTCTTGGGGCATGCCTGGCCTGTACAATTGCAGTTTCGCGGTGGGAAAGGTGTTGTCGTTTATTTAGCAACAGCACTCATTCTTGCGCCGGTCGGATTAATCATTGTAGGTTTGGCTGTTTTAATTGGATTACAAATAAAGAAGAACTTCACGATTGTTGGTTTAGTTGGTTTACTTACCATTCCAATCTATTTGTTATTGACATCCATGTTTAAACTGTCAGGTATCTTTTTTGTCATGATCGTTATTGTAATACTTTTACATAGAAAAGGGGATTAATTCGGATGGGCCATATATTACCGATAAGCTACAAAATAGCAGACAGTAAAGAAGAAATGGAGCAAATTTATCGTTTGAATTACGCAACATTTGTGGAGGAAATTCCACAACATGAAGTAAATACGGAACGTCTATTAGTTGATCGCTTTCATGATGAAAATATATACGTGATTGCCAAAAAGAAAGATGAAGTTATTGGGATGATTACTGTACGAGGAAATCGTCCATTTTCATTAGATCAGAAGCTAAATAACCTTGATCATTATTTGCCGGAAAATGCAAAACCCTGTGAAATTCGCTTGCTTTCGATTAAACGTGAATATAGGGGTGGACGTGTTTTTTATGAGCTATGTAAGCGACTTGTTTTATATTGTGTTGAACAAGGGTATACGATGGCTTTAATTTCTGGAACAACAAGGCAACTTAAGTTATATAAGCATATAGGTTTCCGTCCTTTTGGTCCACTTGTAGGTACAAAACAAGCAGCATATCAGCCGATGTACTTAACGAAGGAGAATTTTGAATCGGCGTCGAGGCTTTTTCAACGACTATTAGAGAGAGCAGAAAGGAGAAAAAGGAGAGGGAAAGTAGAAGAAATCAATTTCCTTCCTGGTCCTGTTCCGATATGTAAAAAAGTGCAAGAGGCATGGGAAAAACCAGCCATATCACATCGGTCAGCAGATTTTCAACATGTCTTTCAAAATGTACAACAAGCGTTATGCGAATTAACAGGAGCAAATTATGTGGAAATAGGTGTTGGTACAGGAACATTAGCAAACGATATGGTGGCAGCACAATTATCGGTACTAGACAGTAAAGGTTTAATACTGGCAAACGGTGAGTTTGGTGAGCGACTCATTGATCATGGGAAAAGTTGGAATCTATCATTTGAAAAAATACAAAAACAATGGAATACACCTATTTTGATAGACGAAATAGAGGAGGTGCTACAAGGAAATCCAGATATTAGTTGGCTTTGGACGGTCCATTGTGAAACGTCAACAGGATATGTATATCCGTTAGTAGCCTTAAAAGAAGTGTGCGAAAAATATCATGTGCATTTATGCATTGATGCATGTAGTACCATTGGGGTAATACCAACTGATTTAACAAATGTGTATCTAGCAAGCTTAGTGAGTGGGAAAGGACTTGGGTCTTATCCTGGAATTGCGATTGTATTTCACGAACGGCCTATTTTCCCAAACCGAAGAATCCCGAACTACTTAGATTTAGGGCGTTATCAAGCTGCGACAACGGTTCCTTTTACACATTCATCTAACGGTATGTTTGCTTTAGAAGTAGCGCTCAAACAACTTACATATGCTTCCGAAACGTTAGCGAATGAAATTTGTGAAGAGTTGATGGATGCAGGAATGACGGTACTTCGTGGGGAAAGCTATTCACCAGGCATGATCACCATAGAGTTACCGAGTGAGATATCATCAAGGGAATTCGGTGATCAGCTAAAAAAAGCTGGGATTCTACTTAGTTATGAAAGTTCTTATCTACTAGAAAGAAACTGGGTACAAATTGCCTTAATGGGTGAGTTGAATCAGGAGCGTATTTTTAAGGCAATGAAGGAAATAAAAGTTCGGTTTATAAAATTAAATAAGAGAAAGGCAAGTACAATATGAGTAGGTTAATGGATTATTTGCATCGTCATCTAATTGTGGTTGCTATCTTTCTTCTTACGTTAAAAACAATTATGGTGACTTTGTTTGGCTTTGAACTCACGATGCATAATGGCTTGGATTGGATCATACTGGTTATCAGTCCAATTGGGACATTGATGGTGTTCTTTTCTATCAGTTTTTTTATAAAGAAACGGTTCCAGCCAATTGGTTTCTTTGTGACCTATCTTTTGGTGACTGGCTTATTATATGCCAATTTACTTTATTACCGTTTTTATATCGATTTTGTCACATTTTCTGTATTCCTACAATTGGATAATGTAGGCGGCCTAGGGGCAAGTACAGTTGAACTCATGTCACTGTTTGATGTATTCATCTTTTTAGATATTATTTTTATCGGATATCTCATGTTATCTAGACGGGGCATGAATATGAAGATGCCACGTAAAAAACAATATGGAATGATCAGCATCGCCATGATTGTGCTTACTATTCTTCTCGGGGTGATGCAGAACCAACATCTATTCGAGACAGAATACAATCGTCAGGCACTCGTTAAGTCATTAGGATTATATAATTATCAAATGGCGAATATGATATTTGGCATGATGGCTCCAATTGAGAAGGTATTTTCAACAAAAGCAGATGCTGAAGAGATAAGTAGTTTCATACAAAAGGAAGATCAAAACGAGACAGATACATTTGGCATCGCAAGAGGGAAAAATATTGTGCTGATTAGTATGGAATCCTTACAACAATTCGTCATTCAGCGTGAAGTAAATGGGGAGGAAATCACACCGTTTTTAAACAAATTGATTGAAGAGAGCTATTATTTTCCAAATATATATGATCAAACCGCGCAAGGGAAAACTTCTGATGCTGAATTAATGGTCGATACGGGGTTATATCCATTGTCGAGTGGTTCTGTTTTCGTTCGTCATCCAGAAAATCATTTTGTTTCATTGCAAAAAATTTTACAGGAAGATGGTAACTACCAATCCTATGTTTTTCATGGAAATGACGCAACATTTTGGAATCGGAATGGAATATATCCGAATTTAGGTTATGAACATTTCTATGCAAAAGAAAGCTATGATGTGACAGAAGAAAATTCGATTAATTATGGGATTAAAGACATTCCTTTTTTTGAACAGTCGATGACATATGTAACAGATTTACCCGAACCTTTCTTAGCGAAGTTCATTACGTTAACAAATCATTTTCCATTTTTGCTTGATGAAGCAGATCAACTGATTGATGAAGCAGAGACAGAGGAGGACGTTGTTAATCGCTATGTAACGACTGTTCGCTATATGGATGCAGTGATCGAGCGTTTCTTTGCATTACTAAAGGAAAAAAATATATATGAACATACGATTTTTGTATTGTATGGAGACCATTATGGCATCTCGAAAAAATACGAAGCAGGTGTGCATGAGTTTTTGGGGCAAGCGTATACACCCTTAAATCACTTACAATTACAACGAATTCCACTTATCATCCACATTCCAGGACAAGAAGGAGAAGTAGTGGAAACACTAGGTGGGGAAATTGATATCCATGCGACATTACTACATCTACTGGGGATTTCACAAGAGAATCATATGAACTTTAGCCAAAATCTTTTTGCAAGAAGTGAAAATCATCCCGTCATATTTCGCGATGGAAGTATGATTGTTAAAGATTATGCTTATATGGATAATGTTTGTTATGACCGAAAAACAGATAAAATGACAGACGATACTAAGTGTGAACCGTATTTAGAAACCGTCCGTCAAGAATTAAAAATGTCAGATGATATTATTCTTGGGGACCTGTTACAGTATTTAAAATGAAGAGCACTGAGTGTTCAACGCGTTGTCTCGTTGGTATTTTTTGAGTTGAGAGGTTGCATTGATCGTTCAATAGGTTGTCTCGTTGGTATTTTTTGAGTTGAGAGTCTGCATTGAGCGTTCAACACGTTGTCTCGTTGGTATTTTTTGAGTTGAGAGGCTGCATTGGGCGTTCAATACGATGTCTCGTTGGTATTTTTTGAGTTGAGAGGTTGCATTGATCGTTCAATAGGTTGTCTCGTTGGTATTTTTTGAGTTGAGAGTCTGCATTGATCGTTCAATACGTTGTCTCGTTGCTATTTTTCGTTCTGAGAGGCCGCATTGATTGTTCAATACGTTGTCTCGTTGGTATTTTTCGAGTTGAGAAGCTGCATTGATCGTTCAACACGTTGTCTCGTTGCTGTTTTTCGTTCTGAGAGGCTGCTTTGGGTGTTCAATGCAATCTCTCATTGCAAATTTTCATCATGAGAGGTTGTATTGGACAATAATAATGCCCTATAGACTATGAAATAAAGCCCTACTTGATCACGAAATGTAAGGAGAATTTATGATGGTAAAAGATTGTGTTTTCTGTCATCCCGAACTTGAACCTAACCAAAGTATCATTTTCAGTAATGAGCATTGTATGTTTTTACAGTTGAAGCAATTTCGAATAAAAGGTATTCAATTAGCTGGTGCCGGATTAATTGTTCCTAAAAAACATAGAGAAACTGCATTTGATATGAGGCGCGAGGAATGGGATGCCACATACACACTGCTTCATGAAGTAAAGAAATATATAGATGAAACATATCAACCTCAAGGATATAATATTGGTTGGAATTGCGGAGAAGTTGGCGGTCAACATATTTTCCATGCACATTTTCATGTTTTACCAAGATATGAAGATGAACCTTTGGCGGGAAAAGGAATAAGATATATGTTTAAGGGGAGTAAGAACAAAAGGAAAGCTGATTAATTTAATCGAAGTATGTCTATTGAGTGTTATGATGCGCTGTGTTGTAGACATTTTTTCTGTATTGGCATGAACATTAATAATATGATGATAAAAGTCAACCATTTGATTTAATATGGTATAATCAATTTACAATAGACTAGCTTTACATGAGGGATTGGGCACACGTACCTTCTAGGATCATCCTATGGAGGGAGGTGGTGCCTATGGATATGGAAAGCGTATTAACGCTGATGATTTCATTCGGCATGTTAATTGCTTTTATCATGTCCGATAAAGATAAAAAGTAATCCCTCGTGTGCTTTAGCGGAGCCTTGAGGGATTACTTCCTTCCTGTGCCTACCCCTCTTGTCGGGGTTGGTCTATTGATGACCGCTAATAACTAGCGGTCATTTTATTATCATATTATTATAATTTTATTATACCATGTGAATCATATTTATTTCAATAAAAGGATTCATGGGAATGTGTCAACTTTTTCTTGATAAGTTTTTAACACTAAACGCTTATTCCGCAAATTCTGGATTCATCTGTAAAATATGCGCTTCAATATATTCAGTCCAATTACGATACTCACCATCGTCCAGTAAGCCATATACATATTTTTTTGATTTCCGAAAACCTTTCATTATTTGGATTTAATCCACCGGCCCTTTTAGTTTTATCTATTAAGTTGACTGTTATATATGAAAAACCACCATCTACAGAATTATCGTCGGATAGATTTTCTCATTTTCTACACTTCTTTCACTTCTTCAACTACTTCATCAGTGATATTCTTTTTAAATGTAGGAGCATTATCGCCCATTTTAATATCGTCCGTTTCCTCTGAATATAAAACAAGTCTGCCAGCATCATAAATTCAAGGATAACGTGGATAGAAACTTTTAATATGGTCTGGCCCTGCGGGTGAAAACCAAAGAATAATAAAAGGTTCAGGTTCGTCTGTTGCATAATTCGTATGTTTACTGCAACTTACCATTAAACTAAATAGCGACATTATAAGTAACAAAAACATGACATGTTTATTCAATAATGTGAGATGGATAAAATATTCATGTTGGCAGGACTAAGAATAAGTTCAGAAAAGATGTGTCCTTGTTTATGATACTAATAAATTCAGAGTGTAACATCACCATAAAATAAATGATACAGTATGTCTATGACATAGAAGAGGTATTGGTGGAAGTAGATTGCTGTATTGTGGTATGTTAAGATTTGATTTTTTTACATTTAAACAGTCTAATTGAGAAAAACAAATGATATTTAATTATAAAATTAATTCCAATCAAGGTATATTTTTAACACAATGTGTGAGTATATAATATATAGCTTATAAAGTATAGGCTTCAATCATTATCACAAACCGAATCATAGCCGTAATAAAAGGAATTGCTATTAAAAAAGTTATTAGTTGACGAACATTAAATTCTATGTAATAATAAGTTTGTAATTAGAATTAATGTAAATAGATAATTGTGATTACATTAATTTTATTACCCTTAACTACTAAATACATAAGGAGGAATTTTATTATGTCATTAATTGGTAAAGAAATTCTACCATTCAAAGCAGATGCATATGATGCAAGTAAAGATGAGTTTATTAAAGTATCAGAGGAGGACTTAAAAGGAAAGTGGAGTGTTGTTGTTTTTTATCCAGCAGACTTCTCATTCGTATGTCCAACTGAGCTTGAAGATGTACAAAACCATTACGAAAAATTAAAAGAGCTTGGTGCTGAAGTTTATTCTGTTTCAACAGATACACACTTTGTTCATAAAGCATGGCATGACCATTCAGATGCCATTAGCAAACTTGAATATATTATGATTGGAGACCCATCTCAAACAATTACTAGAAACTTTGATGTACTTGATGAGGAATTAGGTCTTGCACAACGCGGAACGTTCATTATTGATCCAGACGGTGTTGTTCAAGCAGCTGAAATCAACGCTGACGGTATCGGCCGTGATGCAAGTACATTAATCGGCAAACTTAAAGCAGCACAATATGTTCGTGAAAACCCAGGTGAAGTATGCCCTGCTAAATGGGAAGAAGGTTCAGCAACACTTGCGCCTAGCCTTGATTTAGTAGGCAAAATTTAAGGGGGAGCAATCATACATGCTTGATAAAGATATAAAAGCACAACTATCCCAATACTTGAAAATGATGGAAGGGGATGTCGTACTTAAAGTAAGTGCAGGTTCCGATAATGTTTCCCGTGACATGGTGGCACTACTTGATGAACTTGCCACCATGTCATCCCATATTAAAGTGGAAAAGACGACACTTAAAAGAACGCCTAGTTTTAGTGTAAACCGTGTTGGAGAAGACACGGGCATTACATTTGCTGGTATTCCACTGGGTCATGAATTTACATCTTTTGTCCTTGCACTTCTGCAAGTAAGTGGAAGAACGCCAAAAGTGGATGAGAATTTAATTAATCAAGTTAAGAACTTAGAAGGCGAATACCATTTTGAAACGTATGTCAGCTTAAGCTGTACGAAATGTCCAGATGTCGTTCAAGCACTTAACGTGATGAGTGTACTGAACCCTAATGTGACACATACAATGATTGATGGGGCCGCTTTTAAAGAAGAAGCAGAGAGTAAAAACATTATGGCCGTTCCAACGATTTATTTAAATGGTGAACCATTTGGTAACGGGCGTATGACATTAGAAGAAATTCTCACACAATTAGGTGGCGGGCCAGATGCTTCTGAGTTTAATGAGAAAGACCCGTTTGATATACTCGTTGTAGGTGGTGGTCCTGCAGGAGCAAGTGCGGCCATCTATGCTGCACGTAAAGGTCTACGTACGGGTGTGTTAGCAGAACGTGTAGGTGGTCAAGTAAATGATACAGCTGCAATTGAAAACTTTATTAGTGTGAAACGTATCGAAGGACCACAATTTGCTGCCAATTTAGAAGAGCATATGAAAGAGTATCATATTGATATTATGAATATGCAAAAGGCAACACGTTTAGAGAAGAAGGATCTTGTTGAAATTGATTTAGAAAATGGTGCGACGTTGAAAAGTAAAGCGGTCATCTTAGCAACAGGTGCTCGCTGGAAAAATGTCGGCGTCCCTGGTGAACAAGAATTCAGAAATAAAGGTGTCGCATACTGTCCACACTGTGATGGTCCATTGTTTGAAGGTAAACGTGTCGCTGTTATCGGTGGCGGTAACTCCGGAATTGAAGCAGCGATTGATCTTGCAGGAATAACGGAACATGTAACTGTTCTTGAATTTGCCTCAGAACTAAAAGCAGACTCTGTGCTGCAAGACAAATTAAACAGCCTTCCAAACGTGAATGTCATTACAAATGCACAAACAACAGAAATTACTGGTACAAACAATGTTAACGGTATTTCATATCTTGACCGTGAAACAGAAGAAGAACATCACATCGAACTGGAAGGTGTCTTCGTGCAAATCGGTCTCTTACCAAACACAGACTGGTTAGAGGGATCAGTTGAACGTAATAAGTTTGGTGAAATTATTATTAATGAACATGGCGAAACAAGTATTCCAGGCGTATTTGCTGCAGGTGACTGCACGACTGTTACAAACAAACAGATTATCATTTCCATGGGGGCAGGTGCAAACGCAAGCTTAAACGCATTCAATTATCTTGTTCGTGAAAAATAATATTCTCTGTTATTGATTTAACCAACAAAATTTTCTTTAACATATATAACTTTCATTTCCATTATCTACCAAAAAGATGAGCCGTTTTTAGCGGTTCATCTTTTTTGTCTCAATATATTTTTACCTGATTAATTGAAATATTAATTACACTTGTTCCATATTAACTTCTAATATATAACAATATGAATGAAAGTAAATCGGTATGAGAAATTGACTGTACTTGTATTATCGACGTTATTTGTGTTCGCCATAGGATGCCAATCAAATAAAAATCAGAACCATTCTGAACAAAAGCATCAATCATGGTGAAGAAAGCACACATTGATTCATACGGAAGATACACACACGATTTATTCTGTCTTACAAGAAATGACTAATAATCTAATAAATTTAAAAGAATAAGCATTTTTAATTAAGACCTCGATTTGGGTCTTTTTTCATTCAAAAATATTTATTTTCCTTATATTAATTTACAATTTACAGACATAATTATGTTATAATAAGAAGGTCATCATATTTCTGAAAAATCAAACTAGATAATTGTTTATGTCATGAGAATTTTGTTTGCAGTTCTAAAGAAAGATATTTAATCAATCATATGTCGAACAGTAGTGTGAGGTGAGAAGAATGCAAGATGAAATAAAAGCACTGGCGAAGCGGGTTTCAGATTTAGAGAAAGAAGTGGCATCATTAAAACGTCAATTAGTCCATACCAAGATTGAGCAAACTGAAATCGAGTCAAAAGAGGAAACGCCACTATTGAAACTAGATCCGGTCAAAGAAATAGTCACACAAGCTACAGGAAAAATGGTACATACGACACAGCCATCATCAGACTTTATAACAATCAAACGACCGGTGGAACAGTCGCCACCCCCAGCTCCAACACCAAAAAAAGAAGTAAATCTTGAAAAATTATTGGGTATTTGGCTACCACGTGTTTTTATGTTTGTTCTTATATTGGGTGTCCTTTGGGGATTGAAACTAGGAATTGATCAAGGTTGGATTTCCCCTGCTGTGCGCATTGCGATGGGGTATGCTGCTACCGCTATTTTATATTATTTAGGGATGCGGTATGTGAAACAAAGTAAAAAAATGTTTGGTTTAACACTTTTAGGCGGTTTAATCGCATTGGGAATTTTAACGACGTTTGCAGCCCATCATTTGTACGGATTTTTTAATTTTGCCGTGGCGTTTTTAATAGGTGTCGCTTATATCGTACTTGGATTGTATTTATCAAAAAAGACCCGCTCAGAAACATTAACAATCTTCTCAGCAATCGCGGGTTTTTTATTGCCGTTCTTGTTAGAAGGCGGCGAAGCATCCGCAATTCAATTTTTTGCTTATATTACATTACTGTTTGTCTCATTATTCTATATGTCACTTAATCAAAAGCATAAAATATCGTTTTATATCACATTTTTATTGTTTCATTTAACATTACTTTTCTATTCAGTGATTGGGATGAGTTTTAATGACAAACACATTCTCGTCATCTCGGTTTTGGTTCAGCATCTTTGTTTATTAATTTTTTACTTGGATCGCCGGGTTTCCAAACAAGTTTTTACTGAAACATTAATTTATACGAATACGGTCTTTACTGTGTTTTGGGTACAGTTACTTGACCAACCATTTGACACGATGACTTACGGGATGATTGCTGTTTTTTATACTGTTCTAGCGGCTAATGCCTTTGTTAAAAAACATAGTAATTTTCAAGGTATTTTTTCAGCTGTAGCAATATTTGTTATCAGTGTCTTTATTCTCTCATTTGATTTAGACAATGAACAAGTGAAATTAATCTTATTATTGATTAACGGATCGGTTGGTTTATGGGTCGGGCTACGTTATCAGACGATACGTACAATTGTTATGAGTTCAATCATTTACGGGATATCGGGATTAGTCGTTTTGAATGGAATTAATATCGAATATTTTGTTTCATTGGAGCATCTCGTTTGGATCATGTTCTTATTAACGCTCGCTTTTATTTACTATTCGCTTTATCAATTTGTTCCATTGTTTAAGAAAGGAAACATAACATCAATTGATGCTGGTTTAATTGGCGGGCAAATTATTTCCTTAATTTACATTGCTCAACTAGCTCATCTCTTTGTATTGAATCAAAATTGGCTCTCCTTTACGGCGTTTCATTTCTATGCACTTGTGTTTATCATTGTGCTAGCATTTATGTATTATCTCCACAAGTGGCGACATGGAAAGTATGTCACATATGCTTCAATGATAGAATATTTTATACTTGGCTTAGCTTTAATCGCACGGCCAATTTATGATTGGTATGATCTGGAATGGTTTGAGTTTAATCTAGCGGTGCAAATCATTTATGTCACATTGTTGACGCTGGCGTTTATTATGCTAGTAAGAAAAAAGTCAACCAATGCTTTTCAAGGACTAATGGATAAAATACCTACCTTTGCTGTTGTGATGCAGATTGTGCATTTTATCTTTTTAAATAAATGGTATTTTGCCATTACAAATGCTTATCAATGGGACCGGGAATATGTCTTTTTTGTCCATACGTTTATTTGGTTCTTGTTCGCATTTTTATCCATTTCCATTGGCAGAAAAATGAAGTGGAAACCTGTCACCATTCTCGGATCTGTTCTCATTGGATTAAGCTTATTTAAGCTCTTCTTTATTGATTTAGCGAATATTTCTATTTTCATTCGTGCAATATTGTTTATCGTTGTTGGGCTTATTGGCTTATTGTATTCGCGGACGCTCATTAAAGAGGATGGGAAATAACTTTATAATAGAAGAGGGCGGGCAGATGATATGTCTGCTCTTTTTGTATAAAAGAGAGGGATAACGTTGGGAGTAAAGTATGTTGTATTAGATAAAATGCCTCGTACTGATTTAATGGAAGGTATCAGTCTCCATCAAAATGTATTCGGAGCCGATAACTTGGTTAATAAAATCAAAGACAAACAGAAGTTATTATTTAATCTTGCATTAGACGGTGAAAAATTAGTTGGATATAAGATTGGCTATGAGCTTGATAAAAATAAGTTCTATAGCTGGCTAGGTGGGGTAGATTCTCATTATAGAGGACACGGTATTGCAGGTAATTAAAAGCTTTTTGTCAATCAATTGGTGTATATAAGCTTAAGGTGTAATCATGTGACAAATAAATAGATGCCGGAAAATATCGTCTGTGCTCATTCATAATAATTTTCAGCGTCATAGGCTTTAGCCTTTTCAACGAAATCTTCGAGTTCACTTTTGTCAGTATCAACCGGATTTTCTGATTTAGAAGTCGCTCTTCAGTTTTGAATAATTCACCAATTGCTTCTTGTGAAAGTCTAAAATAGCAAATGCTTATGTCTAACTAATGATAACTAAGGTTGAAAAGTAATTATATCTGTGTAAATAACTAAATAAACGTATTATGTTAAAATGAGGTAACAAATGTTAGTATTGAAAATATAGGATAATATGAAAAATTGTAACATGCCGGGGAGAATTCATATGGCAAAGCAAATACAAAGTTGGAAGAATCCAGCTATTTTATTAATGTCGATTGGAATATCTAGCATAGGTAACTTCATTTACTTAGTTGCAATTAATATAATCGTCTATCAGTTGACAGAGTCAGCAGCGGCTGTAGCAGGGCTGTGGATTATTGGTCCGTTAACGAATATTGTAACGAAATTTTGGACGGGAAGTTTCATAGATTATCGTAGCAAGAGAAAAATCATGATGGTGACGTATGTAATTAGGGCAGTGTTTATCTGTATGATTCCATTGGCGCCTAATATGGCAATTATCTATGGGATACTTGTTGTCTTAAGTGTGGCAAATGCATTTTTCACCCCGTCATCAATGACGTATGCAACGATTATTGTTCCTAAAGAAAAACGGAAACGCTTTAATTCAATTCGTTCGTTTGCAACTTCAGGAGCATTTATTGTCGGACCTGCTATTGGTGGCTCGCTAATCTTATTAACATCTGTTGAAACGACTTTATGGATTAATGCCTTATTCTTTGTTATCTCAGCTGGCTGTTTATTATTTTTACCGGAAAAAGAAAAGATTGATAAAGACACGATTCCGTCATTGACTATTAAACAAGTGATTCGTGACTTTACCGTCGTTCAGGGGTTTATGAAGGCAAATCGATATGTCTTTTTTATTTATCTCGGCTTTGTTATGATTATGATTTTTTCCTTTGCGATGGATGCACAAGAAGTCGTTTTCACGCAACAGATCATCGGTCTTTCCGAAATGGAATATAGTTTGTTAGTTAGTATCACAGGAATTGGGTCTGTTGTCGGTGCTGTTTTACTATCCATTTTTTCTAATAAATTATCACTCAGATACATGATTGTCATCGGCCTTATCATGATGACGATAGGTTATGTCATTTATGCATTTTCGTGGTCTTTCGCATCGATTGTTGTTGGGTTTGTTATCTTGGGATTTTTTAATGTCTTTTTAAATGCAGGGATGATGACTTTTTATCAAAATAATGTCTCCGTTGAAGTCATGGGAAGAGTGACAAGCATTTTTCAACTGATTCAAAGTGTGATTCAAGTTGTCTTTATTCTTGCCGTTGGGTTTGCAGGAGATCTTGTGTCACTGCGTGTAACAATTGTCAGTTTATCACTTGTCATGCTGTTGTTATCTTCTGTTTTTTCGTACGTTGTATTGAAACCTGCCAAGAAGATTTTTTATCAAGAGGTCGAAGAGGAAGGGGCAATAAAGATAAAATAAACAGGTCTATTGGCATGGTTTACTCTCTCATTATTTTTTGTGAAACAACTTAAAAGTTGCAAGCTTTCTTTTGCAATAAATATATCACTATAACCATGATTGATGAAATAAACTCACAACTTTAGGACTATTTACATATTACTCAATCTACACTAATATTGAGAAAGTGTTTTGAATGAAAGTGAACGAGGTGACATCTGACCTTTCACTTTCTTCGTTTTCGCTTAAAGTCAGCTTTAGGTTCAAAACTCAAAGTAGCGATTGAAAGGAAGGGTATAGTGAAAAAAACCGCGTTAGCACTGACGACTGCTTTATTATTTTTGTCGGGCTGTATTCAGATTGTTAGTTCTAAGAAACAAGAAGCTATCGTAGATTTTGTAAATGAAGAGGTCGGTCAAATAGCGGCTATTGAAGAGGAAGCTAAGCAGCACTTACAAGGTATTTTAGGTGATCAATCAGGAACGGATGATCAGCTATATGACGTTTATGTTAATGATGTTATTCCTCTTTATAAAAAAGCGCTTGAAAAGGGACAAAAGATTGAGCCCACGATTGCTGAATTAAATGAGCCACATGAAATACTTGTTAGAGCACTTGAATCATATTTGGATGCTTTCGAAACACAAGTTAAAGCAATTGAAGAAAATGACGACAGTTTAACTGAGAAAGCACTTTTATTGGAACAAGAATATGTCGACTTAGTTAATGAATACCATAAAATAATGGAAGAATTAGCAAAAGAACATAGCGTTGAATATGAAGCGAATCAGAATGAATAGTTTATGATAC
>NZ_DATBTY010000078.1:0-13418 GCF_036516575.1 Cerasibacillus sp.
AGCAGGATTTAAAAGCTGATGATATCATGTCTTCTATTGAAATTACAGATAATCTCGAAGGTTCGGGCTATACCGATAGTGCTGGAGCTTTTGAAAGTATTCAAGAACTAACTGGAACAATTAAATCTGGTGAGGAAATTATAGGTCAATTTATAACAGATATTTATGAAGCAGATGAGTATTATTTTAGAGAAAATCCAGCACTTGTATCTACCAGTGTAAGTAATCAGGTTATCTGGACTATTCCAGCAGAGGAAGCAAAGTAATAATTTATATGGCAATCTCTGAAAAATAATGGAGGTTTTTAAATGAAACGCATGGTTCAACTTATATTTGTAATTCTAATTTCTATAAGTTTGATTGCTTGTAGTACTAAGAACGGTGAAGAAGCAAAGGAATCAGATAACAATGTAGTAAATGAAGAAAATAATGATGGAAAAGACAATGAAGATGCTGACTCAAAAGACAATGATGGCGATTCAGGTAAAAGCTCGTCAGAAATCACAACAGAAGACCAATTAGATTTAAAACTTGGGGATACAGGTAAGTTTGATACAACTCTTGGAACCTATGAAATGACTGTGGAAAGCGCTGAATTATTAGAAGAATTAGATGGGAAAGAAGCTCAATTTGATTATTTGATATTAATTGACTTAAAGCTTAAAAATACAAGTGATCACGACTTAGATGTAGATGATATCATGACATCATTGGAAGTTACCGATAATCTTGAGGGATCTGTTTTTTTCGATGCTTCTCCATCTTTTGATAGTGTAGAAGTATTAACGGGGACAATCCAACCTGGAGAAGAAATTTCTGGTCAATTTATAACAGAAGCTTATGAAGCAGATGAATATTATTTTAGAGAAGATCCTGGAAACGTAGCAGCGGGTGGTAGTAACCAAGTCATCTGGACCATACCAGCAGATGAAGCGAAGTAATAATTTTATTGCAATCATTAATGAATAATGGAGGTTTTCAAATGAAGCGGATCTTAATCATTTTAATAACCGGACTACTATTAAGTGTAACCGCTTGTGGAGGCAATGATGGTGGTAAAAATAAAACTGCGGACAATAAGAAAGAAAATGAAAATACAACAGAAGAAAACGGGGATGAGGTAACAGAAGGAAACAAACAAAATGCTGAGCAAGATAACGAAGATGTTAACGACAATGAATCAGGAGATAGCGAATGGGGAGAAGACCAGCTTGATTTAGGAATTGGCGATACTGGGATAGTAAATAATAATTTTACATCATATGAGGTGACAGTGAACTCAGTAGAATTTTCGGAAAAATTAGGTGAAGAATATCCCCAAGGTGATAAGTTTGCTTTAATTGAATTAACTCTAAAAAATCTCGGCGAAGATTCATACACAGCAGAAGATATACTTGGTAGTGTTACCTTGGCGGATGAACCGGGTTCATCTGGAATGTCTTGGTTCTATGTGGAAGGTGTAGCTGAAGAATGGCCAGGAGAAATGGGAACAAATGAATCGCAAACAGGCTACATATTATTTGATATTTATAATAGTGACCAATACTTTCTACAATTTGGAACCTTTCTAGATGCTGTTTCAAATAAGGTGCACTTTCTCTTCACTGATGAAGATGCTAAATAACTTGTTTTTAACAATTCGTTAGAGATTTTATCATACATTATGCAAGGATGATGACTCAAAAGACAATGATGATGATTCAGGTAAAAGCACATCAGAAATCACAACAGAAGACCAACTAGATTTAACTCTTGGAGATACAGGAAAATTTGATACAACTCTTGGAACCTATGAAATGACTGTGGAAAGCGCTGAATTATTAGAAGAATTAGACGGGAAAGAAGCTCAATTTGATTATTTGATTTTAATTGACTTAAAGCTTAAAAATACAAGTGATCACGACTTAGATGTAGATGATATCATGACTTCTTTAGTGGTTACAGATGACCTAGATGGGCCAGGATTTCCTGATGCTGCTCCAGCATTTGATAGTGCTAAAGAGCTAAGTGGAACTATAAAAACTGGTGAAGAATTAACTGGTCAGTTTATTACTGAAGCTTATGATTCTCATAAATATTACTTTAAAGTGCTATCAGGAACTGTAGCAGCAGGTGGTAGTAACCAAGTCATCTGGACCATACCAGCAGATGAAGCAAAGTAATAATTTTATTACAATCATTAATGAATAATGGAGGTTTTCAAATGAAGCGGATCTTAATCATTTTAATAACCGGACTACTATTAATTTTAACCGCTTGTGGAGGCAATGATGGTGATAAAAATACAACTGCGGACAATAAGAAAGAAAATGAAAATACAACAGAAGAAAACAATGATAGCAATAAAGAAGAGTCTGATGGGGAAATTCCGGTTTATCAGATTGGAGAAACAGCTGTAATAAAGAATGATAAATTTGATTTAGAATATGAAGTTACGGTCAATAGTTTTGAGATTACTAAAGAAGTAGATGGAGTGCCATTAGAAGAATTATTAACAAGCCCAACAGAAAAAAGTAGCTTTTTAGTGGTAGATGTAACGTATAAAAATAATAGTGGTGAGTCTTTCGTTCCTAATGAAAGATTTCTAGCATATTTTGCTCACAGTGATGGTGGTGGCGGTGATTTGCCAGATTACGATGATCTGTTTTTCCCAGACATTGATAAGGAACTTGCCCCTAGTGAGGAAATTACAGGTAAATTAGTATTTATTACTATGGATCCTGTTTTTGATTACTACACCCTAACATATGAACCGGTGTCAGACAATGAAACCTGGTTTCACCTGCCCAATCCAAATAAGTAAGTTTCATAGCCAGAAGGAGGGATAAATAATGAAACGTTTATTACAATTAATATTGTTCATTTTATTAGCAATCGGCTTAGTCGCATGTAGTGATAAAGAAGAGACTAATGATATTACAAAAGGGGATGAGGTAACAGAAGGAAACAAACAAAATGCTGAGCAAGATAACGAAGAGGTTAACGACAATGAATCAGGAGATAGCGAATGGGGAGAAGACCAACTCGATTTAAAAATTGGGGATACTGGGATAGTGAATACTAACTTTGCAACATATCAAATAACAATGAATTCTGTAGAGTTCATGGATAAGATAGGAGAAGAACATCCACAGGCTGATAAATTTGTATTAATGAAATTAACAGTTAAAAATATTGGAAATGAGTCACTTAATGCCGAGGATGCATTAGCAGATGCAATGTTGGCAACAGAACCCGGTTCATCAGGGACATCTTGGTTCTATAAGGATGGTATAGCTGAGGAATGGCCTGGGGAAATAGAACCTGATGAATCTCAGACAGGTGCAATATTATTTGATGTCTCTAACAGCGATGAATACGTCCTTCAATTTGGCACATTTTTTGAATCTGTCTCCAATGAAGTACGCTTTCTCTTCACTGATGAAGATGCTAAATAGCCGGATATTTTATCAGATTACTAGAGAATCATAAAAGAATAATTTTTTTGATTACTTCATAAAGCTGATTATAATTTAAAATTACAAAGTCAGTCCAATCATACTTGAAGAAATTCGGTGATATCGATCATCTCACATTAACAGTCAAAGGATTTGGGAAAACGAAACCGATAGCATCCAACGAGGATGACGATGGCCGCGCACAAAACCGTCGCGTAGAAATTATTTTTCAAGTGGCTGAATGACGCATCTGCTTTATCAATAAATATGATTAAAGAAGGGGGTTTGACATGGTGAAACAGATTTGGCGTATATTTTTAATTCTTGTCATGTCGATGGGCTTAGTCGCTTGTCAGTTAGATGTACCGGAAACGAAAGACAATGCTAATGCTCAAGATAATAAGACAGAAGTAGAAGGAAAGAAAGATAATAAAGAACAGGAAAAAAAGGGGAAAGATGAAGAAGAAAATCAAGCTGCTTCAGCATCAAAGTCTAAGGACACCAAGAAAAAAGGCGACGGAAAAATTGATAGTGGTAAAGGTGGCTTTTTATGGCGTGTTCAAAATGGTGATACAACGGTTTATTTACAAGGAACGATTCATCTAGGTGTTGAAGATTTTTATCCGTTAAATGATGCGATTGAAGACGCATATGAAAGTGCTGATGTTGTTGTGCCAGAAGTTGATATAACAGAGGTCGATCTCTTTTCCAGTATCGGATCAACATTAATTCACGGCGTCTATATTGATGGGACAACAATTGAGGACCATATTTCCAAAGATTTATATAAAAAATTAGAAGAAACATTTGACAAACAAGGTTTGCCAATCGATATTGTAAAGTTTTTTAAACCATGGTTACTAACAACCACGGTTAACCAACTCGCTGCAATGGAATTAGGCTATGATTCAGGTGTTGACCCGTATTTTTTAGAAAGAGCGAAAGAAGACGGGAAAGAAATTCTTGAACTTGAATCAGTGAGCGAACAATACGGTGTGTTATCAGGTCAGTCACCAGAATTCCAAGAACGTCAATTAGAAGAGACACTGGATAGTGTAAATGAATTTGAAAATGTGATGCAACAAATGTTTTCACTATACTTAGACGGTGATGAAGAAGCTATGTTGGACTATCTGTTCCCAAGCGATGTCGAACAAGATAAAGAGTACGAAGAATATATGAAGGCACTAAATGACGACCGAAACAAAAACATGGCCGAAAAAATCGCCGGCTACCTAGAAGAAGGCGCAGACAAGACATACTTTGTCATCGTTGGTACACTACATCTCATTAAAGAACCACATATCCGTTCATTGCTGGAGGAAAAGGGATACGAGGTTGAGAGGGTTTATTAATAGTGTGCTTTATCATTTATGGCTTAATAATGAAGAACGTCTACATTCCTAATAAGTTCGTTTAAGGATAGTAGACGTTTTTTCATTATTTGGGTCATTCCGTGTAACTACAATCAACATCTCTACGGCACAATTGTAACCGGACATGGAGCGTTGTGCAGGACACCATAACTAACACTTCCAAGGACAGCACCTTTTAAAGGACTGCGCCCACGGGATCCCATAATAATACAATATGCGTCTAGCTCTTTGGCAAGCTCACATATTTCTGTTTGTGCACTACCAATTCGAATGACTTTTTCAACAGGAGCGAGTGTTTTTTCGGTCATCGTATCCGTTTTTGCTAAAACCTCAACGCCCATTTCTTTTGAATAATTTTCCACTTCTTCCTTACTGAAAAAGCGTTGCACATTAGCGGTTTGAATATTTGGTTGAACATTAACCAATACAATTTTAAATTCCATTTTTTCCGCTATTTGAATAGCAAATTTTAATGCATCATTTGAATGGTCGGAACCATCATAAGGTACGATCATTGCTTGTGGTCCACATTGTTTAGTCATGTTTATTCCCCCTTTATTTTTTACGAACTCTACTTATCTCTATTGTACCAAGCTATACAAAAAAATGCTGAAGAAATCATAAAAAATATAACTTTCAGTGCGTATAGTCGATATTTCCTATCGGGCTGTTTTCTTGATATAATGACCAAGACAAATGATTTTCACACAATCGTTATAACATGATGAATCATCATTATACATAAGGAAAGGACGACAATCTAATGGCAAAACAACAAATTGGTGTGATTGGACTAGCAGTAATGGGAAAAAACTTGGCGCTTAATATGGAGTCAAAAGGATTTTCCGTGTCCGTCTACAATCGCTCCAGAGAAAAAACAGATCAGATGATGGCAGAAGCAGCGGATAAACAAGTCGTTGCGACATATTCAATTAAAGAGTTTATTGATTCGCTGGAAAAACCACGCAAAATTATGTTAATGGTTAAAGCGGGTGGTCCAACAGACGCGATGATTGAGCAACTTCTCCCACATCTAGAAAAAGGTGATATTTTAATCGATGGGGGAAATGCGAATTTTGAAGATACACAACGCCGCAACAAAAAATTAAGTGAATTAGGCATTCATTTTATCGGGACAGGAGTTTCCGGTGGGGAAGAGGGCGCGCTTTATGGCCCATCACTTATGCCAGGTGGCCAAAAAGAAGCTCACGCCTTAGTGAAACCGATTTTAGAAGCAATCGCTGCGAAAGTGGACGGTGAATCTTGTACGACATACATCGGCCCTGATGGTGCTGGTCATTACGTAAAAACAGTTCATAACGGAATCGAATATGGCGATATGCAGCTCATTTCCGAAGCCTATTTTCTTATGAAACACGTGCTAGGCATGGATGCACAAGAGCTTCATGAGGTTTTCAGTGAATGGAATAAAGGTGAGCTCGACAGTTATTTAATTGAAATCACAGCAGATATTTTTACAAAAGTCGATGAAGAAACAGGTAAACCATTAATCGATGTCATCTTAGATAAAGCCGGACAAAAAGGAACAGGAAAATGGACGAGTAAAAGTGCACTAGACCTCGGCATTCCATTACCGATCATTACCGAGTCTGTCTTTGCACGTTTCATTTCTGCGATGAAAGACGAGCGTGTCTATGCAAGCAAGATTTTATCCGGACCAGAAGTCACGCCATATGAAGGAGATCGTGCTGAATTTGTAGAAGCTGTTCGTGAAGCATTATACATGAGTAAAATCTGTTCATATGCTCAAGGTTTCGCACAAATGCGTGCTGCTTCGGAAGCTTATGATTGGGATCTTCAGTACGGCAATATCGCGATGATTTTCCGTGGTGGCTGTATCATCCGCGCCGCATTTTTACAAAAAATAAAAGAGGCATACGATCGTAATCCAGACTTAGCGAACTTACTCTTAGATGAGTATTTCAAAGAGATTGTTGAAAAATATCAAACATCGCTTCGCAAAGTCATTAGCGTCGCTGTTCAAAATGGTATTCCAGTTCCAGGATTTTCAGCAGCACTCTCTTATTATGACAGCTATCGCGCAGAACGCTTGCCAGCTAATCTTCTGCAAGCACAGCGTGATTACTTCGGTGCACACACATACGAACGCGTCGACAAAGAAGGTCACTTCCATACAGAGTGGTTAAGTAAATAACGTTAGTCGCCGTTAAAAAAGGGCGATAGGTAAGGGGGCTTGTTAGAAGCCCCCTTTTATTTTTGTCTTATATCTTATAGACACCGCATTGAAGCTTCAATACAGCCTCTCGCTTGCGAATATCATGCTGAGACACCGCATTGAAGCCTCAACACAGCCTCTCGCTTGCGAATTTCATGCTGAGGCAACGCATTGAAGCTTCAATACAGCCTCTCGCTTGCGAGGATTCATCTGAGACACCGCATTGAAGCTTCAATACAGCCTCTCGCGGTTGAAAATCATGACGAGACACCGCATTGAAGCTTCAACACAGCCTCTCGCGGTTGAAAATAATAACGAGGCACCGCATTGAAGCCTCAATACAGCCTCTCGCGTGCGAAATTCATGCTGAGACACCGCATTGAAGCCTCAACACAGCCTCTCGCGGTTGAAAATCATAACGAGACACCGCATTGCAGTCTCAATGCATCCTCTCGCGGTTGAAAATCATAACGAGATACCGCATTGAAGCGCCAACACAGCCTCTCGCGTGATAATTTCCTGCTGAGACACCGCATTGAAGTCTCAATGCAGCCTCTCGCTTGCGAATCCATCCGTGAGACACCACATTAAAGCTTCAATTTACCCAATCGCATGACATAAACATTTTTAACCACCTCAATGTTGTACGTGTTCAATCACCTGATGTAAAACATTAATTACATGATAATCATCGATCGAATAATACATCATTGTCCCTTCGCGTCGCGCTTTAACAAGTCGTAAATTTTTCAAATATCGCAATTGGTGAGAGATAGTCGATTGGCCAAGTCCTAATGTTTCCGCAATTTCATTCACTGAATATTCACGTTGACAGATCAAATTTAAAATCCGCACCCGCGTTGTATCACTTAACGCTTTAAATGTTTGGGTGACAGCTTCAATTGTTTCATCGTCCAAATCATGAAATTTTTGATGTTCCATTTATTTTACTCCTCTTCCTTAATGATGATGGTGGTGACCAAGTGTATTTTCTACTTGGATTGTACACAAAATAGACTGGTCATGAAGATGATCTTCGGATTCAATTTGCAAGGTTGTATGCTGAATATCCAACTCTGACAGCTTATGTTCAATGTCATGCACCAATGATTCTGTTTCACGAATTGTTTTCGATCCATCAACGACAACGTGTGCAGATAAAGCATGTAAACCACTTGTGATTGTCCAAATATGAACATCATGGACACCTTTTACTCCAGGAATATCCATCATCGCTTCCACAACATGGTCGAGCTTTATATGTTTAGGCGCCCCTTCCATTAAAATATGAAGAGATTCCTTCGTTACGAAAAAACCACTCCGTAAAACAAGAGCCGCTACAATGACACTTGCTAATGGGTCAGCCCAACCCCAATCAAAAAAGATGATTAGAAGAGCTGCAGCAATAGCACCAATAGAACCGAGCATATCGCTAATAACATGCAAAAATGCACCACGCATGTTCAAGTTACCTTCAGTATCTGCCCTTTTAAACATAATAATCGCTACGACAATATTAACAACTAGGCCAATGGTACTCACAATAAGCATACCTGTTGTCGCAACAGCAGGTGGATTTGAAAATCTTTTAATCGCTTCATAAAAAATTATGAGCGAAATAACGATTAACGTTACACCGTTTAGAGTGGCTGCTAATATTTCAAAACGCTTATGTCCGAATGTTTTACTTTTGCTCGCTGCTTTTTCTCCAATGACAAAGGCCAGTAAAGCAATCCCTAACGACATAGCATCGGAAAACATATGCCCAGCATCTGATAACAATGCCAAACTATTCGTTAAAAAACCCCCAACCGCTTCCACAATCATATATGCCGTAATAATTAAAAAGGAAATAAACAATACTTTTTTATTATTTGTATGTGCGTGATCATGATGTTCTCCCATTAATAACACCCCTTTATATATGAGTATATGTTCATATACACATATTATATATCCTAATAAAAACTGAATCAAGCAATCAGTCATTATATTATTTAACTTACATTTAATTTTTATGCTGATTTTGAAGGGGAAATAGGAGTGAAAAAAATTCTTTTGCGCTTAATGCGAGCTAATCCCGTGAACGTTAGTAAGATTACATCGCATTGCAATTGCAGAGCTAATGCGACTTAAACTCGTATCTTGAATATCAGATCAGGTCGCCTTTAAAGGGGAAGGACCTAACCCCGAATCCGATGATGAGAAAGATCAGATCACATTCTAAGTCAAATGCGCTTAAATCTTATGTACGATGAGAGGGGTTACATCGCTTTTTAGGTGTAAAGTGACTTGCTCCCGAGTGCGCTAGAAAAACTACATGCCTCGCTTGCTAAAAGCGCCTAATCTGCCAATCGTGAGACAAATTAACTCACACTGAAGTATCCAATACGACCTATGTTCACATCCGTGAGAGATATTACTATACATTAAACGCCCAACGTATCTTTTTACAGTAACTCTCACTAAAGATTTAGAAGGGGAGAGGGGCACACTCCGTTCCATCAACACCCAAAAACAAAAAACCAAGGAAAAGGCAGAACCTTATCCTTGGTTTTGAACAGTAACGTCACGATTATATATCTTTAATCGGCCACCAATGGAAACCGTCTTTTTCTAATAACTCATGTGCTGCTTCTGGTCCCATCGATCCGGCTTGATAGTTTGGGAAGTTCGGCTTTTTCCACTTCCAACCTTCAATGACGGAATCGATAAACGCCCATGATAGAGCAACTTCATCCCAGTGGGTAAAGTTTGTCGCATCGCCAAGCATACAGTCTAATAGTAGTTTTTCATATGCTTCTGGAGAGCGCATACCACTTTTATGATTGTAGACATAAGATAATTTAATTGGCTCCGCTTGTGTTCCTGGCTTATTGCTTTTCGCGTTTAAGTGAAGTGTCACACCTTCTTCAGGTTGGACATTAATAACGAGCAAATTCGGCTGCTGCTTGTCCTTTTCATCATAATATAAATTCATCGGCATATTTTTAAATTCGACAACGATTTTCGCCGCCTTTTCAGCCATGCGTTTCCCTGTACGAATATAAAAAGGTACCCCAGCCCAACGATAGTTATCGATATAAACTTTACCAGCCACAAATGTCTCCGTATTCGACCCTTTCAAATCTTCATGCTCTTCTTGATAGCTGGCGACCGGCTTACCATTAATTTCACCACGGTCATATTGCCCACGGACAAAATATTCATCCACTTTTTCCGGCTTAATCCGTCGCATCGCGCGGAAAACCTTAATTTTTTCTGAACGTACTTCATCCGTATCTAATGTAATAGGGGGTTCCATCGCAAGCAGAGCAAGCATTTGTAACATATGGTTTTGTACCATATCACGCGCTGCACCCGATTGATTATAGAAATGGAATCTTTCCTCAACCCCAAGGGATTCACTTGATGTGATTTGAATGTTTGATATGAATTGGTTGTTCCACAGATGCCCGAAAATCCCATTAGCAAAACGAATCACTTCGATATTTTGCACCATTTCTTTTCCAAGATAATGGTCAATTCGGTAAATCTGATCTTCGTTGAATGCCTCGCGCACTTCATTATTTAATTTTTGCGCTGAAGGCAAATCATGTCCGAATGGCTTTTCAATAACGAGGCGTGTCCAACCATCACTATTTTTTAACCCGAATCTATCAATACGCTGTGCAATCATTCCGAAAAATTCTGGAGCCATTGCTAGATAAAACATTCGATTGCCATCTGTATCATACTTTTCCTCTAAATCATTCACGAGATTATGTAGATGTTTATATGATGTTTCATCAGTCACATCAACTTGCTGATAGTAAAAACGTGATAAAAACGATTCCGGATCATCGTTTGTTTCTAATTTTCCGGAAATTGATTCATGGACATGCTGACGGAATTCCGTATGATCCCACGGTTTTCGCGCCGCACCAATAACAGCCACATTCTTATCAATCTGTCCACTGCGAAACAGATTGAAAATAGATGGATATAGCTTGCGCATGGCAAGATCCCCGGTAGCACCGAAAATGACGATAATTGCTTTTGGTTCTTGTTGTTTAGTCATTTTAAACCCTCTCATAAAATATGTAATAAAAACATCCCCTTTATTTTAAAGGAAAATAAACGGGAATGCATTGATAATTGATTATTAACAAGTATATTTTACCCTATTAAAAAAATAATAATAGTCAGATGGCTCTCGGCATATTTTTTTGAGCCTCATTTAACATTATTGCTGCAGGTGAGTCAACAGCCCAACAATCGATATAATAGGAATCGACATCGCCAATGCAAGAGCGACAAAAGTAAACGTGTTTACTGTCTCTTTTGCTTCCGCTGGCACATCAATACGTCGCTGCAATAAAATGGCAATACCTGCAAGTCCCATCATCAGTAGAACAACTGCTCCTGGGATGACCGTTTCTGACATTGGATATTTCTCCTGATCCATCATACCATACACAATAAGGAGAATTGGAATCACTTCAATCGTTGCTACACCAATAAAAAATTTAGTCATAATAGAATTTCTAAGACTCGTATCTTCCTTTAAACGACCGATTAAAACCTTAAACAAAAACACGATCGGAACAACGTTAACTACAGCAGCCAGCATAAACACATAAGGCGCCATCCCCTCACCCCTTTAGACATAATTCTTGTTAATCGTACCACATTGAAAACATGACTGGCAACGATATTCATATCAGCTCGATTTCTGCCCGATTTCAGAGGGCAGAAATCGAGCGGTGCCCATGCAAAATCGAGCGGTGCCCATGCAAAATCGAGCGGTGCCCATGCAAAATCGAGCGGTGCCCATGCAAAATCGAGCGGTGCCAGTCAAGTCCATATTTATGTGTAAATTCGATTTTTCCCAGACAATGTTTTAACCACTATTTTTATTGTGAGTTTCAATCAGCCACAGCTTTGCTGCTTGCCATTGATGTCGTGTTCGAATCTTGGCATTCGATGGAAGGGGTCGGGGCCCCACCAGCGAATGCTTAGATTCGATTTGTCCGTGTTACAATAAAAAACAGGTGAGCCTAATAGGCATTATTTTTCCCGAACCTGTGAGTCGTTCAATAACGCGGACAATAAACGATGTCAATGGTGGCGTGATAGACAGCCTTAATAGTGGATTTTAAATTAAAAATGGATGTATTTTCTTATTCCTTGATCTAGTGTTTCTTCGTAATCCATTAAAACAGAACCTATTAATCGAAACGCCGATTGTTGATTTGGAAAGATTCGTATGACTCTTTCTCGTCTTCTAACCTCTGAATTTATTCTTTCTAGGACATTTGTGGTCTTAATGTGTTTATGTGCGTTCTCTGGCTCAGCGAAAAATTGAATCGCATCTTCAAATCCATCATCTAGTCTTTCAATAGCCTTTTGATATTTACCGTTGTCTTCGTATGTCTTGATGAACTCTTCTTTTAGTTCCCTGGCTATTTTACTATTTGGGGATCTAAAAATACTTTTAGCCAGATTACGCGCGTCTTCTGAGTCTTTCTTAGGCATCGCATCTATGATGTTTTTAATGAAGTGAACTGTACATCGCTGCCAGGTGGAGCCGACAAATTTTTCTTCAATGGCAGCTCTAAGCCCTTGATGAGCATCGGAAATAACTATGCGAGGTGACTTTAACCCGCGAGATATTAAGTAATCGAAGAAATCACTCCAATTTTTCTTTGACTCAGCTTGGGAGATTTTCAAACCGATAATTTCACGTTTTCCTTCGTCATTAACACCCAGCGCAATATAAACTGCCTTAGAAACAACTTTATCGTATTCTCGAACTTTAATATACATGGCATCTAAAAAGAGATAGCGGTAGTTAGTGGTGTTTAAAGGTCGATTCGCCCACTCATTGACGATAGGGTCGAGTTTCTTAGTTAAATTGGAAACAAACGATTTTGAAACACTTTTACCACAAAGCTGTTTAACGATATTCGTTACTTTACGTGTTGAAACCCCGTTTATCACCATTTCAGTCATAGAGAGTAATAACGCTTGATCACAACGTTGATATTTTTCAAATATCTCTGTGGAAAACTCACCACTTCGCGTTCGTGGGACCTTTAAATTTATTGTTCCTATATTAAGGATGAGTTCTCTTTCATAGTACCCATTCCTATAGTCGTGCCTGTTTTTAGTTCGATCATAGCGTTGATTATTCATATAATCATCGCGTTCTTTTTCCATGTATTCGTTCAAAATAAGGACAATCGCAGATTTAATCACCTCATTTAAACTGGATTCAACCACTTGGCCTTTTATTTTTTCGAAGTCTAGTGTAAAATTAATTTGAGTCATCATAAATTCCTCCTTGAATGTTTTTTGGGTTATAAACATTGTTCCAGGAATTGTGATGGCTCATTCTCTTTTTACACAATTATATAGACTTAATCG
>NZ_DATBTY010000079.1:0-1504 GCF_036516575.1 Cerasibacillus sp.
GCTATTTTTAGGAAATAGCTTCGAAAAAACTTAATGATTTTGCTGTTTGGCAATTTGTTGTTCGAGTTGCTCGATAGACTTTTGAATCGAATCAATTTCCTGTGATAAGTTATTTTTATGTGGTTCTGTCGATTGTTGCCACACCATGACAGATTGTTTAATTTCTTCGATCGTTTCTGGTAAGTTTGCTTTTGCTTCTGTCGTTAAATGTTGAATCGACTCAACGAGTTCGCTTGCTTTCGCTTTAATGTCTTCAATCATAGATTGAAGATTGCACGATTTAGATTTCATATTTGCACGCAATTGTTCGCCCGATTGTGACGTCGTTAAAAGTACAGCGACTGAAGCGGTAATGGAACCGGCAAGTACGCCGAGTAAAAAGTTAGATTGTTTCATAAAAATAGCCAACACCTTTCTCCAAGAGATGAATTATTATCTATTAAATCATGTTATAAAAAGACAATCAATTAATTTCAGTAAAAAACGATACATATTTCCAACAATTTTTCCAAAATCTTTGTTATTCACATATAATAAAAGGTTAAGGTTGATATGAAGAATTAATGTTTCATACGTAACTTCATTCAACGCCTTAACCTTTTAAAAAATGCTTTATAATTAGCTATATCGACTATTAGCTAACGTAATGTTTTAGAACAAATGATCATAATTTATCGATAATTGTTTCAGCTAAACTTTATTGAACAATAATCAAAGTTGTTTGCGAATTTTTGTAGCGAGTTCACCGATGACTTCAGGTGTTAATTTATCGACTTGCGGATTCCATGTCCAACCGAATCCGTCCTTTTCATCGTAACGTGGGATGAAATGTAAGTGGAAATGATATACAGTTTGTCCTGCGTGTGAACCGTTATTTTGCAATAAGTTCATACCAGCAGGTTGGAATTCTGCTTTTAAAGCATTCGCAATTTTAGGAACGGCACGGAATAAATTTGCCGCTTCGTCTTCCGTCATGTCGTAAACGTTTTCACGGTGGACTTTAGGGATGAGAAGTAAATGACCTTTCGCGACAGGTGTGATGTCCATGAATGCATAAACGTGCTCATCTTCGTACACTTTTTCACTCGGAATTGTACCGTTAATAATATTACAGAAAATACAAGAAACCATCTGAACCACTCCTTTTATTCGTTTTTATCTATCTTTAGTGTAGCATAAAACATGGTAAACGTCTTTGTATCAATGTAACTTTCTTCATACATTTGTTAAAATGAAGAAAGGAAGAGAGGGGATCGCATGGCGGTTTTAAAATTAACAGATGTGACAGGTGGTTATACACGGAAACCTGTTTTGCATCATTTATCATTTGAAGTAGAAGCAGGAGAGTTAGTCGGTTTAATTGGTTTGAACGGAGCGGGGAAAAGTACGACGATTAAACATATTATCGGCTTATTGCGTCAACATGCTGGAACGATTGAAATTGCAGGGCATACGTTAGAGGGCAACATGGAAGGGTATCGTCAATCGTTTTCATACATACCGG